>AFXB01000010.1:300000-555000 GCA_000238815.2 SAR116 cluster alpha proteobacterium HIMB100 | reverse complement strand
AGCTCGTCAGGCTCATAACCTGAAGGTCGCAGGTTCAAATCCTGCCCCCGCAACCAATCCCTACCTATTTCAGAAAACTACCATTGAAGTTGGTCGCGTTCCCTTACTGGTGATATTTATTCCCCTGTCTGTAACATGCTGTTGGCAGGAAAACAGCGCCGGTCTGTAACTGAACTTTCTATACAGCCTGACCTTCTGTTCACCTTGCGTCTGCTGACTTGTATATTCATCCATTATAACCGATAGTTAAGGTTTGATGCGGCAAGAGGGCTGCAGAAGTGCTTGGTTATGGTTGGGATAATGAAATATGCAAGACAGGACCAAAAGCGCAGATTTCCCGGATGATGCAGCTCTGCTTGCAGAAGCAGATTTCATTGTGGTCGGTGCTGGCTCAGCAGGGTGTATCCTGGCCAGCCGCTTGAGCGAAAATCCTGCGAACCGGGTCATCCTGGTTGAGGCAGGGGGCGCCGATACCCATCCCTTAATTCACATTCCTGCAGGGTTTGTGAATGTCATGACAAACCCGGCGCTGAATTGGATGTTTTCAACACGCCCTCAGGATCACCTGAATGGCAGGGCTGTGAATATGCCAAGAGGGAAGGTCTTTGGCGGGACGTCCTCGATTAATGGCATGCTCTATGTAAGAGGTCAGGCTCATGATTTTGACAATTGGGCACAAGCGGGTAATACAGGATGGTCGTTTGATGATCTACTGCCTTATTTTAAAAAATCTGTGCAGATGCAGTATCACCCTGATGATTTGGATGAGGGCCTGCATGGCTTTGCTGGTGAGCTGCATATCTCCCCGCCACGGACCAGATATCAAACGCTCGATCTGTTCATAGAGGCGGCCGGACAATGCGGATATCCGACAAATATAGATTATAATGGCGCTGACCAGTCTGGATTTTCCTACTTCCAGCTTGCCCAAAAGAACGGCCTCAGACTGTCAAGCTACAGAGCCTTCATTGCTCCTGTTCGCAATCGTGAAAATCTGAGGGTTTTGTCTAACGTACAAGCACAGCAATTATGTTTTGGTGAAACCGGGCATAACGTAACCGGTCTTATCATCTCTCATCAGGGCAAGACAGCAAAGCTGAGCGCGCGGCGGGAAGTGATCTTATCTGCAGGAGCATTTGGCTCACCTCAGCTGCTTGAGCTGTCTGGCATAGGCGCGGCAGAACGACTGCAATCTGTTGGCATTGTTCCGCGCGTAAACCTGCCTGCTGTTGGCGAACATCTGACGGATCATTTTCTCACCCGCCTGACTTGGGAACTGTCCTCACAAGACAGTTTAAACACGTCTTTATCAACGCTTGGCTTTGTTCAAGAAGTCGCGAATTTTCTTTTTCGCAGAAGAGGGGCATTAACAATGCCTGCGGGCATTGTTGGCGGTTTCGTTGCCAGCCGGTTTGCAACAGACGCTCAGCCAGATATTCAGTTTCATGCGGCGCATGCCAGCTTTTCAGATCCGGCAAAACGTGTGTTTGACAAATTCCCTGCCCTGTCCGTTGGCCCCTGTCAGCTGCGTCCCCACAGCCGTGGTTATACCCATATTACTTCGGCAGACCCAAACAGAGCGCCTGAAATTCATCCGCGATATCTTGATGCGGAAATCGACAGGCTTGTTTTGGTGGAGGGGATGAAAATTGCCCGTGATATCATGGCAGCAGATGCCATCACGGCCATTGTTAAAACTGAAGCACGGCCGGGGCCTGACTGTGTATCAGATGACGAGCTTCTGGATTTTGCAAAACAAACCGGAAATACCGTATATCATCCTGTGTCCACATGCAGAATGGGGCCAGCCGATCAGTCTGATCATGTGGTAACCCCCGAACTGAAGGTAAGGGGGGTAAGCGGGCTGCGTGTGGCCGATGCGTCAATTATGCCGTTTATTACATCTGGCAACACCAATGCGCCAACGATGATGATTGCTGAAAAAGCTGCTGATTTAATTTTAAACAGCGAATAGCCTTTACTGTGACAGCGTGTCATTCTGGGTAAGACGCAGGGAATAACAGATATTGCAGCGCTGAGCTATCCGCTGGAAGGCGATATGAATACAGGAGATTTGGATGAATGAACTTTTACTGAAAACCTTAAGGTCTGTTGATACCCCGACCGTATGTAATGCTATTGAGGCAGCACAGGGCAAGCGTGGTTTTAATCATTTTACCAAAGGCACTATGTTCAGCTCTGCACCAGAAGAACAGGCTGTTGTCGGTTATGCGTTAACAGCAAAAATCGCTGCACAGGCACCGCCAGAAGAGCCGCCGGAAGTGACCAGGCAGAAACGGATGGCCTATTACAGATATATATCAAACGCCCGTCGACCCGCTGTTGCGGTGATTGAAGATTGCGATTATCCGGACTGTGTGGGCGCCTTCTGGGGCGAGATAAACACGACAGTGCATAAAGGCTTAGGCGTGTCTGGTGCGGTAACAAATGGCGTGATGCGCGATTTAGGGGATCTGCCAAAGGGGTTTCCGTTGATTGCCGGTTCGATAGGCCCGTCACATGCGTTTGTACATGTCAAAGAAATGGGTACACCTGTCCAGATCATGGGGCTATCTGTTGCGGAAGGCGATCTGATTCATGCAGACCGTCATGGCGCTTTGGTGATCCCCGCAGACGTGATCCCGTCGATTTCAGCCGCCATAAACAAGCTGGTTGAAACAGAACGTTTGGTCCTGGACCCGGCCCGGCAAACAGGTTTTGACTATGAGGCTTTTGCAGAAGCCTGGGCCGCTTTTGAGGCCGCGCGAACCTGAATATGAACAGATCAATAAGTCGCGCGTCCGCCGGATATGTCAAAAGTTGCCCCTGTGGTGAATGAATTCTCAGCTGATGCCACCCATGTAATCAGATTGGCAATTTCGTCTACCGTGACAAAGCGACCGCGCGGAATTTTTGACAGCATATAATCCACAAATTCCTGTGACACTTGTTCAAAAATGCGGGTTTTTGCTGCTGCAGGTGTTACACAATTGACTGCGATATCATGTTCAGCGACCTCCTTGCCAAGCGATTTGGTCAGGGCAATGACCGCCGCTTTTGACGCAGAATATGCAGAAGCATTCGGATTGCCCTCTTTGCCGGCAACAGACGCAATATTGACGATACGCCCATAACCAGAAGTGATCATGTCCGGAATCACAACCTTACAACAATGAAAGGTTCCATCCAGATTAATGGCTTGGACTTGGCGCCACTGGTCCACAGGATAGTCTGCCAGGCTGTGAGTCGGGCCAGCAATGCCGGCGCTGTTCACCAGCACGTCCACGGGACCAAAAACAGCTTTGGTCTGCACCAGCGCAGCTGAAACACTGTTATAATCACTCACATCGGTCTGGATTATCTGACAGGTTGTTGCGGGCAGGTTGTTAATCTCCGCCTCACACTCATCCGGGTTCATATCCCAGATACAGACCTTTGCCCCGGATGTGGTCAGTTTTTTTACAACCGCAGCGCCAATGCCATTGCCCCCGCCTGTTACAACGGCTGTCCGGTTTGAAAAATCATAGATATTCATGGTGATTATCCTTTGTGAATGGGCCTTAAAACAACTCAAACAGTGAATAAAAAAACAGGCAGCCCGTCCATGACAAACTGCCTGTTCTTCAGTTAAGTGAAGAAAAATTTAGTCAAGCAGACCAATCTTCTTCATATAAGCCAGATTTGAATCCAAAGCTTCTTTTGCAAGCGGGCTCTTTTCTGCCATGGCGTACCAGGCTTCAACAGCGATCTCACGGAACTTTTTCCGCTCTTCAACTGACCAGTCAATCACCGTGATATCCGGATCAGCTTTATCCTTCTGCACCTGATCCAGGCCTTCCAGCGTAGCTGAACGCAACTTACGCTGCCATGTCGCATAGGTCCATGTCTCAAGAGCAGCCTGCTCTTGTGGGCTCAACCCGTCCCAGACCCGCTTATTGATGATGGTCTGCAGGTTGGCCATTGAGTGAATGCCCGGATAAAGCGGATATTTTGCAATTTTGTGGAAGCCAGAAGCATGGTTATTGATGTAAACTGACGCGTCAGCAGCATCAACAATCCCTTTTTCAAGAGATGTGTACACTTCTGAGAATGGGATAGACGATGGTGAGGCCCCTGCACGGCGGAACACATCAGCAGCCAGACCTTCTGGTGAACGCAGCTTCAGGCCTTTCAGATCATCCACACCATATAAAGGAACCTTCGCAACGAACGCTTCCTTACCATATGGCCCGCAACCAAGAACCTTGATCTTGCCCGGCATTAATGTGTCATAGATCTTCTGCAGCATTTCTTTGCCGCCGCCATGCATACAATAATCCTGATATTGTTCTGGCGTGTCATAGCCAGCGATCAGGTCACCCATGATCGCAAAGGCAGGATCCCGCCCGGAAAAATAGGCAATCGCATTAAAGTCACCGTCAAGGATTCCGTTCGCAACGGCATCGATCGTTTCTCTGTGTGGCACAACTGACTTTGTCGGCAGAGCTTCAATCTTCAGGCTGCCATTTGTCATTGTTTCCAGCAATGGCGTTGCGTTTGTCATGTAGGTATGTGCCCAGTCGCCCGCATTCGAGCTCTGCTGGAACTTCAATGTCTTGGCGTCAGCAACGCCAGCAGTAGCCATCAATGCCCCTGCCATTGTCAGAACGGCTAACCGTTTCATCATTCATCCTCCAAAAAAGTTATTTATTTTCACGTTTTTTGACTCAGCTGAAGCCGTCAGCGATTGCAAACATGAGATAAACGATCACAAACGCCAACAGATAACCTGCAACGGTAGCCCAATGACCATAAGTGGTGACGCTATCAACTCGTGTTGGTTCGCTCATCTCATATTCCTCCCGACATGCGGACAACATCTGATATGTTTATGCTTGAATAAAAATTGATTTACTGCAAGCTTTAATTATCAGGAATGACCACCTGATCAGATATGAATTACCAAGAAATAGCAGTTTTTGAATAAAAAGTTGCGTTTATGAATTGGATTTGGGGGAAATAATGACGAATGTTGACAAGGCCGGTGTGCCGAGAGATACAACTGTTTTTGAACCAGAACCAGGGCCGTTTCGGTTTATTGATCATTTCAGTAAGTTTTCGGGCCTGGCTGTTTCACATCTCTACCTTCTGGCTGCATTAGCAACGATATATGAAGTTGTCTCACGCTATTTGTTCAACGCGCCAACGCAATGGGCATTTGAAGTTGTGATGGTGTTATGTGCGACGGCATGGATGCTGTCGGCAGGATATATCACTCTTCATAAGCGTCATATCGCAATTAATGTGCTCTATTTGATGGCAGGGGATAAAGGGAAATGGTATCTCGACCTGTTCGCTTATGTCGTCGGGATACTGGCTTTATGGCTTTTGGCAGATGATTCGATTGTCAGGGCGATGGAATCAATTCGGATGGTAGAGCGGATGGGGTCTGCCTGGAATTCACCTCAGCCTATGATTCTCAAAACCATGCTGGTTGTTGGGGCAATTATGTACCTTGTCCAGCTGCTGGTGAATCTGCACAGGCACGTGACCTCTTCAGCAGCGAAAACGATTGTGCTTGTTGTTGCGGGGCTGATTTTCATTCGGCTGATCAGTGTGGTTGGCGCTCATTATCTGGGCGAGGCAAATATTCTGTTTGGCAGCATTAACGGGTTATATGCCGCTGTTGGGTCAACCGTTGATCCCTCTGGCCTGATCGATATGCGTGAGATGGGGATTGCATCAGCCAGCATGTTGATTGTTGGCCTGATGATCGCGCTGATGATGACAGGTATGCCGCTGGGGGTTGTGACACTTATCGTATCCATTCTCAGTGCGCTGTTCTACTTTGGTTATGGCGGCCTGTATCTGGTTTCAACAAACGCTTTTGGTCTGTTGGAAAAATACCCTCTGATTGCCGTGCCTCTGTTTGTATTAATGGCCTCCATTCTTGAGCGGGCAGGGGTTGCAGAGGATTTGTTTGATGCCATGTCCATTTTTGCAGGCAAACTGCGTGGCGGGGTCGCTATCCAGACCATTATTGTTGCTGTGATTCTGGCTGCGATGTCTGGTGTGATGGGCGGTGAGATTGTTATGTTGGGTCTGGTTGCTCTTCCACAGCTCTTGCGCCTTGGCTATGACCGCAAAATGTCTATCGGGCTGATTTGTGCAGCAGGATCTTTGGCGACACTGATTCCACCAAGCATCATTATGATTATCTATGGACTGGCAGCACAGGTGGCGATTGGCGATCTGTTTATGGCCGGGGCTGTGCCTGGTCTGTTGCTTGCTACATTTTACGGAATTTATGTTCTCGCCCGTGTTAATCTGAACCCGTCAATGGCACCAACGGCTGAAGAAGTGGCAGCGGCCAGAGGCACAGAGATGAAGCTGTCCAGAGAAAAATTCATGGCAGTGGGCTTAAGCATTTTTCTGATTTTCTGTGTGATGGGATCAATTTATGGCGGCATTGCCACGGTTACAGAGGCTGCGTCAGTTGGCGTGGTTGGCGCGATTATTGTCGCATTAATCCGGAATTCTTTCAGCTGGAATTTGCTGCAGGTTGCTCTGGCCGGAACCATGTCAACCGTAGGCACAATTGTGTGGTTGATTTTGGGCGCGGTGTCCTTTGTTGGCATTTATAACCTGGTCGGCGGCGGTGATTTTCTGCGGTCCTTATTCTCTAATCTTGGTTTGCCTGCCCTTGGTATTGTCTTTGTGATGATGGCCATTTTGGTAGTGTTGGGCACCTTTATGGAATGGATTGCCATTGCTTTTATCACCGTGCCTGTATTTGCGCCGGTTGTGGTGGGGATGGCCCCTGAATTAGGCCTTGAGCCAGAATGGGCAGCGGTTTGGTTTGGTGTGCTGTTTGTCATGAACATCCAGATTTACTTCCTGTCACCACCGTTCGGGCCTGCCTGTTTCTGGCTGAAATCTGTGGCGCCGCCGGATATCACTCTGCAAGAGATATTTGCCTCTGTGCTGCCGTTTATCGCTCTGCAGATAACCGGTATGCTGCTGGTGATGTTCTATCCGGAAATTGCCCTGTGGCTGCCCAAATTCCTCACGGGATAGCGGGTAATCCGACAAACATGCAGGCAGCATCAGTATGACCGCATACTGGTGCTGCCTTTGAATTTTCAATGTGAAGACTGAAGGACAGGAAGAGATGAAGACTGTACTGGTAACCGAAAAAATCCATCAGGCAGGACCAGACCTTCTCCGGCAGAACGGATTTGAAGTGATCGAAGGCTGGACAGTAAGTGCTGATGAACTTAGCGCGCGGGCTGAGGATATAGAGGCCATTCTGGTCCGCACCAACAGAATTTCATCTGAGCAGATCCTGTCACTGCCCAATCTGAAGGTGATATCAAAACATGGCGTGGGTTGTGATACAATTAATGTCGCCTGCGCCCGCAGCCAGAATATCACAGTGGCGATTGCGTCTGATGCGAATGCGCAGTCCGTTGTCGAACATACATTTATGTTTATGCTGAATATGGCCAAAAATCCTGTTTATATGGATCACGTTGTGCGCACTGACTACAGCCAGCGCACCCATATCAAGGCTTTTGATATTGGCGCGCGGACGATTCTGGTTCTGGGGTATGGTCGTATCGGCACCCGGGTCGCGGCTTTGGCGCGGGCCTTTGGGATGACGGTTCTGATTTGCGATGAAAAATTTGATGCAGGTGTAAGTGAGGTTGATGGGTTTGAACTTGTTCATGATCTGAATGAAGGGTTGAAGCGCAGCACCTTTTTGACAATTCACATCCCGCTCACGGACAAATCTGCAAATTTGATTGATAAGGACAAGATGCTGCAGATGCCAAAAGGCAGCTATCTGGTGAATTGCGCACGTGGCGGCATTGTTGATGAGAAAGCCTTGGCCGAACTGACAGGCTCAGGACATATTGGGGCCTCTGCCTCTGATGTTTTCTCGGTAGAGCCGATCACTGCAGATAATCCGTTATTAGAGGCAGATAATACCCAGCTCAGCCCTCATGCTGCGGCTTTCACTGCCGAAAGTCTGTACCGCATGTCCTATCAGGCAGCATCTAATATCTGTGATTATTTTGACGGCGGCGTACCTGCGGGCAATATTTACGATCTGGACGCGTTCACAGCTTAGACAGTCTGCCAGCGGAATGAGGGATCAAGATAAGGAGAGTCCTTTGGGATCAGTTCTGCCGGGATATCCATAACGAACCGCCCGAGCAGGATATAGCTGAGGGTTTTGCCATGTCGGTCAACTGAACGTGATGCGTTCACACCGCCATCCAATACATCATCAATGACAAAATTGAACGCGGAAAGCAGCGGTAAATCATAGCGCTTAACGCTGGTTGCGCCCAGATGTGTATAAAGCTTGTGCACTTTATCTTCTGTTACCTGTTCTGCGATAAACGCATAGGCTTCTGGTTTGTAAGCGATTAAGGAGATATTGCTGACATTGCCTTTGTCACCTGCCCGGCTATGGGCAATTGCATGAAGCGGCAACAGACGTGAAGCGTTCATATCGGTCATTTGTCCACAACCTCCACCGTGATGTGGGGTCCAATAAGGGCTCTGTTCAGCAGAATGGAGGCAGACGCCATTTGCGGGGTGACACTGCCCCGAAACCCGCCCCCAGCAGCTGGCCCGGAACAATACAGGTGCTGAAGCTCATCACATAATTTTTGGGCAGGTGCTTTAGATGCAGAGATCAAGGAAAGGCGCAGTCTGTAATCCCCGTCAAAGGGCAGCGTTTCAGGTGATGAAAACTGCTCAGACCCCCCTTCAAGAACAGAATACGCCCCAATGATGTCGCGGCGGATATCACCGTTGAACCCGGACTTTTTCATCCGCTCCATAACCACATCACCAGCCAGTTGTGCTCTGGCAAGGCTGTTTAATCCGGCATAGCTTAATTCCGTCTCAGCCATGAACCCGCCATCCACACACACAGTTGCTTTCAGCTCAGCTGGTCGCGGCGTTCCTTTGATGCCCTTGACCTTTATCCGGTTTTCCGACTCTTCTGTTAGGTACAGGCGGGTGACATCAGCGCAAACATCCGGAACAATGTAGCAGGAGGGATCATGCATTTCATATAACAGCTGTTCGGTTACGGTTGCTGTTGTAACACAGCCACCGGTACGCTCAGGTTTGGTGATAACAAAGCTTCCATCCTGTTCGATTTCAGCAAGGGGAAACCCGACCTCAGCCAGAGCAGGAACATCTTTAAACCCCGGGTCAGCAAAATACGCACCTGTTACCTGTGCACCACATTCCAAAAGATGGCCGCAAATTGTTCCTGCAGCCAGGCTGTCCCAATCATCTTCTGCCCAGCCATATTCATGCATCAGCGGGCCCAGCACCAATGCACTGTCTGTTGTCCGGCCAACAAGGACGATATCGACATCTTTTGCCAATGCTTTTGCAACAGCATCACCGCCCAGATAAACATTTGCTGCTTTCAGCTCGCGCCCTGACAGGCGATTGCCCTCCATTGTTGGCGCCTGCAAAATTGTCTGCTTATCTAAATAGGCCGTTAAATCATCTCCCTGAAGCACAGCTATTTTAAAGGGCGGCAAGCCTAATTCTGCAGCAAGCCGGTTGACATGACGTGCCGCTGCCAAAGGGTTGGCTGCGCCCATATTCGATACAATTTTGATCTTGTGGGTTTTCACCTGTTGCAAAATGGGCCGCAAATAATTGTCCAGATAGGGCGAATAGCCCGCATCGGGATCAGCATTTTTGGCGATTTGGGCAAGCGCTATTGTGCGCTCGGCCAGTACTTCAAAAATAAGATAGCGTGGTCCATTGCAGCTGGACAGATGGTCAACAAGCGGGACTGCAGCATCAAATCTGTCTCCTGAAAATCCCGCGCCGCTGGCAATATATACCTTTTTTGACATTTGCTTATCGTGAACTTGTGACAGGACTGCTCTGTCTATCAAATCCAGAAGAAATCAGCCTGTCAAGGCTGTTACAGATGCCCTGTTTTTGTGTAAACTTATGATGAGAGGGGTAACTGATACGCTTTAGGGCTGTGAATTTGTGGATGATGTCTCTGAAAGACTAAGACCTGTGACCGGGCTGTTCATGCTTGGTGTGATGCTGTTTATGTTGCTGGCACGGGCAACAGATTTCGCAATTTTCAGCATCATTTCTTATTGTGCGGCTGGTGGTGTGTTTTTATGCAGCTGGCGCTTTGTGAGCTTGCGTGAAGCCTATCTTCTGGCGCTGTGTTCGGGTTTGACTGTTGTGGCTGTGTTTGGCCTTGATATGCCCTGGTCTGTATTTGATGCGGCGATCAGTCAGGCTGTGTTTCTGATGGGGTTTTTGCTGTTGCTGGCGCTGTTACATGAAACAGCTGTGACTTCTGCTGCTGTTTCAGCCACTGGCCAGTACCTGACACGCCAACCTCCGGCCCGACGGTATTTCGCTGTCTTTGGTGGCACTAATTTTATGTCCATATTGTTTAATCTTGGCATCATCAGTTTGCTGACACCATTGATCCAAAAAGGTGTTGAAACTGAACAAAAAGACATTGCCGCAATCCGTGAACAACGCCAGTTAACCGCAATGTTGCGCGGGTTTAGTTGGGGTGTGGTATGGTCACCAACAGCAATTGCACCGCTTGCCGTTCTTGAGCTGATAGACGGGATCAGCCGCGAGCTGTGGACTGTTTATGGTCTGTTTTGTGCGGCTGTGATTTGTCTGGTCGGCTGGGCAGAGGATCGATGGCGCTTTCGTCATTTGCGCGGGGCCTCATCCCGTCCCCGCCAACAGGCCATATTGCCGCTGCCAGCATTGATCGGATTTTTGTCTGTTTTATGTTTGTTGTTCAGCCTGACTGTTGTGATCTCATACCTGTTTGAAGACAGCTTTGTTTTTGGCTTATTGGTATCTTGTCCTGTGGTGATGCTGATGTGGTTATGGGCGCAAAACCGTGATACGGACAGGACGCCAAGAACGGCAGTCAAATTGGGCAGAGATATCTGTCTTTATCAACTGCCAAATAACGCAAAAATAATGTTGGCGCTGGCGTCTTCTGGGTATATCGGCCGGTTAAGTGCAGAAATGGTGCCTGCACAAGATTTGGCGGACATGCTCGGGCTGATGGCTGTACCTGATTATGTTGTGCTGATCTGTCTTGCGGTCATCATGATGCCCTTTTCCTGGCTCGGGGTCAGCCCGATTATGATGGCGGTCTTTTTTGGAACGCTTCTGGGCAGCCTTCCTGTGCTGCCGGTTGATCCCACTTTGGCTGCATTGGCGATTTCTTCTGGCTGGGCCTTGTCAATGACAACCTCGCCTTTTGCCACAGTTGTTCTGATGATGTCATCGATGAATGGCAAGCACCCGCTTCAGCTGACAGTGGGGTGGAACTGGATGTTTTCTGTTTTGGCCACACTCTGTTTATGTGTCATTTTCTTTGTCCTGACGCAGGGAACGTGACCGGTGATATCAGCCACACAGATTGCCGCTGTTCCGGTCTGTTGCTGAAGCGGACTAGCGCAGCCCGCAAGGCTACCGCTTTATCGCGATATTTTTCGTCTGTACATAATTCCACAACGCCTCACGGCCTTTTTCGCGGCCATATCCTGATTTGCCATAACCGCCAAATGGTGTTTCTACCCCCCCTGCATACCATTCATTGATGAATACTTGTCCTGCCCGCAGCCCTGCCGCTGCTTTTGTGGCTCTGTTCAGGTCTTTTGTGAACACACCTGCCACCAGGCCATAATCAGTTGAATTCGCGATCGCGACAGCCTGTTCGTCATCGTCAAAGCTCAGCACGCTTAATACCGGCCCGAACACTTCTTGCTGGGCGATGGCATGATCTGGCTGACAGGCCAGCACAGTGGGCTCTAGGAATGCGCCTTGCCGGTTCGGGCGGTGGCCGCCACAGACCAGCTCTGCGCCTTCTGCAACCGCTGCAGCAACTATGGTTTCTGCTCTGTCACGTTGCGCTTCAGACACCATTGCACCCATATTATTGCCAAATTCAGGCAGATTCATGCCTTCATCAAGCTGCAATGACTGGGCAACAGAAGCGGCTCGCTCCAGCAATTCTACTTTGCGTGAGCTATGTACAATCACCCGTGACATGGCAGAACACACCTGTCCTGCATTGAAAAATATGCCCCAGCGCAGGTCTGATTCAAAGGCCTGCAGATCCGCATCATCATGAATAATTGCTGCTGATTTACCGCCTAATTCCAGCACACAAGGCACAACATTCTTGGCTGCGGCAGAGGCAATCGCTACCCCGGTTTCAACAGAACCTGTAAACACGATTTGCCTGACATCGCGATGTGCTGCCAGGGCAGCGCCTGCATCATGGCCAAGACCGCATAAAATATTCACCGCCCCTTCCGGCAGTCCGGCTGCTTCAGCAGCCTCTGCAAAAATATAATGGGTCAGCGGTGTCAGCTCAGGTGACTTTATTACACAAGCATTACCTGTTGCCAGCGCTGCAGACAAAGATCGGGCAGTCATCTCTATCGGATAATTCCAGGGGATGATCTGAGCCGATACTCCAAAGGGTTCGTAAACTGTGAAATCAAAATAGCCCTGGCCGAGGGGGATAGATCGCCCTTCGATTGTTTCTGCCTGATTGCCGTAATATTCAAAATAGCGGGCTGCCCCCTCAATTTCGATATGCGACTCCCATAAAGGCTTGCCTTGTTCCAATGTCAAAAGAGTGGCCAGCTTATTTTTATGCTGCAGAAGATAGTGACCCATTTTCTGGACCATGCGGCCGCGCTCAACTGGCCGCAAACCTGAAAATGCGCCTGCCTCATGCACTGCCTTTGCTGCGGCAACAGCCTGGTCAACATCACGCGCATCTGCCAGAGCCTGATCGCCAACTGTCTCACCTGTGGCAGGGTTGGTCACGTCAATCCGGCCCGCGCCGCCATCAACATAAACACCATTAATATAATTCTGAAACGCAGCCATGATGGGGTCCTTAAGATTATGTGCCAGAGGTTATGTATTCAGATCATCTGCGGCCTGGCGCATCCAGCTTTGCAAATGCATTACAGGATGTTCTGAATTCACGCCACAATTTGGGTCGATCACCAGAGGTCCTGGACGGTACCCGCGCGACTGCAGCCCGCGCTGGACCGATTCAACTAGATGAATATCTTCTTCCACAGTGGTCTGTCTGTCCTGAACTGCCAATTTACGAATTCTTGCGTCTTCAGCGCCATTTACTGAATACCAGCCGCGCCACACCGTCACCTGATCAGGGCCATGAGCGCGCCAGTGATAGGTATTCAGTACATTGCCCGGATAGACCTGAAAGCTGAATAACGGCCATAAATACCAGCTTGAATATTCATCAAAATGGGCAAAACCAGAATGGATATCATAGCTCATACTCTCCAGGTTCTGGCATTCGGTTGTATGGCGCAGGCATTTGCCCTGCGGTTGGATGTCATAGGTTTCTGGTTTGACAACTCCATTTGAAAATGTCAGGTGGTTCAGCGCGCAATGATAACATTCTGAATAATTTTCGACGGACACTTTCCAATTGCATTTTTCAGGGATTTCAACCCATTCCAGCGGCTTCAGCTCAGCCCAGTTCGGCACCCAGTCTTCCAGTTCTGCCCGTACATTTGGAAACCAGCTGTCCATGGGCTGGGCGCCCGGATCCAGATTGACAAATAAAAATCCCAGAAACGCCTCGCAGCGCACCTCTGTTAAGCAAATTTCTGACGCCTCAACGCCGGCAACAACGTCCAAATTCGGGGCGGCCCGCAAGCTACCCTCAAAATCATAGCTCCAGGCATGATAGGGGCAGGTGATGGTTGGCGCACGCCCTGTTCCCGACACCAGCTGATGCGCCCGATGCTGGCAGACATTATAAAAGACCCGCACCTGAGAATCACGCCCCCGCAACGCAAACAGCTCCTCGCCAGCAATCTCAAAACTGGTGTAACAGCCGGCTGCCGGCAGAGCTGATAAATGACAGGCAAATTGCCAAGTGCGGGCAAACAGACCCGCTTGCTCTCGGGCAAACATCTGCGGATCGGTGTAATAGCGGGCATCAAGAGAATGAATCGGGGTCGTCATGTTTACACCTCTGTATAAAGTCCGAGTTGGTGGCGACGGTGATGGAATTTTTCAACCCGGTCAACAATTTCATCACTGGCCACAGAAATAACCACTGACAACAGCGTTTCCAGAAGCGCAATAATACTGACTGATGAAGGGAAAAATTGCGGTGTATCTGTTGAGACAACAAAACCATGGTCAGCATTTAAAATCACCGGGCTGGCCGGACTGTCTGAAAGACCGATGATGGTCAGCCCCTGTTCTTTGGCAATCCTCACGGCCTCCACCACTTCAGCCCGATAAGGCTTACATGTGATCGCGATCAGCACATCATGGCTGTCCGCCCAGGCCAAATCATCAACTGGCGTTGAACCTGACCGGGGAATCGCATGAAACTGAACCATCCCTGTCGAGGCCAGATAGGTGAAATTGCGGGCATTGGAATTATTGATGCCAACACCCAGCGTGAACACATTGCGTGACTGCCACACCGATGTTGCCGCCGCGATCAGCTGGTCAATCTGGATATCAGCAAAGGTCTGCTCAATATTGGCCAGCGCGCTTTGGACCATATCGGCATAAAGTCCGCCCATGGTCCCTGATTTACGGGTCTCCTGCAGCCATCTGACCCGGTCAGGAAATCCGGCCGTCCCATTGCGAATCGCTTCACGAAAAGGCGCCCGGAATTCATCATAGCCGGCAAAGCCAATCTGGCGGGCCATCCGCACCACCGTATTCGGGTTCACATTCGCGGCATCTGCAATCTCTCGCACCGTCAGAACGCCCACATCCAGCGGGTTTTCCAGCACATAAGTTGCTGCTTTACGCGCTTCTGGGGTCAGCTCCGGCAGTTCTTCTGCTAGCCGGTCAAGCCGTTGTGATGATACATTTGCGTCATTCATAGTTGACTATGGTATATTTGTATCATTAATCTGTCTAGGCAGAACTGGTGCCAGACAGATAAGACACCAGGCAGAGACAATGATAGGGCTGATGATGAGCGAACAAAAAGTGCCTGGCCAGGCGAAAGTGGTGATCGTTGGGGGCGGCGTGATGGGATGTGGACTTGCCTATCACCTTGCCCATGAAGGCTGGACAGATGTTGTTCTGCTGGAAAAGGCGGAATTGACAAGTGGCAGCACCTGGCATGCAGCTGGCCAGATCACCCATTCGACCAGCTCATTCGGTTTGGGCAAATGTGTTGACTATAATATCGGGCTCTATGCAGGCGCGCTGGAGGCAGAAACCGGTCAGGCTGTGACCTGGCATGGTTGTGGCTCCTTCAGGCTGGCCTATACCGAAGATGAAATGGACTGGTTGCGGCACACATTATCTGTTGGTCGCTCGCTTGGCTTTAACATTGAATTGGTGGGCCCTGACCGGGTCGCTGATCTGCACCCTTTTTATAATCTGGATGGGGTTTTGGGCGCCTTGCACACCCCTGATGACGGTCATGTTGATCCCTCGAATGTGACTATGGCAATGGCGCAGGGCGCGCGCCAGCTGGGCGTGAAAATCATCCGCCGCTGCCAGGCAACCAACATTACCCAACTGGCCAATGGTGAATGGCTGGTCGAAACCGAACAGGGCTCAATTACCTGTGAACATGTGGTGAATGCGGGTGGCACTTACGCGCGCCAGATGGGCGAATGGTCTGGTCTGCAATTGCCGATGACCTCTATGACACATCATTATTTTGTCACTGAACCTGTTCCTGAATTTGCCGATCTGGGTACTGAACTGCCTGTGATCCGTGATGATAAGATGGTCTCTGGCTATATTCGGATGGAACAGAAACGCGGCCTTATCGGGATTTATGAAAAAGAAAATCCGAACACAGTGTGGGAAGATCATTGTCCATGGGAAGCTGAAAATGAATTATTTGCCCCTGACTATGACCGGGTGATGCCCTGGCTTGAAGAAAGTCTGAACCGGATGCCTATTTTCGCAGAGCTGGGCATCAGCCGTGAAGTGCATGGGGCAATTTCCCACCCGCCTGATGGTAACCCGTTAATCGGGCCTGCGCCGGGTGTGCGCAATTACTGGTGTTGTTGTGGCACGCAAATCGGTATTGGCTGGGGACCTGGCCTGACGCGTGAGCTGGCCCGCTGGATGGTTCATGGGGCTGCTGATATTTACATGCGGGATTATGATCCACGCCGGTTCGGGGCTTATGCAACCAAAGACTGGCAGGTGATTAAGGCAAAAGAAGATTACTGCCTGCGCCATGAAATTCCGTTCCCGCATTTTAACCGGCTTGCCGGACGGCCGATCAAACCCTCGACTCTGCATGATATTCTGAAGGCAAAAGGGGCCGTTCATGAAGAGGTGTTCGGTTTTGAACGTCCGCGCTGGTTCGCGCGTGACGGGGTTGCCCAGCATGATCATTATTCATTCCGCCGCAATCAGGTCCATGACATGATAGAAGCAGAGGTCAAGGCCGTGCGTGAGGCAGCTGGCCTCATTGATGTGACAGCCTTTACCAAGATACAAGTGTCTGGCCCGGGCGCAGCAGCGCTTCTGGACAGGCTGGTGGCGAATAAATTGCCTGCACGCGTCGGCGGCATCACCCTGGGGCATATGCTGAACCGGCGCGGCCGCATTGAGCTGGAGACCACAATTTTCAGAAATCAAGAAGACAGCTATTATCTGGTCTGTGCGGCCTTTTTTGAACAGCGTCTGCTGGATCATCTGAACCAGAACAAACAAGATGAGAAAGCAGAGATCACAGTCTTGTCAGACAGCTGGTCTGCATTGGCGCTGAACGGTCCGCGTGCGCGTGATATTCTGGCGGCCTGCACAGATGCGCCTCTGGATAACAAACAGTTCCGCTGGCTGACCGGGCAAGACATCACCATCGCTGGTCACACAGTTATGGCGATGCGGCTGTCCTATGCCGGAGAGCTGGGCTGGGAGCTGCATATGCCGAACGCGGCTTGTGTTGATGTCTATAACGCGCTGACCGCTGCCGGGACGCCATTTGGCCTTACTGATTATGGTTCATTCGCCATGAATGTGATGCGGATGGAAAAAGCCTTTAAAGGCGCTGGCGAGCTGACCAATGAGGTCACTTTGCCCGAAGCAGATGTGATGCGGTTTGTCAGCACTGAAAAAAGCTATTTAGGCAAAGACGAAACCCTTGCCGGACAGGACGATCTGCCGTGGATTTGTGCCTATCTTGAAATTGAACCAGATGGCCAGACGGATGGTCATGGTGGGGAAGCGGTGCTGTGTGACGGTATTGTTGTGGGGTCAACAGCATCTGTTGTCTTCAGCCCGACGGTGCAAAAAATTCTGGCCTTTGCCTATATTCAGCCACATGCAGCAAGGCCAGGAACACAGCTTGAGGTGATAATCGCCGGCCAGCCGCGTGCGGCGGTTGTTCGTACAGAACCGGTTTATGATCCGCAAAGCCTGCTGCCTCGCACTGATGAGGCAAAAGAGGCTGTTGCCTGAGATCAGAATGGCATTGTGAACAAAGGTCGTTGATAACAACTGAAGTCAGCTCATGAAAATAACCGGCATCAGGGTATTCAAAACAGGCCTGCCTTATGTGGGCGGTAGTTATGCGTGGGGCGCAGGAAACGCCATCACCACCGCGCTTGCCTCTGTTGTGGTGATAGACACTGATTCAGGTCTGCAAGGCTGTGGAGAATTTACCCCCTGCGGCGAAAATTACATGGTCGCGCATTCTCATGGTGTTGAAGCAGCAGCGCATTTGCTGGCACCTGCTCTTATCGGGGCAGATCCGCGCCAGCTTGGCCTGATTGAACAGATTATGGACCACACACTTCAGGGTCATGGCTATGCCAAGGCGCCGTTTGACGCCGCCTGCTGGGACCTGTTGGGACAGGCAACCAGCCAGCCTGTCTGGATGTTGTTGGGCGGCAAACTGACAGATGGCGCGCCAATGTACCGCGTTGCCCCGCAAAAAGAGATTACAGACACCATTGCTGAGATGAACAGCTATCGCGCGGCTGGCTATCGCCAGTTTCAGATTAAAGTCGGGGCAGACTGGCAGCAAGATATTGAACGGATCCACAGCGGTGTGGCGCTGCTGCAGGAAGGCGAAAAAGCGATGGCTGATGCCAATCAGGGTTGGCGGGTGGATAATGCTGTCCGGGTTGCCTCAGCCACCAAAGATTTAGAGTATATTCTTGAACAGCCCTGCCGCACTTATGAAGAATGCCAGCAGGTCAGACGTGTCGCTCATCAGCCGATGAAGTTAGATGAATGTATCACCGGTCTTGCCGCTGCCCAGCGCGTCGTTCAGGACCGGGGGGCTGAGATGTGCTGTTTGAAAATTTCCAATCTGGGCGGGCTGACAAAGGCACGCCGGGTCCGTGACTATCTGGTTGAACACCGGATTCCGGTTATCTCTGAGGATAGCTGGGGTGGCGAGATCGCCAGCGCTGCTGTGGCCCATTTTGCAGCCTCCACCCCGGAAGACTATCTGGTCAATTCAACGGATCTGATGAATTACAATACCACCAGCACAGGAATTGGCGGGCCAACGGTCTCAGACGGCAAGCTCTATGCAACAGATACGCCCGGTCTTGGTGTCAGTCCTGATATTGAGGCGCTCGGCGCTGCTGTCTTCAGCTATGGAGAGACCTTATGAAAATCACCAGGCTGACAGTATATCAGGTCGATTTGCCGCTGGAACACCCCTATTGGCTGTCTGGCGGGCGGTTAAAATTTGACTGTCTTGATGCCACCTTAGTGAAGATAGAGACAGATGAAGGGTTAGTTGGCTGGGGTGAGGGCACGCCTTGGGGGCATACTTATGTGCCTGCGCATGGCCCGGGTATTCGGGCAGGCATTGAAACCATGGCCCGGTTTATCCTCGGGCTTGATCCGCGCAAAGTTCTGGATGTTGAGCGGGCGATGGATCTGGCTCTGCCTGGTCATCTTTATGCCAAATCACCGATTGACATGGCCTGCTGGGATATTGCCGGCCAGGCTGCTGGTCTGCCTATTGCTGATCTGATGGGCGGCGGCTCGCGCACACCGCGCCCGATTGCCTCTTCTGTCGGGGCGAAAACAATTGAAGACACGCGCGCGGTGATAGACCGGTACCGTAAACGCGGCTATATCGCGCATTCAGTCAAAATTGGCGGCGATGTCAGCCGGGATATTGCCCGTATCCGGGATGTTGAGGCTCTGCGTACAGCTGAAGATATCATTTTATATGATGTGAACAGAGGCTGGACCCGCCAGCAGGCTCTGCAGGTGATGAGCGCGGTCGAAGATCTGAACGTCAAAATTGAACAGCCTTGTGAGACATTAGATGATATTGCGGCTGTTGCGGGCAAACATGCCACACCTGTCAGTGTGGATGAAAGTCTGGTCACGCTGCAGGATGCCGCCCGTATTGCTAGAGACGGGCTGGCTGAAATTTTTGGCATTAAGCTGAACCGGGTCGGCGGCCTGACCAAAGCTGCCCGGATGCGGGATATTGCGCTGGCGCACGGGATCGACATGTTTGTTATGGCAACAGGCGGGTCTGTATTGGCGGATACCGAAGCGCTGCATCTGGCCGCGACGATACCTGATGCACATTGTTATGCGGTCTGGGCCTGCCAGGATATGCTGACCGTTGACATTGCGGGTGGCCGCGGGCCCCGAAATCGTGACGGCCACCTTCATTTACCTGACACGCCAGGCCTTGGCGTACACCCTGATGAGGCGGCTCTTGGCGCGCCAGTAAAGGTTTATTCATGAAGATCAAACGTCTCAGCGTGTGGCATATTCCGCTCACCAGCCATGAAGCCTATTACATGGCCGAAGGCAAAACCTGTGATACTGTTGAAACGGTTGTTGTGCGTGTGGATACAGATAACGGCCTGTCTGGCTGGGGAGAGGTCTGTCCCATCCCGCATTATCTTCCGGCTTATGCCAGAGGGGTGGCTCCGGCGTTAACAGAATTGGCCCCGGTCCTGATCGGCACAGAACTGGTTGGCCCGGAAGCGGTAATGGCAAAGGCTGATGCCTGGCTGCAAGGGCATCTTTACGCGAAATCGGCACTGGACATCGCCTTATGGGATATCACCGCACAGGCTGCGGATTTGCCTTTACATGTTCTTCTCGGCGGTCAGCGCCAAAAAGACCTGCCCTTATATCATTCGATAACCTGTATTGCGCCTGATGAAATGGTGCGTATCGCCAAAGATGCACAAGCTCAGGGCATTACGCAGTTTCAGGTCAAATTAGGAGCTGATCAAAATGCAGAGGCAGATACAGAAAGATTAATTAAGGTCAGAGACGCTGTCGGGCCCGGGCCGCTTGTCTATGGTGACTGGAATTGTGGGGCAAGCCAGCTAGAGGCCAGCCGGGTCGGGCGTGCGGTCGCGCATTTGGATATTATGCTGGAACAGCCCTGCCGGACGATGGCGGAATGTGCGGCGGTTCGTGACGCCACCAGCCTGCCGATGAAACTGGATGAGCTGGCCTTTGACACAGCCTCTCTTCTTGAGGGGCACCAGCGAGGCATTATGGATGCTGTTGCGGTGAAATTGTCAAAATTCGGCGGCCTATCTGCTGCCCGTCAGGCGCGGGATTTATGTGTCTATTTGGGGGCAAAAATGTGTATTGAGGATACATGGGGCAGTGACATCACCACATCAGCTCTGCTGCATTTGGGGATCACAACAGATCCGTCCCGTGTGCTGAATGTCTGTGATCTCTCAGGCTATGTTGCGCCGCGTCTGGATACGGGTGCACCGGCACGCAATAACGGTCGCATTGCCCCTTCATCGCAAACGGGTTTGGGGGTTCAGCCTGATATGGACCTTCTGGGAACACCAGATTTGATACTGGATTAAGCTAATGATGAAACTGCACACACAAGATGAATGGATTGCCAAAGCCAAACAGGTCCTGCCTGCAGGCGGTTTTGGCAATTTTGATCCATCTGTTATCATTTCCCGCGGACAAGGCAGTCATGTCTGGGATGAAAATGGTGATGAATATATTGATTATCTGATCGGCTCCGGGCCGATGCTGGTGGGACACGGCCATCCTGAAGTGTTAGAGGTTGTGCTGCAGCAACTGCCTCAGGGGATGACGTTTTTTGCCAATAATGCCCGCGGAATAGAGCTGGCAGACGCCATTTGCGAAGCGGTTCCGTGTTGTGAGCAGGTGCGGTTTGTGACATCAGGCGGTGAGGCCGATATGTACGCACTCCGGCTGGCAAGGGCCTATACAGGAAAGACAAAAATCCTGAAATTTGAGGGCGGATATCACGGCATGAGTGCAGAGGCACAGATGAGCCTTGCCCCGACACGGGCGGTGAACTTCCCTCAGGCTGTGCCTGACAGCGCGGGTATTCCGCACTCTGTGCGTGACGAGATGCTGATTGCCCCGTTCAATGATCTGGCCGCTGTTGAAGCCCTGCTGGCAGAGCATGATGATATTGCGGCCATTATTGCTGAACCGCTGCAGCGCATTATTCCGCCTCAGCCAGGGTTTTTGGCCGGGCTGCGGGCGTTATGTGACAAACATCACGTGCTGCTGATTTTTGATGAGATTGTCACTGGTTTCCGGCTGGCCTATGGCGGTGCCCAGGAACGATATGGCGTCACCCCTGATATCTGCACGCTGGGCAAGATCATTGGCGGCGGGTTTCCTTTGGCCGCCTTGGGCGCAAGTGCTGAAATCATGCAGCATTTCGACAAAGCGGTTGTGGGCGGTGATCAATGGCTGATGCAGCTTGGGACCTTGTCCGGCAATCCGGTGGCGTCTGTTGCGGGCCTGAAAACAATGGAAATTCTGCGCCGGCCTGGCCAGTATGAAACCCTGCGCCAGACAGGCAGACGCCTGCAGGATATGCAGTCAGAAAAACTACATAAAGCAGGTATCGCACATCAGATTGTCGGGGATGAAACTTTATTTGATGTGCTGTTCACAGAACAGGACTGTACAGATTACCGCAGCACCAAACATGCTGAGGCTGACCGGGCTTCGTTATATAACCAGACCTTGCGTCAGCACGGTATTTTGAAATCACCGTCCAAGCTTTACCCGTCATTGGCGCTCAGTGAAGACGATCTGCAGCACACAGAAGCAGCTGTAAACCATGCGGTTAATGCGGTGACACATATCTGAACCTTATCTGTTTATGATACCGAAACAGATGGACAATGCCGGGTCAATGGTCGCTTTTCTGCCTGAAGCCAGGACCAGAAACATGCTGAAAATACAAATTCTGATACAAAAGCTGCTGTGCTGGTCAAATCCTTCTTCATCAGCTGTTCTGTTTATGCCCTAGCCAATAATATTGAACGCCGGGCCATAGGGATAGCTGGTGATATTTTCATTGCCCGTTTCAGTGATAATCAGAATGTCATGTTCGCGGTATCCGCCTGCACCAGGCTTGGCCTGTGGTATCGTCAGCATGGGTTCCATGAATATCGCCATGCCTGGCACAAGGATCGTATCAATATCCTCGCGCAGTTCCAGACCGGCCTCACGTCCATAATAATGAGACAGAACCCCGAATGAATGGCCATAGCCGAATGTGCGGTACTGCAGCAGGTCACGTTCGGCCTGAAGTTAAATCTGCTTCAGGATATCCTGGCCCTGCATGTTCAGAAAATGAAGCATGTCGATGAAAATCCAGTTTTCAGCCAGCTTGTCTCCCTCACGCCGATAGATATCCACAACCCGCATATCCGCATAATCATGATAAGGCGGCATGCCAAGATAACCGCCAGTCGGTTTTAGGCTGAGATTGGGCCAGCCAAAAAAACCGCCATACTGGCCTTCAGCCATGCGGCAGATATGACCGTTGAACCGGCGGCCTTCATTTTGGGTTCTGAACGGGCGCTGATGTTGCTGGATATATCTTTCAATGGTGAAGGTCGCGCCGATGCCTGTGGGCCCCCACCATAGCATATCCTCATGCCAGCATTGCCTCAGCTCTTCCTGAGGGGTGCTGAATTGTCCGTGATGGTTAATGTCACCAATCATCCGGTTTATCAGGGCAAGGGTTGCCTCGCCGTCTTGTTTGGCTTGCGGATCAAACAACAACCCGTCATGGGAGTGCGGCCCCGGCTGGACCAGATGCATGCCTGTTTGCGAGGAAATGGGCGTAAGACCAACCTGTGCCATCAGATGAAGCAGATCAATAAATAACGCTGTTTCCACCAGCTTTCCCTCTTCAATCTTATGGAATTCAGCATAGCGCAGCATGGCAATCTTTTGATGTGGCGGAATGCCGACAAAGGGCTTGTCAAACAGGCCCAGAAAATGCCCCATAGACACCACCCAGACAGAGGAAAATCCGTCTATTTCGTTCTTTGCGGCAAAGAAAATATCCTGCCTGCGCTGAACTGCAGAAAAAGCGGTCCTGAAGGGCGTGTAAAAAGCACGGATCACAGAATCAGGCCCGTTTTGCTCGTGAAACGGATGCACCCCTCGCCAGAGATAATCATCTGTGGTGAACGCAGCCATAACCGTTGCCAGATCAGCAAGCTTGGCGCTGTCTGTTGATTTCTGCCAGTTCAGAACGGTTGCTTTGGCCTGTTGAATTTCATCAGTCATGGTGATTATCCTGTTAAACACAATTGTGTGAAGATTAGGCTTGTCAAAGGCCTGCTTTCCCTCCTACCATTTTTGCATAGGTATGCAAGATATGTTTCCGTCATATAGGGTCGCAAGGTAAATGGCTTCGATAGAGTTGAAAAATGTCCATAAAAAATGGGGCCAGTTCGTCGCGGTGGATGATTTTAACTTAACCATTGCCGATAATGAATTCCTTGTTTTATTGGGTCCGTCTGGTTGTGGCAAAACCACCACTATGCGGATGATCGCCGGGCTGGAGGAAGCCAGTTCAGGAGATATTCTGATAGATGGAAAACGGGTCAATGATTTAGAGCCCAAAGACCGGGATGTGGCCATGGTGTTTCAGTCTTATGGCCTCTATCCGAATATGAATGTTTATGAAAATATCCGTTTCCCGTTGAAGGTGCGCAAGATTGATCAGGCCAGCCATGATCAGCGGGTGCGGCGGGCATCAGCCATGGTTGAGCTTGATGATTTTCTGCATCGCAAACCGGCAGAATTATCAGGTGGACAGCGGCAGCGAGTGGCGCTGGCCAGGGCTATTGTGCGCGAACCGAACGTGTTTCTGATGGATGAGCCATTATCCAATCTTGATGCCAAATTAAGGGTATCAACACGGGCCCAGATTAAGCATCTCCAGCATGAGCTGAAAGTGACCACCATTTATGTGACGCATGACCAGATTGAAGCGATGACTTTGGCTGACCGCGTGGTGGTAATGAATAAAGGGCTTATCCAGCAAATCGGCACACCTACCGAAATTTATGACAGCCCGGCAAATTTATTTGTTGCGGGCTTTATCGGCAACCCGGCAATGAATTTGGTTGAAGGCCAGGTTAAAAAGGGCTGTTTTTCTGCAGATAATATTACGGTTAAGGGGCTGGATGTGAAAGACGGCCCTGCCACGCTGGGCTTCCGGGCTGAAGATGCCACAATTACAGATAACCCAGCGAACGCACAACTTACCGCGCCAACCTATGCAATGGAATTGCTGGGGGATGCGACAATGGTCACGGTGGTCGCCGGAAATGCTCTTGTTGCGGTAAAGGCACATAAAGAATTCCGAACAGAAATCGGCAGCGAGGTGTATATTTCTGTTCCGGAAGCAAGCTGTCATCTGTTTGACAGCCAGACAGGTGAAAGAGTGGGAGGCTAGCGCTTCTGCATGACCTCATCAAACCCGTTTAACCGGGGCAACCATGACAGAATTATCTGTCCTCATAAAATAGGGAGAGACAAATGTCCTTAAGAAAACTAGCTTTGGCGTCTGCTGTTGCCATTATGGCAGGCTCTGCTGCACAGGCCTGTGAAATTTCTGCACGTGTCAGTGTCGTTGGCAACGAATTTCTAGCCATTCAGACTGTTGGTAAAGGTGCACAGGCCTGTAGTGGGGCTGAGGTATCCACAAACCTGACCGCTGACCATCAGAAAATCAATGTTGCCGGCATGAGCGGCAACCCAGCTGAATATACATCAGCGATCATTGCCAATTCATCAATTGTGGCACTGATGAATAATAATGTGATACGCCCGCTGGATGATCTGGTCGCCGAACATGGTCAAGATCTGAAGAAGAACCAGCTGATTACCATCAATGGTAAGGTGATGGCTGTTGCGTTTATGGCGAATGCCCAGCATCTGGTGTATCGCGAAGACGTGCTGAAGAAAATCGGCATGGAAGCCCCAAAGACATATGAAGATATGCTGGCGGCGGCAGAAAAAATCCGGTCTGCAGGCATTATGCAGAACCCGGTTGGCGGTGCTTATAAAGCAGGCTGGAATCTGGCGCAGGAATTCAACAATATGTTCCTTGGCTATGGCGGCAGTCACTTCAAGGACGGCTCTGCTCAGCCAAATGTGAACTCAGCAGCTGGCGTAAACGCGCTGAACATGATGAAGTCACTGTCAGAATATATGAACCCTGACTTCCTGACCCATGACAGTAACGCAACCAACGCTGAATTCCGTGCAGGTAACGTTGCCATTATGAATATGTGGGGCAGCCGGGCTGCAACATTGGTTGATGTTGATGGCGTAAGCGATGAGGTCAAAAACGGCATGAAACTCGCTGGTCCGATGACTGTTGGCGGCGGCAGCACACCTGCGTCTACATTGTGGTGGGACGGCTGGACAGTGGCCAAGAATGTCAGTGATGCTGAAGCTGAAGCCACCTTCATTGCCATGATGAACGGGATTGACCCGTCTATCATCAAAGATGAAGACATCCGCAAGCAGGCGGTCTGGCTGATCGATGGCTATACACCAACTGATGCAGCACGCGGCGTGTTTGCAGCAGCTCAAGCCAACACCATTCCATATCCAATGCTGCCTTATATGGGTCTGTTGCATACAGCCCTGGGTGCAGAATTGTCTGACTTTATGCAGGGCAAGGAATCTGCAGAACAGGCTCTTGCTGATGTGGAAGCTGCTTATATTGCAGCAGCCAAAGAAAAAGGCTTCCTGTAGGAAGCAAAACACCATCGGGAAGGGGGCAGTGCCCCCTTCCTGAGGCTTCTGATGTAGATAGCCCATTATGAAACATTCAACGTTTTTCTGGTTCTTTATGCCAACAGGTCTGGCGATGTTACTTTTTATCGCCTTTCCGCTGGTTTCTGTTGTTCTGCAATCTGTGCACACCCCGCATGAGGCGGTCTTGGTCACAGTTGAAAATTGCGGGCCGTTTGGCTGTAAACAGGAAACCACGATTGATCAGGATGCGACCAGTGCGTTGCGTGATGCTGAACCTTTGGGCCGGTTTGTGGGCTTGGATATTTATTCTGATCGTGGACATTTGGCGGTTGCTGAGGTGAAACAAGCCTGGGCGAATACCGATAGCTGGTCTGCATTTTTCAACACATTGGGCAATCTGCCGTTTTACCGGGCGATGGCTTTTACCCTGACCTTCACTTTCACGGTCACGCCTGTTTTGATTATTTTTGGTCTGATGATCGCGCTCGGTGTGAATGCGTTGAGCGAAAAAATCAAAGGTCTTGTGATTTTTGTGTCTTTATTGCCGATGATTGTCACGCCGCTTATCGGCTCTTTGATTCTGTTCTGGATGATCGACAGCCGCGGCATTCTGGGCAACGCCATTCAATGGCTGGCCGCTGATCCTGATTTATCCCTGAAGGCGTCAACTGGCCTGACCTGGCTGATGCTGATTGTTTATGGGGTCTGGCATTCGGCCCCATTTGCCTTTGTGGTGTTTTATGCAGGGCTGCAGACCCTGCCGATGGACCAGATTGAATCTGCCCGTATTGACGGGGCCAGCCGGTGGGAGCAGGTCCGTTATGTCATTGTTCCGCATTTGATGCCATTAATTACGTTTGTTGCGCTGATTCAATTGATGGATAATTTCCGCGTTTTCGAACCGATTGTCGGCTTCAATGCTGAAGCTCATGCAACCTCACTTAGCTGGATTATTTTCAATGATTTGGGGGGCGAGACGCGTCAGCTTTCTGCCGCCGCCACCTCGTCAATGCTGACCATTTTTGGGGTGGCTGTGCTGCTGTCTCCGGTCTTGTGGCGGACCTGGCAGGACTTTAAGGGGAAATCGTGATGAGCAGCTCTGTCGCCAATCGTTATCCTGTTCATCTGAAAGTCTTAATCTATGGCTTTATTGCGCTGTGGGTTATCATGGCCGCTTTTCCGTTTTTCTGGACCTTATGGGGGTCGTTCAAGGTTGAACTGGATTTCTTTTCAATCGCGGATTGGACAAATGCGCTGACAGGTGAAAATACAAAAAACACCTATGGCTCATCTTTCACCGATACAGGTTATGTCGGGGCATGGATACAAGAAGAATTCTGGCGCGCGGCAATTAACACATCGATTGTCTGTTTCTTTGTGGTCTGTACCTCACTGACCATTGGCACGCTGGGCGGATATGCCCTGTCCCGCTCGGGATATCGCTATACATTCTGGCTTTTGATAACCGCACTGATTTTCAGGGCAATGCCGCCGATCACGCTGGTCTCTGGGTATCTGCTGCCGTTTTTTGAATGGAATTTATGGGGGATTTTGCCCACCACCGTCATTGTGCTGGTGGCGATTAACCAGCCCTTTACTTTGTGGATGCTGCATTCCTTTTTCCAGAGCATCCCCAAAGAGCTGGATGAAAGTGCAAAGGTTGACGGCTGTACCCAATTCCAGGCGTTCAGATTTGTGATTATTCCGGTGATGTGGCCTGGCGTGATCACGACAGGGCTGTTCTCCTTCCTGCTGGCCTATAATGATTTTGCGGTGACCTCAATGCTGTTGTCTGATGAAAACCGGACGATGGTACCAAAAATCGCGGCCTTTTTGGGAACCACCTATACAGAAGGCAATGTGATGTTTGCTGTTGCTGCTGTGGTCTCTGCTACTGCGCCTTTATTTATTTTGGTGATGTTTTTCCAGCGCCGGATTGTTTCTGGCCTGACCGCTGGTGCGGTGAAAGGATAGGCTGATGGTCAAAGGAACGCGACCGGAACAAGCAACGCTCAGCCGGGATACAGATCTGTCCAAGACAGAAGACACACGCCGCGTCATTGAAGATATGGTTGATGGGCTGAATGATCACCGTATCGATGATATCGGCGCTTTTTTTGCCGAAAATTTCCGATGGCTTGGCAATCAGGGCTGCGGTACAAAATCGGGCTTGCGTGAATTTCAGGATAACTGGCAACGCCCGTTTCAGGCGGCCTTTTCAGATAAGGTCTGTATTGATGAAGCCCGGCTCTATATGGGGGAATGGGCCGCTGCCTTTGGCCGGCAGGAAGCGGTGCATTCTGGCGCTTTCATGGGCGTCGCGCCAACCGGAAAAAAGGTTGAAATCCGCTATATGGATTTCTGGAAGGTTGTTGACGGAAAAATTGTTGATAACTGGGTGATGGTTGATTTTCCGCATGTTCTGGCTCAGTTGGGTGTGGATGTATTTGATGGTGAAGGATGGGAAGCCTTTGATGAGGGCCGCAAGGTGCCGCCTCGTCCTGAACGAGGGGAGTTATGACAGACCCGCATCATCAGAACAAAGCAGCAGTTAAAGCCTTAGCCAGGAATTTGTATAATTTTGATGAACAGGCGGTCCGGGCTGAACTTGATCGGCTGCTGGCGGCGGATGCGGTCTGTCACTTTGGCTATCCTGTCGGGGATGTCGCTGGCCCGCGGCTTTATGATGCGGTGTTTGCACCGCTTGTTACAGCCCTGCCGGATGTCGAACGACGTGATTTGATCTGTATTGCAGGAGCTGACCATCTGGGCCATCAATGGGTGGGCTGTGCGGGTTATTATCTTGGCCGGTTTATGACTCCCTTCAGGGGCATTCCGCCAACCGGCCAGATTATCCATCTGCGGTTTCATGAATTTTTCCGTTTTGACGGGGGCCGTATTGTTGAAATTCAGGCGGTCTGGGATCTGCCAGATGTGATGATGCAGGCCGGGGTCTGGCCGATGGGGCCGTCTCTGGGCCGTGAATGGCATGTGCCGGGGCCAGCCAGCCAGGATGGCCTCAGCGTGACCGCAAATACGCCTGAACAGACGGCTGCCAGTTGCCAGCATGTCGTGGATATGTTGACCGCGATGCAACGCTATCCGGATCAGGGCGGGCCAGAAGTGATGGAATTAGATAAATACTGGCACCCCCATTTCTGCTGGTACGGCCCGTCTGGCATCGGCAGCAGCCGCGGTATTGACGGGTTTCGTCGCTGGCATCAGACACCCTTCCTGAACGCAATGCCAGACAGAGGCCAATATCCTGAAGACACCACCCTTCATTTTTTTGCTGAAGGCCCTTATGTCGCGGTGACCGGATGGCCGAACATGTCACAGACCCTGCAATCAGGAGGGTGGCTGGGTATTGCCCCGACACAACAGAAAATCACCCTGCGCTCTCTGGATTTCTGGCGATTGGAAGACGGGTTGATCAGGGAAAATTGGGTGCTGGTTGACCTGCTGGATGTCTGGGCACAGCTTGGCGTGGATGTCTTGGCGCGGATGACCGAGCTGGCTTCTGCCACCCCTCGCTACATGGCTCATCTTGATCATCATGCTCATCTGGGGGCAGCAGGATGACAGGCACAAGCGGCCCATATACAGTCTTGCCGAAACGGCAAACGGCGTCTGGCCGAATCACCTCATCTGATGTGGCGCGTCTGGCTGGGGTCAGCCAATCCGCAGTCAGCCGTGTCTTTACCGATGGTGCATCTGCATCAGCAAAAACCTCTGCCAAAGTCAGAGATGCAGCTGAACAGCTGGGCTACAGGCCAAACAGGCTGGCCCGCTCACTGCAGACCGGCAAATCTTACATGGTCGGGCTGGTGGTCGCTTATCTGGATAATTATTTTTATCCTGAAGTGCTTGAAAAGCTCTCTAAAGCGCTTCAGCAACAAGGCTATCACGTGCTTATCTTTATGGCTGCACAGACAGCAGATAATATTGATGATGTCATTGAAGAAATTCTGGAATATCAGGTTGATGCCATTGTCACAGCTTCTGTGGCCTTGTCATCAGAACTGGCAGACAGATGTCAGTCCGCCGGCATTCCGATTGTTCAGTTCAACCGGGTTCAGGAACAGTCAAGCTTTTCATCTGTAACCACAGATAATTTTAACGGTGGGACAGAGGTGGCACGTCATCTGACCGCCCAGGGCTATACCCGCTTTGGCTATATTGCGGGCTGGGAAGGGGCGTCTACACAACGTGACAGAGAAGCAGGGTTCCGTGCCGGTTTGGCAGAACAGGGGTTTGATGTAGGCTTTCGTGCAGTCGGAAATTTCCGCAGTGAAGAAGCTTATGAAGCTGCCCAGCTGCTGATCAGCGCAGATGATCGGCCAGAGGCGGTGTTTGTTGCCAATGATGCGATGGCTCTGGTGGTGATGGATGTTGTGCGTCATCACGCCGGGCTGCGCGTGCCGGATGATATTGCCATTGTGGGATATGACGATATTTTGCCGGCCGCCTGGCCAAGCTATGATCTCACCTCATTCAGTCAGCCTGCTGATATAATGGTAGAGGCGACGGTTGACCTTCTGATGCATCATGTCAGCCAGAACAAAACAGACCCGCGCCAGATTACGGTTTCAGGAGAGCTGAAGGTCAGAAGCTCCAGCCAACGAGAAAAAAGAGTGTGATATGCAAGGATTTGACAGCAAGTTCAAAACATTTCCTGATTATATTTTAGGGATAACTCATGAAATCTGGGAACAGCGCGGTGTTGAAACCCTGAACCATTATTATGCTGATGATATTGTGGTGCGCTCTCCGTCTTCAGTTGTGGTCGGCAATCAGGCAGTGATTAAAGCTACCTATGCAACGTTGGATGAATTTCCCGACCGCCAGTTGCTGGGCGAAGATGTGATCTGGTCAGGTACACCAGCAGACGGCATGTTGTCGTCTCACCGGATTTTATCAACCGCAACACATACCGGTGACGGGGCGTTTGGCAAGGCAACAGGCACCAAGCTGGTCTATCGTGTAATGGCCGATTGTCATGCTATTAATAACCAGATTAATGATGAATGGCTGATCAGGGATTTGGGCGCGATTGTTCAACAGCTGGGCTGGACTCCGGCAGATTATGCACGCCAGCAAATCCAGGATGAAGGCGGGCCAGACGCCTGTATCAAACCGTTCACGCCGGCCACAGATGTTGCCGGCCCCTATCAGGGCACAGGCAATGATGATGAATGGGGACAAGCATATGCAGCTATCCTTACATCTCTCATGGCCGGGGACAGCTCAGTTGTGAATGCACGGTATGATCGGGCTGCACAAGCGGCCTATCCCTTATATCAAACAGCCCATGGCTATGCAGATGTTACGACCTTCTGGCAGGGGCTGCGGGCCAGCTTTCCCTCTGCTGAGTTCACCATTCATCATCAGATTGGCCGCACCGACCCGCTGATGCCGCCGCGTGCAGCGCTCAGATGGTCTTTATCTGGACGGCATGACGGGCAGGGCCGGTTTGGCGCGCCGTCAGGGGCAGATGTACATATCATGGGGATCAGTCATGCTGAATTTGGGCCGTGGGGTCTGCGCTGTGAATATACACTGATTGATGATGTTGCTGTCTGGAAACAAATTCACCTTCATACCGGGAGCCTGTAATGACCCAGCCTGTCCAGATTGTCAGATATGCCGAACTTGTGCCGTGCCGCACCGCATTTATTGACGCCCATACACCAGGGTCAGATCAGAAAGAAAATTTCACCATCATTGGCGGCGGTGTGTCTGAATCAGCTGATCAGCATGTGCATATCAAAGATACGCCTGGATTTAATATTGGTGCGGCGGGCCAGCCGCCGAAATGCCGGAATTCATTACACACACACAGAACTGCTGAGGTGTTTTTTGTTCTGTCTGGCCGGTGGCGGTTTTTCTGGGGCCGTTGGGGAGATGCCGGTGACGTCATTCTGGAGCCAGGCGATATTTTCAATATTCCCACTGGCATGTTCAGAGGCTTTGAGAATATCGGTGCAGATTATGGTATGATTATGGCTGTGCTTGGCGGTGATGATGCGGGTGGCGGCGTTCTCTGGGCCCCGCAGGTGATCGAAGATGCCAAGGATCATGGTCTGGTTCTTGCTGAAAATGGTAAGCTCTATGACAGCAAGAAGGGCGAGGAGCTGCCAGACAATATAGCTGCTATGCCGGTCATGGCAGATGACCAGCTGGCCCTGATGGCAGAACCATCTGTTGCAGAGGTCGTGCCGCGTTGGGTCGCCCGCTATCTGGATCTGCTGGCCTTGTCTGGGGATAAGCCGGTAGAGGTTATTGGCGAGGATGGGCTTATCTTTGACCAGCCGGGCTTTGCTGTTGATTTTCTGTCCCGACAGTCACTGACATCTGTATCTTCTGATCCGCATTACACCGTATTGATGCCTGTAAAAGGATATTGGCAGCTTCATCAGGGCGATCAGATCAGCCATATCGGGCCAGGCGACACCGCGTTTCTGCAACCTGATACAGCCTATCAGCTGGCCCCGGCCATGTCTGGTGAGGCTGGCTTATACCGTATCCGAAATACAACTGATCCAGCTGGCCCCAGCTGGTGGGAAAGGACCTGAACTGATGAGCAAAATTCTGACCACACATGTTGGCTCTCTGCCCCGTTCACAAGAGGTAACAGATCTGTTATTTGCCAAAGAACAGGGGAATACATTTGATCAAAACCAGTTTGATGACACGATGACCGCCCATGTTGATATGTTGGTGTCGCGCCAAAAACAGGCGGGCATTGATGTGGTCAGCGATGGCGAAACCTCAAAAATTTCTTATGCGACATATGTCAAAGACCGTTATTCCGGCTTTTCAGGGGACAGCCCGCGCAACGCACCGGCTGATCTCAAACAATTCCCCGGCTTTTTGCAGCGTCTGGCAGATAGCGGCGGCACGCCCTCTTATGCCCGGCCGATGTGCACGGGCGAGATTACACCGCTGGATAATGGCGAGTTGGATAAGGATATCTCAAATCTGAAAAGCGCTATGGCCGCACATGGTGTGGAGCGTGGTTTCATGAATGCGGCCTCTCCTGGGGTGATATCTTTATTCCTGCAGAATGACTATTATCCCAGCCGCCAGCATTATCTTGATGCGCTGGCTGAGGTGATGAAAGTCGAATATAAAGCGATTATTAATGCAGGCCTTGACCTTCAGCTTGACTGTCCGGATTTGGCTTTGTCTCGTCATATGCTGTTTGCAGATCTGAGTGATGATGAATTTGTCGCGATTGCTGACAGCCATGTTGCCGCGCTGAATCATGCGTTGGATGGCCTGCCCAAGGAAAAGATCAGGGTGCATATCTGCTGGGGCAATTATGAAGGCCCGCATATCTGTGATATTTCTATGGATAAGGTGTTTTCCACATTGATGGATACCCATGCAGGTTATGTTTTGTTTGAAACCTCAAACCCGCGCCATGCTCATGAATGGACAGTGTTCAGAGACCGTGCAGATGAAGTACCAGACGATAAAATCCTGATTCCCGGCGTGCTGGACAGCACAACCAATTTTGTTGAACATGCCGATGTTGTGGCGCAACGGCTGGACCGGTTTACATCTGTATTTGGTGCGGATCGCGTTATGGCCGGCACGGATTGCGGTTTTGGTACATTTGCGGGCTTCGGGGCAGTTGATCCCGAAATTGCCTGGGCAAAGCTTAGCGTTCTGCGCCAAGGGGCAGATCGCGCGCTGTAAGACATATCGCCGAAGAGGATAAAGCCTATGCCCCGCCCCGTGCTGCTGCTGCCCGGCATGATGTGTGATGACCGGTTGTTTGCCTATCAGCGTGACCGCCTTAATCAGGATACAGATGGCCAGATTTCGGTTCTGATCCCGCCTCTGGATGAGGCCTCATCCATGTCGGACCTGGCCGCCCGGCTGCTGGCTGCCGCGCCGCCCTCTTTTTGTTTGTGCGGCCTGTCCATGGGCGGCATTCTGGCAATGGAAATCATTGCACAAGCCCCGCATCGTGTGGAGCGGCTCGCGCTGATGGACACCAACCCGTTAGCCGAAACACCAGAAGGGATAATCAGGCGGAACCGGCAAATTGCTGATGTCCGGGCAGGTGGGCTGAAACAGGTGATGGCAGAAGAGATGAAACCGCTCTATCTGGCTGACCGCCCGGATAAAGCAGAGCTGCTTCAGCTCTGTATGGATATGGCCTTATCCTTGGGCAAGGCAGCCTTTATCAACCAGTCTCTGGCGTTGCGGGACAGGCCTGACCAAACTGAAACGCTGCGGTCTGTGCGCTGCCCGACCTTGATTTTGCATGGTGCAGAAGATCGGCTCTGCCCGCCTGAACGCCATCACCTGATGCACCGGCTGATCCCGCATGCCACATTGGTGACGGTTCAGAAAGCCGGTCATCTGCCGCCGCTGGAAGCCCCTGAAGATACCCTTCATTATCTGCTGGACTGGTTGGGACAGCCTTCTTAACCGCGCCCCCACCAGCTGTTGCACAGCGGCTGACCAGCCACAAAATGGCCCTGGCCCAGCTGGTCTTGAATGCGCAGGCATTCATTCCATTTCACCATTCGTTCTGAACGCTGGAATGACCCGACCTTCAGCTGCCCTGCACCCAGGCCAACTGCCAGATGGCTGATTGATGCGTCTTCGGTTTCCCCTGAGCGGGCAGATACAATGGTCTGCCATCCGGCGCCTCGGGCTGTTGAAAAGGTCTTTACCGCCTGACTGACTGTGCCGATTTGATTTACCTTGATCAGCACAGCATTTGCGGCCCTGTCCTCTATTGCCGCGCTGACCAGCCTGTCATTGGTCACCAGATAATCATCACCAATAATCTGAACCCTGTCTCCAAATTGCGCGGTAAAGGCTTTCATCCCGTCCTTATCATCTTCGGCCAACGGGTCTTCGATAGACACAATCGGATAGGCATCCAACCAGCTTCCCAACAGGTCAATCAGCGCCTCTGAGGATAATTCTCTGTCCTCAAGGGCGAGGCGATAGATGCCGTTCTTGCCAAATTCTGAAGCGGCAATATCAAGCGAGATGACAACATTCTTGCCTGGGTTTTCCCCGGCTTTTTCAATCGCCAGGGTTAGGGTTTCCAACGCTTCTTCATTGCTGTCAAATAACGGCCACCAGCCGCCTTCATCTGCAATGCCTGCAGCCTTGCCTTTTGCCGCCATTAAATCGCCAGCTGCAAAATAAACCTCTCTTGTTACCTCCATCACCTCATCAAATGAGGCCGCGCCAGGTACCATCACCATAAAATCCTGAACATCAACACGGCGCCCGGCATGAGCCCCGCCGCCAAAAATCTGAATCTCAGGCAAAGGCAGGCTGGGGGTGGTGCTGTACAGCTCTGCAATATGCTGCCAGACCGGCATAGCCTTGGCGGCGGCACCGGCATGCATCGCTGCCAGAGACGCTGCCACCAGCGCATTTCCGCCGATCGTCTGTTTCAGCGCTGAGCTGTCAAGGCCCAGCAAAGCGGTGTCTATCTCGTCTTGTTGTGTGGCGTCAATGCCGGTGAGGGCGGCAGCAACAGGTCCGTTTACATTTGCACAGGCCTGGCGCACATCAAACCCGCCAAGATGCGCCCCGCCATCTCGTAACTCCAGCGCTTCTCTTGTGCCTCTGGATGCGCCGGACGGCGCAATTGCCCGCCCAGTTGTTCCGTTTTCAAGACAGATTTCGGCTTCAACTGTTGGCCTGCCGCGTGAATCCCATACACGGCGGCCAAGGACAGATACAATTTTACTCATTATGGTGTGTGTCTTTCTATTCTCTGGATAAAGTCATCTAGTGAAGCAGCCGGCGCCTCAAGCAGCTGCAGGGCGAGCTGTCTTATATGGGCGTGCTGATCTTCTGTTAAATATTCCACAGGTGATTTTCCATCAACACGGGCCAGCATCAATATCGGCAGAAGCCTCAATATGCGTGCCTCTAAACAAGCAGGCTCTTCCCAGTTTACAAAAACGCGATAGGCGGCCCAGAACCGGCGGCAAAAGGACAAATATCGCGCCAGACATTCCGGCACATGAACAGCTTTTAAAATAAAATGGTTCAAACAAAAACTGACATCAAAACTGGCGTCCCCCATGGTGGCGCATTCCGCATCCAGAAGGTGAGGCCGGTTCCCTTGAAACAGGATATTTTTCGGGCTGACATCGCCATGGATCAGCAGCGTCTCAGACTGATACAACTGTTCGGCAACTTTCCTGATAGCGGCCTCAAATTCAGGATAAAATTGCGCTGTATAGACAAGATAAGGTTCAATCCGTAACGCATAAAAATCATCCCGGTTATCGAACGCGCTGCGGTCAAAATCAGGCGCGGCACTTACCGCATGTATGTGGCCCAGCAACCGGCCGACAGCCTCTGCCTGTTCTGCATATCCATTTCCGGCCAACAGCTCAGATTTGAACAGACAAGTTTCGTCTCCCGCTAAATAGGACATCACAAAACCGTTCTGGCGTTCAGAATGGCCATACAGCCGGATCGCTGTGTCAGGGGATATCTGTGCGGCGGTTTTCAGCCATTGATATTCAGCAAAATTGCGGGTTACCGGCGCAAACCAGTCTGCTTTTACGCGTAATTTCGCCAGCGCGAATTTCACACAATAGCTGTTCTGGTCTGCATCCCCAGCCCCGCCGACAGTGACCTTGGCAATATCGCTGGCCACACCGCCGGATAAAGGGGTAACAGATATTTGCGCATCTGCTTCGATAAGGCCAAGCTCGGCAAGCAACGCTCTGCATCTTGTAGGTAAATCGACGGTCACGGCCCTGTCCTGTACTGGTCTGGTCTAACAGTAATTTTTTTGGACCCTGTTCACAAATATATTTATCGTTATGAAGACAGATTAAGCCGCCAAACCCTAAAGCCGTGGATCAGGTGACGCAGGCTCAATCTGCTCAAGAGGGCATATGCCGTCTTAAGCAGACAGCTGTAGACAAAAAAGAAGACAGCCTAAGAAGTGATAAATTCTCTGTCCACTATAGCACCGATAGCCCTGCTCATTCTCTAAGGTTTTGTCATTAATCGCTATCTTGTAACCGGTGAGGGGTTCTGGAGAACAACAGACAAATTTGTTTACTATATTTTTTTCCCGGCCCTTCTTCTGCTCAATATCAGCACCGCAGAGTTTGATATCGGGCCGGTCTTCAGCAGCCTTACCACAGCAATGATGTCAACAGCTTTTGTTGCTGCTGCTGTGTTCATCTATAAATACATCACGGCAATGGAAAATAAGCTGTTTTCTTCAGTGTTTCAGGGCAGCGTGCGGTATAATTCCTATATCTTCATTGCCTTATCCTCAAATTACCTTGGCGAGGCTGGTGCTGCCCTGTCGGGCATTTTTATTGCTGTCATGATCATTTTCACAAATATGATCAGTGTTATCATTTTTACGATCTATGGTCAGGGCGGCAAAATGGATATTCAGGATATCGCCCTTAAAACAGGGGCGAATCCGCTGATTATGGGGGCTCTGTTCGGTGTGGGGGTCAAAATAAGCGGCATCTCTCTTCAGCAATTTTTTATTGCTGATTATCTGTATTATCTGAGTGCGCCGGCTATGCCGCTCAGCCTGTTATCGACAGGGGCAGGGCTGCTCTTTACCTTTGATCGCACAAAGGCACGGGCAATATCTGCAGCTGTCTTTGCAAAGCTTATTTTATTGCCTGCTTTTGCTGTTGTGATGCTCAGCTTTTTGCCCCTTCCTTTCATAATGAAAGCTGTAACCATTTTGTATTGTGCGGTCCCTTGTGCCAGTAATGCCTATATACTCTCCCGGCAAATGGGCGGAGATTCAGATGTGATGGCGTCTGTGATTACATGGGGTACATTGTTATCCCCGTTCAGCATTTATATATTTATGTATATCTGTATGCCCTGATGGAGAAGTCTGATGTCAAAACCCTGTATTATCTGTGTGGCCATTACCGGGTCTTTGCCGCGCAAAAGCATGAACCCGGCTGTGCCGATTACCGTGTCTGAACAGGTGGAAAGCACCCATGCCGCATTTGAGGCCGGGGCCAGCATCTGTCATGCCCATGTCCGGAATGAAGATGAAACCCCGTCCAGTGATCCGGAAAAATTTGCCGCCCTGAAAGAGGGCCTTCAAAAACATTGCCCGGGCATGATTGTCCAGTTTTCAACAGGCGGGCGGTCCGGGGCAGGACGTGAACGCGGCGGTATGCTGCCCCTGCGTCCGGATATGGCGTCACTGACAGTGGGGTCAAATAATTTTCCGACCCGTGTTTATGAAAACCCGCCTGATCTGGTGGATTGGCTGGCGGCTGAAATGCAGACCTACCAGATCAAGCCAGAGGTTGAGGCATTTGATCTCTCTCATATTCATCAGGCGGCCCAGATGCGCAGCGACGGCCGCCTGACCGGGCCTTTATATGTCCAGTTTGTGATGGGGGTAAAAAACGCCATGCCTGCAGACAAGAATGTCTTTGATTACTATATCGAAACAATGAACAGGCTGCTGCCGGACAGCCAGTGGTGCGCGGCCGGCATTGGCCGTCACCAGCTGGAAGTGAATGAATGGTGTGTGGCCGCTGGCGGTCATGCCCGTACCGGGCTGGAAGATAATATCCGGCTGGATAAACAGACATTGGCCCCGTCAAATGCAGCTCTGGTCAGGCGGGTAACAGACTTATGTGACCGCTATAATCGGCCTGTCGCCACTGCTGAGCAGGCACGCCAGATTCTGGGGCTTGCGGCCCAGGCATAACAAGATTAAGACAGATCACTGACACAAACTCACAGGAGAGACTTTCATGAAAGCAATGGTACTGACCGGACATGGCGATCTGGATAAATTGGTCTGGCATGAAGACTGGCCTAAACCAGAGGCTGGCCCTGGCGAGGTATTGGTGAAAGTCAAAGCCTGTGGTCTGAACAACACAGATGTAAACACACGTTCCGGCTGGTATTCCAAAGCCGTGACAGAAGCCACCACCGGCGATGGCTATAGCGAGGTGCATGAAGAAGACCCGTCATGGGGAGGCAGCGCGATCACCTTTCCGCGGATCCAGGGCGCGGATATCTGCGGCATTATCGAAGCTGTGGGTGAGGGGGTTGACCGGTCCCGTATTGGCGAGCGGGTGATCACGGATAACTGGCTGCGGGAACCGGCTGATCCTGAAAATCTGAATAAAACAGGCTATTTAGGCTCAGAGGTGAATGGCGGCTTTGCTGAATATGCTGCTTTGCCGTCGCGCAACCTTCTGGCGGTGAATTCTGATTATACAGATGCTGAATTAGCTACCTTCAGCTGTTCGTATTCTACCGCGGAAGGCATGCTGACGCGGGCAAATGTGGGCGAGACAGATACCGTGTTTGTGCCAGGGGCTTCTGGCGGTGTCGGCGGGGCTGTGGTCCAGCTGGCCAAACTGCGCGGGGCACGTGTCCTGGCGCTGACAACACCGGACAAAGCAGAAGCAGTAAACGCGTTGGGCGCAGATAAGATCATTGACCGCACAGCCGGAAATCTGTCTGCACAAATGGCTGATGAGGCGGTGTCGGTGGTGGCGGATGTGGTCGGCGGGCCAGACTGGCCGGACTTTCTTGATCTGCTGCAAAGAGGCGGGCGGTATACCTGTTCAGGGGCGATTGCCGGACCGATTGTGTCTTTTGATTTACGCACATTTTATTTGCGTGACCTGACCTTTACAGGTTCAACAGTCATCAGCCCGGAAGTGATGCCGCGTTTGGTCAGTTATATTGAGGCCAAAGCGATCAAGCCGGTTTTGGCGGCAACTTACCCTTTGGCAGAACTGCACGCCGCCCAGACAGCCTTTATCAACAAGGCACATGTCGGCAATATCGTGGTCTGCCCGTAAGCAGGAATACAGGCTGGCTAATCTAAGATCACCTCTCCGTTAGGGGTGTCCAGAACAAAGCTTAAGCCTGCCTCACCTTGTCTGACCTCAGCAAGATGGTCGACCCCTAACGCGGCCAGCTTTGCTTTCAGCCCGTCCGGATCAGGGCTGGACAGACGCACATGTGTTAAGGTAACGCCCAGATTTTGCTGGGCTGTGCTGGGATGTGGGCCGGGGGACCATTCGATAAAGCCGGGCAACAGACCGCCTTCAGGTAAATGCCCGTCCTCAGGTACGGTCAGGCGCCAGGACCGCTCACCGCGCACAAAGGTGACAATCTCACCCAGCCGAACAGGGCTGCTGGCCACCAGCTCATCCAGCCTGTCTGTGCTGACCACCCAGCATAAGGCGCGGGGCCGTTCAGCTATTTTGTCTTGAGTTTCCGGAAAATCCAGCGTGAACCAGCGGGCCCGGCCGGGGTCAGGGGCATCAGGGTCAATTGCGATCAGCTCAAAAAATGTTTCATTTCCGGATTGCATCACACAATTATGCGTGCTCATCAATGTATGTTTGCTGCCGTCTGGGACTGTGACGCCTAATACAGGCTCAAGGGCGGCCACACCGGCAGCAAGGCTGGATGTACCAATGGCGAAATGATCGATTTTTTGTGTCATGTGTGATTATCCTGATTAAGCTGTTCTAAAAGTCAGAAAAGAATCAACACAGGCTCAGCTTTTGCCTGTGTCGGAATGGTCAACAGGTCCGCCCTGTTTGACCCAGTCTGAAAAGCCCTCTTTCAGATGGGCAGCGTCAAATCCCATATCATTCAGCACAGCCACGCTGAGCGCAGATCGCCAGCCAGAGGCACAATGGAAGACATATCGTTTATCTGCTGCGCCGAAAATAGGTTTGAAATAGGGGCTGTCAGGGTCGACCCAGAATTCCAGCATCCCCCGCGGGGCATGATAACTGCCCGGGATAAAGCCAGTTTTCTGGCGTTCTCTGATATCACGGATATCAATGATCACCAGATCTGGATCCTCCAGCTGGTTAATCAGCTCATCTGTTTCGATTTCTGTGATTTTTGCCCGGGCGGCACGGACCATCTCAGCTGCGGTTATCTTCAGTTTGCTCATTTACCTATCTCATCTTGGGGGTGCACCTAACGGTCACGCAGACGCTCTCTGTGCACTGTATACAGGCCTGAAGCAATAATGATCGCTGCGCCGGCAAAAGTAAATATATCCGGGACATCCGCAAAAATCAGAACACCATATAAAGTCCCCCAGATCAGGATTGTATATTGAACCGGCGCAACCAGCCCGGCATGGGCGATCTGCAGCGCCTTTATCACCATGAATTCCGCCAGCCCGGCCAGCAGCGCCATCACCATCAGCAGCAGAATCACTTGGGTCGTCTGCGGTGTTGTCCATACAAAAAGGGCTGGGACTGACAACACTACAGAGCTGGCCAGCGCGGTATAGGCTACTGTGGTATAGGCATTGTCACTGCCGCTGAGCAGGCGAGAGATAATCTGGCGGCAGGCAAATAAAGTCGCGGCAAACAGAACCAGCAGCAAAGCAGGGTGAAAGCTCTCAAAACCCGGGCGAATCACAACAAGCGTGCCGATAAACCCGGCAATAATCGCACTCCATCTGTGAATGCCAACTTTCTCCGCCAGCAGAACCGCACTGAATATGGTCACAATCAGCGGCGCGATAAAGGTCACAGCAATCGCATCCGCCAATGCCACATAGCTGATGGCAACGATAAACAAGGTAGCAGACCCCGCTGCCAACACGCCTCTGGCCAGCTGTAATACCGGATGCGTGGTTGCAAATATCCGCACCCCATACAGCCCCATCAGCAATACTGTGCCGGCCACCAGGCCCAACTGGCGTATCCAGACAATCTGCAGGGGATGCAGCGTATCTGTCAAAAATTTTGCCAGCGCATCGACTGCTGAAAATAAAAACATGCCCCCTGCCATATAAAGCAATCCTCTGAGATTTTCAGAACGGGTTGGCTGGCTTATCTGGTCTGCCCAGGGGCGTTGCGGTTTGGAAATGGATTTATACTCTTCACTGAGGCCATCAACACTCCCCGCCAGAGCGCACATTCATCTCAGGCAGGGAAAACATTGTTGAGTGTTCCTGTTTGCCAGGGCCAGGTCAATGTAAATTCGCGGCCCCGCTTCAGGTGACTTTACGCATAAACAGATTATCTAACAAAGCAAGGTTGGCATATAGGTAGCGGATATAAAGATGATGACTAAACAAGGCCCTGTTCATCTGGTCTGGTTTAAACGGGACTTGCGGATAGAGGACCACGCTCCTCTGCGTGCGGCTGCCGCCTCTGGCTGTGCTGTGCTGCCGCTTTATGTTGTTGAACCTGACTATTGGGCCCAGCCCTTTGCCTCCCGCCGTCAATGGGGTTTTATCCATGATTGTCTGCAGGGGCTGCGCAATGACCTTGCCGGTCTGGGACAACCGCTTATTGTGAAAACGGGCGACGTGACAGACATATTGTCTGTACTGGCTGATCAGCTCGATATTGCTGCTGTGCACTGTCACCAGGAAACCGGCAACAGCTGGACCTATGCACGGGACCAAGCGGTGGTGGGCTGGTGCAAGGCGCATCAGATAAAGCTGATTGACTATCCGTTTAACGGTATCGTCAGGGGCTTGTCCAACCGGGATAAATGGTCTGGTGTGCGCAGCCGGCGGATGAGCCAGCCCACAATCTTGCCGCCGGACTGTTTGCGGCCCGTCAGGGGCATTGACGCCGGCGTGATCCCGGCAAAAACAGACCGATTATTTGGGCCGCCCCTGGCCGGTTCTGTTCAGCCTGGCGGCCGTCAGGCGGGGCTTGATCTGCTGCACAGCTTTCTTGCTCAGCGGGCCCGCACTTATCAGCGCGGCATGTCCTCACCCCAGACCGCTGCACAAGTCTGCTCACGTTTATCGCCGCATCTCAGCTGGGGCAGTTTATCACCGCGAGAGGTAGAACAGGCTGTCAGCCAGAGGCGTGCTCAGCTTGGCCCGCAAGACCAGATGTTTAAGCGCAGTCTGGCCAGCTTTTCTTCTCGTCTGGTCTGGCGCTGTCACTTCATGCAGAAGCTGGAAGACCAGCCGGATTTGGATCAGCTATGTATGCATCAGGCCTTTGAAGGCCTGCGTGAGCCGCATCATAATGATGCCCATCTTCAGGCCTGGTGTGCGGGACAAACCGGTTATCCCTTCATTGATGCCTGTATGCGCTCGCTGGTACAGACAGGATGGCTGAATTTTCGTATGCGCGCGATGCTGGTCAGCTTTGCTGCCTATCATTTATGGCTTGACTGGCGCGCTTTCGGTCCGCATCTGGCGCGCCAGTTTACGGATTATGAACCGGGTATTCACTACAGCCAGCTGCAGATGCAGTCAGGTGTGACCGGTATCAATACGCTGCGGATTTATAACCCGGTCAAACAATCTTATGATCAGGACCCGGACGGCCGGTTTATCCGCAAATGGGTGCCTGAATTAGCTGGCCTCAGCGCGCAATGGGTGCATGAGCCCTGGAAATTATCTTCTGATCTGCATCATCACAAAGCCTGTCAGCTGGGCCGGGATTACCCGTTTCCGCTGGTCAATAATGACACAGCGATGAAACAAGCCCGCAGCCGTATGGGTGAGGCCCGCCGCGCTGACGGATTTGCTGAGATGGCCCGCCAGGTTTATCGCCGTTTGGGCAGTCGTAACCGGCCGCCACAACGCCGCGCCCGTCCGCATAAAACCCAGCTGTCTTTGTTTGACAGCTAGACAGGCCTATTCTTTTTTGGTCAGCAGGAAGTTGCCAATCTCATAAATTGCCAGCGAGATTTCAGATTCAAGCGGGAAGGACAAAACCCCCATCACGCTGTAGCCCATCAGCAGCGGGACGACATAAAATCTGATCATATAAAAAAACCAGGCGACATACAGCGGGTGCAGCTTGTCCAGCAGGAAGCCGGGCGTCACCGGCCTGAACAGGAAAATCACAGGGTTGGTGAATTTCACAAATACTTTCATGAAAAAGAAATCAGATGTTTCATGCATGAAAATGGACATGCCGAACCGCCCGATCAGGGTCCACATAATCATGCCCAGCAGATAATCAATGATAATGATGAATAAGGGAAACTCGGCGCTCATCTCGTCTTATCTCTTAGGCTGGTTGTCCGAAAGGTAAAGTGAATAAAGCTTTTTCTGTTTTGTCAAGAAAACGGAGCGGGATAAATCCCGCTCCGTGAAGGTGCTCAGGGCTGGACCGCTTACGGATTATGGCATCCGGGCCAGCCCTTTCGTGAGCAAAGCTTATTGTACGACAGTCTTGCCGCTTGGTACGCGGATTTCTTCGACCATCTTCTGTGTTTCTGCATCTGGCTCTTCAGTCATCAGGCTGACAACAACCATCAGAATCAAGCTGACAGGCATGCCGATCATGCCGAAGCGCAGACCGTCAATGCCGGCCCATGGGGCCATGCCACCGAACTGAACCATATACAGATACCAGGCGCCAACGCCGAAGCCGCCGACCATACCGGCAATCGCACCGGCGCGGTTGGCCCGCTTCCACCAGACACCAAGGACCAGCGGGAAGAACAGACCAGAATTGGCGAAACAGAAAGCCCAGGCAACCGCGCCCAGAATTCCTGTCAGCTTCATAGACGCCACAAAGGCACCTGCCGCACCGATCAACAGCAACAGAACACGCGCCACAACCAGGCGGGTCTTTGTGTCTGCTTTCGGGTCAATAATCTTGTAGTACAGATCATGTGACAATGCGTTTGCAATCGCCAGCAACAGTCCATCAGCAGTTGACATCGCAGCGGCCAGACCACCAGCAGCAACCAGACCTGAAATCACATAAGGCAGACCGGCCATTTCCGGTGTTGCCAGCACAACGATATCGCCGCGCATGAAGAATTCATTGATCTGGACGATGCCGTCACCGTTACCGTCTACAACCTTCAGGAAGCCAACATTGCTCCACTGCTGGATCCATTCCAGGCTGGTCACCTCAGCAACAGACTTGCCGATGATGCTTGTCGCAACAGTCGGGTCCAGCAGAGACAGCTTGGTGAATGTGGCCAGCGCAGGGGCGGTCAGATACAGCAAGCAGATGAACAGCAGTGAATAGCCAACAGACTGACGGGCAGCCTTTACTGAAGACGTTGTGAAATAGCGCATCAGCACGTGTGGCAGAGACGCAGTACCCGCCATCATACACAACACAAGTGTGAAGAACTTCCACTTCGCCATCAGCGAATCACTGGCATCATTGATGCCAACTTTCAGTGCAGCCAGCTTGCCAGCCTCAGCCTGAGCTTCAGCAGTTGGCAGTAATGTGCCAACACCCAACAGACCTTCCAGTTCCTGAACGCGCTCTACAGCACCGAACTGGGCGAAATGTGGGATCAGGCCATAGCCAAGCTTGTTTGACATCCAGAACACAGGGATCAGATAGGCAATAATCAGAACGATATATTGAGCCACCTGAGTCCAGGTCACAGCCCGCATACCCCCAAGCATTGAACAGAACAGGATGCCGGCAAGACCGATCCATACGCCAAGCTCAAACGGGATTTGCAGGGCACGAGCAGCAACTGTACCTGTACCGTTAATCTGGGCAGTCACATATGTGAATGATGCAACCACCAGAATGATCACAGCACATAAACGGGCAAGGTTGCCGCCATAACGTGTGCCGATGAAGTCAGGCACAGTGTAACAGCCAAACTTGCGCAGATAAGGTGCAATCAGCGAAGCCACCAGCACATAACCGCCTGTCCAGCCGACCAGGAATGCCATATACGGATAACCTTTGAGGTAAATCCCCCCGGCCATCGCGATAAATGACGCCCCTGACATCCAGTCAGCAGCAGTTGCCATACCATTATAAACAGCAGGTACTTCACGCCCAGCCACATAATATTGGCTGGATTCCATGGTCCGGGACAATACCCCGATCATGGCATAGATACCTACGGTGAAAGCCACGAAAAGCCAGCCGATAACAGTGTTCGACACACCGGCAGCTTCAAGAATGGCCATCAGAATAACAAAACCCAGGAAGCCCAGTGTGTACATGCCGTACACCCGGCCCAGATTTTGGATAAAACCACCATCTAGTTTCAACATTTATGCCTCCTAGTCTTCGCCGAAGCCAAATTCTTCATCGATTTGGTTCTGACGGCTGGAAAACCAAAATACCAACACAGCAAAGGCTATCTGTGAGCCCATGCCCGCCATGAAGTAGGCCCCCGGAAAGGCATCTGAATTCAGACCTTCCCCGAACCAATGGATGACAAATGATACAATCGCCCAGATTACCAGCGTGGTAAACGTAAGCGATTTGGTCTTTGCCCAATGCTCATTTCTTTTTGAAGACATAATTCCCCCTCAAAAACTTGTTGCGACAAATCTGAAGAGGGCATGTAATACCACAGGCACACCCGCCTGCTCAGGCAGATGTGATCCTTGCGTCTTTACATTTTCCCCCCTAAAGACGTTGCGTTATCATATGATGAAAAAACTTGTTAGTCAAAAAAAACGGTAAACTGGGGTAAGATGTGATGAAAGACTTCTTTCTGACGTTACGAAAAAAGCTGGGGCTTGCCCCGCGTCCGGTGCTGAATTCTGTGCCTGCGCTTGTGGATTTTACCGAAAAACAATCTGCTTATGTCAGCCAGGTCACCTTATTTGGCTATATTAAAACCCGGGCTGGGACCAGCTGGCCGAAATTATTTGAAGATGACACCTATCTGATTTCTTTGCGGACTGCCCGGTCGCATTTTTTTGCGGCTTGTGTGTCTGATCTCTCGTTATTTTTTGCTGCCCGTCTGTTTGTTGGTGCGCGGCTCTCTGCAGCCCAGAGCACAGATCTGGCTGTGTCTATCGCCGAACAGGTTCTGTTAAACCTGCAGCAGGATGATATTGACCCGTCTGCTTTTGTTGATGTGGTCAACCGGACCCGTCAGCGGGCTGAAGTGATGGCCTGGGAAGAAGCAGCCACCACGGCTATGGCTTTTGCCTCCAGTGCGGAAGCGTTCATGAAATGGGCGCCGGTCACAGATGAGTTCAAAGCGCTGGATGAAGAAATCATGCGCAATTCGCTTCATTTGCGCTGGATCGGCATTCGCCGTGATGTGAAAGAAACCCTGCAGATTGAGGCTGTGCAGGCAGATCTTAATCAACTGACTGGCACGTAATGGCGCAGATTAACCTGAACAGATGGAGACAATTATGGCTGAGACCTATCGTTTAGGTGTGGATATCGGGGGAACATTCACTGATGTAGTGCTAGAATCTGCTTGCGGCGAGCGGGCATCTACCAAAGTGTTGACCACCTATGATGCGCCTGAACAAGCCATTGTGACAGGTTTGCATGAGGTCTGTGCCAAGGCAGGCATCCATGCCGGTCAGATCAGCCAGATCATCCATGGCACAACATTGGCCACAAATGCCCTGATTGAACGCCGCGGAGCGAAGACAGCTCTTATCACCACACAAGGCTTTCGCGATGTGATTGAAATGCGCACTGAAAGCCGGTTTGAACAATATGATTTGAATCTGACGTTGCCAGAACCGTTATTGGCCCGTAATCAGCGTTATGTGCTTGAAGAAAGGGTTGATGCCAAAGGCAATGTGTTAATCCCGCTTGCAGAAGCAGATATTCAGGCCCTAGCAGACCGGCTGGCGGCTGCTGATTATCAAAGCATCGCTGTTGGCCTGCTGCATGCTTATGCCAACGATTGTCATGAAAAGATGATTAAAGATATATTGGCCGCCCGCCTGCCTGATGTGATGGTTTCGCTCTCTTCTGAAGTCTCGCCGCAGATGCGCGAATATGAACGGTTCAATACCACCATTGCCAATGCCTATATCAAGCCTCTGATGAAAAGTTATCTTGGCCGGCTGAAAGGCCGCCTGACTGCAGAAGGGGCAGATTGTCCTGTTTTTCTGATGCATTCTGGCGGCGGCATTATCAGCCTCGAACATGCTGCTGATTTTCCGGTCCGGCTGGTGGAATCAGGTCCGGCGGGCGGGGCGGTTTTTGCGGCTCATATCGCGGCGGCACATGGCCTTGATAAGGTGCTGTCCTTTGATATGGGCGGGACGACAGCAAAAATTTGCCTGGTCAAGAACCAGACCCCGAAAACTGCGCGCAGCTTTGAAGTTGCGCGGACCTACCGGTTTAAAAAAGGCTCTGGCATGCCGATTTCCATTCCGGTCATTGATATGGTTGAAATCGGGGCGGGCGGCGGCTCTTTGGCGCATATTGATTCGCTGAGCCAGATCAGGGTCGGGCCGGAAAGCGCCGGGTCTGAACCAGGCCCGGCTTGTTATGGCCGTGGCGGCACATCCCCGGCTGTTACTGATGCTGATCTGCTGCTGGGCAAATTGGACCCGGCTGCCTTCGCCGGCGGGTCGTTCCCGCTCTATCCGGACAAGTCAGCTCAGGCGCTGACCCGTCATATTGCGGACCAGCTGGATATGGATGCGGCAGAGGCGGCGTGGGGTGTGGCCGAAATGGTCGATGAAAATATGGCCAATGCGGCCCGTGTGCATGCGGTTGAAAATGGCGAAGATTTATCTGATTACACCATGATTGCTTTTGGCGGGGCGGCCCCGCTCCATGCGGCCCGCTTATGCGAAAAGCTGGGTGTGGCCCGGTGTCTTATTCCCAAAGGTGCAGGGGTGGGCTCAGCGATTGGCTTTTTGCGGGCGCCGTTCAGCTTCGAGGCGAATTCCTCTGTCTTTATGCGTCTGTCAGCCTTTGATCCAGACAAGGTAAAACAACTTTTTGCAGAGATGGAAGATGAGGCGGCGTCTTTTGTGCGTAGTTGTGATCAAACAGCTGAGATAAAAACAGATCATAAGGTATATATGCGCTATGCTGGCCAGGGCTGGGAAATTCCGGTTCCGCTGACAGCCGGACAAGTCAGCCAGCCAGATGCGGCTGTTTTCACCTCTTGTTTTGAGCGCGAATATGAACAGTTGTTTGCCCGAACGGTTGCCGGCATGGAAATTGAAATCACGGTCTGGTCTGTCAATGCCTATACCGAACGACCTGTTCCGGACAGGGTTCGCCCGGCTGATCATGGCACTGTCACCGACAGAACTGACCGCCGCCAGCTGTTTGATCCGGCTGTGTCCGCCTTTGTCACCGCCGCGGTGGCCGCACGGGCGGAAATGAAAGCAGGGACCCGACTTTCTGGCCCGGCCCTGATCACTGAGGAAGAGACCACAATCATTATTCCGTCTAGCCGGGATGCGGTGGCTTATCCTGATGGCACAATTGATATGTTTGCAAAACAGGAGGCCCGCCATGGCTGAGGTATCGCAAGTTGCTTTTCAGGTGATGTGGAACAGGCTGATTTCTGTTGTTGAAGAACAGGCCCAGGCCTTGGTCAGGACAGCTTTTTCAACCTCTGTGCGCGAAGCTGGCGATTTGTCTGCGGGGGTTTATAACGATGCTGGCCAAATGCTGGCTCAGGCTGTGACAGGAACGCCTGGTCATGTGAATGCGATGGCGGATGCAGTCGGACATTTCATCACCACAATCGGCCGTGCCAATATGCACAAGGGCGATATCTATATCACCAATGATCCCTGGCAGGGGACCGGACATTTGCATGATATCACTCTTGTTACCCCGTCTTTTTTGAATGGCCGGCTGGTCGGGTTTTTTGCCTGTACAGCTCATATTGTGGATATTGGCGGGCGCGGTTTTGGCGCAGATGCCAATTCGGTTTATGAAGAAGGCTTATATATCCCGATTATGAAACTGGCAGACAAAGGCAGATTTGATCAGACCTTGCTGGCGCTTATCCGGGCGAATGTGCGGGAACCTGACCAGCTGGTCGGTGATATTTATGCGCTGGCCACCTGTAATGATATCGGGCACAGGCGGCTGATGGATATGATGGCTGAATTTTCGCTGACCAGCCTTGCGGCTGTTTCAGACTTTATCCTGACCCGCTCACGCCAGGCGACAATTGACCGGATTAATGATCTGACCCCGGGCAAGGCTGCTGGCCATATGCGTATTGATGGCTATTCTGCGCCGGTTGATCTGCATGTCAGCTTATCAATTGAACAGGACCGCATCCTTTGTGACTGGGCGGGTACCTCTGGGGTGGATAAAAAGGGCATTAATGTGCCTCTGGTGTATACCAAGGCCTATGCCTGTTATGCGCTGAAATGTGCAATTGCGCCGGATATCCCTAATAATGCGGCCTCGCTGGCCCCGTTTGAAATTACTGCCCCTGAACACTCTATTGTAAATGCGGTGCATCCGGCTCCGGTCGCGCTGCGCCATGTGATTGGCCATTTTGTGCCTGATACGGTCTATGACGCGCTGGACAAGCTGTTGCCAGATACCGTCCCTGCTGAAGGGGCGGGGTGTTTATGTAATTTTCAGCTCAGCTTGCGGCCACGCACCGATGGTGCGGCCTCTGCTGGTGCGGTCCGGGCAGAGGTGCTGACCTTTAACTCAGGGGGGTCAGGCGCGCGTCCCGGCCATGACGGGATGAACGCCACGGCCTTTCCTTCTGGGGTAATGACCATGCCGGTTGAAGCGACCGAACAGGTGGGGCCGGTAATTATCTGGCGCAAAGAGCTTCATCCGGACAGCGGCGGAGCAGGCCGGTATCGTGGCGGCCTTGGTCAATTTATGGAAGTTGGCGCACAGGACGGGCATGAATTTGATCTGCAGGCGATGTTTGACAGGGTGCATCATCCGGCACGTGGCCGGCGCGGCGGTCATGCCGGCGGCCCGACCACCATTGCCCGCGATGACGGCACAGCGATGAAGGGCAAGGGCAAACAATTTGTGGGCCCGGGCCGGACCGTGCAGATGGCCTTTCCAGGGGGCGGTGGGTACGGCGATCCCAAAGACAGGGATAAAGCAGATGTGCGGCGCGATCTGGCTGGCGGTTATATCACGGCTGAGGCGGCAGCAGATATCTATGGTCTGGATGAAGCAGCTATACAGGATGTCAGCCAGAAAGCTGCCAGAGGAGAGCCGGTCTGAACCTGTCCTATGTCCTCAGGCACGCCGCGTGCGTCTGCGGTCTTCGCGGCACAGATCAGCGGCTTTCTCGCCGATCATAATGGCCGGGGCATTCGTGTTTCCCGATACAATTGACGGCATGATTGACGCATCAGCTATCCGCAGATTTTCAATCCCATATACCTTCAGCCGCGGGTCAACCACAGCGCTGCTGTCTGTCCCCATACGGCAGGTGCTGGTCGGATGATAGATGGTTTGTGCGTATTGACGGGCCACCTCTAGATGGTCTTCATCTGTTGACATATCATTGATAACGGTATGTTCGCGCACAACAAATGGCTTTAAGGCGGGTTGTTCTGCCATCGCCCGGGCAAAGCGTACCGCACGAATGGCACACAGCTGATCTGCGGTTGCGCTCAGGTAATTTGGTACGATTCGCGGATACATATCTGGATCAGCAGAGCTGATATGAATATGACCACGGCTTTCCGGGCGCAGCTGGCAAACTGACGAGGTAAAGCCAGAAAAGGGATGCATCACCAGCCCCGGCTTATCTGCGCTCAAAGGCTGGAAATGGAACTGAATATCCGGTGTGTCCAGCCCGGCCATGGATTTCGCAAAAATCGCAACTTGACTGGCGCCCAGGCTCATTGGCCCGGACCGGCCCAACGCATATTGAAGGCCGATTTTCATTTTCCCCAGCGGGCTGTTGATCATATCATTTAGCGTCGGCACATTGGTTTCAAACACCAGCCTGATCTGCAGATGATCCTGCAAGGCTTCACCCACACCAGCCAGCTCATGGCGCAGTGCCACCCCGGCAGCGGCCAAAACCTCTGGCTGGCCAATTCCTGACAGCTCCAATAATTGCGGGCTGCCGATCGCGCCTGCACTCAGGATAACTTCACCACCTGGCGCCAGCCTGGCTGTACGTATGGCGCCGTTCTGGTAAAACCGGACACCGGTGACCTGTTTGGGATTATCCTCTGCAAAAACCAGAGCCTGTGTCTGGGCAAAGGTCGTGACCGTCAGATTCTGGCGACTTCTGACTGGTTTTAAGAAGGCTTTCGCAGAAGAACAGCGCAGCCCCCGCTTTGCGGTTTGGTCGAAATAGGCGACCCCTTCTTGCACCGGCCCGTTGTAATCATCTGTGCGTGGCACACCCATCTGTACCGCAGCATCAATAAACGCTTCTGATATCTGGCTTTTGGCTCTGATTTTTGACACGGCCAGTCCGCCGTCTGCGCCATGATGACCATTGCCGCCAGGCTCATAAGATTCAGAACGTTTAAATAAGGGCAGCACATCATCATATGCCCAGCCGGTATTGCCGGCCTGTGCCCAATTGTCATAATCCTCAGCCTGCCCGCGCACATATAACAGCCCGTTAATTGATGATGATCCCCCCAGGCCCTTGCCGCGGGGCCAATCCAGCTTTCTGTGTTTCAGCTCAGCTTCAGGTTCGGTTTTATAACACCAATCTGTTTTTGGATTATGCAGCGTTTTGAAATAGCCGACCGGAATATGAATCCATGGGTTGGTGTCGGGACCGCCTGCTTCCAGCAATAATACCCGCACCGACTGATCTTCAGACAGCCTGTTGGCCAGTACACATCCTGCCGACCCTGCGCCAACCACGATGTAATCATAGGTATCTGTCATGATGACCTCTGCATGTTGCTCCCCGGACAGCCGCTAACCTGCCTTATTCTGTGCAGGCTGTAAAGCCAGCGGATCAGCCTTGCTTCTCGCCTTCATCAGCCAGCAAGGCAGCAAACCGGTACAGCCCATGGACAAATTTTGAATAGGGCATGATCAGGAAAAACGCATAGACCGCGCCAAGATGGATAGCCAGTGTCAGCCCCATAAAGCTGGTCTCTCTGACCGCCAGCAGCACCAAACCTGTGAAGCTGACCAAAAATAAAATCGCGATAAAGGCATAATCCATCCCATATTCACGAACGGATTTGACCGCTGTTGCCATCCGTTGCTTTTCATAAAACAGGCCGGCTGTGCCGATACATAAAATAATCCCGCCAACAGTCCCTAACAAAACAGGTGGCTCCAGATAACCATATGGGGCTTCTCTGCCTAGAATATAGTGATAGGCAGTAGCCAGCGAGGTGGCCGCAAAACACATCATAAAGCCATAAAATGTGGCATGGTGATAATATTGCCGTGCTCTGCTGTTGGTTTCATCTGGCCCGGGACAACCCTCACCCTTGCCGGTATGCTCACCGCCAAGATGGCGCAGGCTGGCCAGCGCAGATACTGCCCCGCGCAGCGCGGTAAATCCGCCCCATCTGGCCCCTGTATGCCGCCAATAGCGGCGCCAGCCCTGAATCAGTGCAACTACTGAAAATGCAGTTATGAAGCCGGGAATCCCGGCCATCACATAATGCGGCATCAGCACATAAAATGCGCCTTCCCCTATATGAGCGCCCCAGAACAGCTGTGGTGATATCATTGCCAGCATCGCCCCGGTGACCAGCGCCAGACCCAGCATCAGCACCAGCACAACCACCAGCCCATTGCGGCGGAACAGCCCGGCAAGCGGGCCGGGCCAGGCATAGGCGATATAGCTGTCTTCACGCAGCGTCGCCAGGGCTTGTGGCACATTGACGCCAAATTCATGCGGCGGGGCATATTGGCAGGCATGATAACAGGCCCCGCAATGATGACACAAATTCGCCAGATAGGCCGCATCACCGGTGCTGAAGGTGCGCCGTCTTTCCATTGCGGGAAATACCGCACAGAACCCCTCGCAATAGCGGCAGGCGTTACAGATTTGCATCACCCGGGCGACTTCATCTGCAGCCCCCTGTTCCACCAGCTTGACCAGATTAACGGTTGAGGACACGGGCAGCCTCCTGTCCGGCTATGCGGCCAAATACGCCGCCAATTGTCATACCAATTCCGGCCAGATAGCCTTGGCCCAGAATATTTCCAGCCATAATTTCACCTGAGGCGAACAGATTTGCTGATGGCCGGCCGTCAGCCATTAAAATGCGGGCCTGTTCATTTACTGCCACACCCATATAGGTAAAGGTAATCCCCGGTTTTAACGGATAGCCATAAAACGGCGGGCGGCTTATCGGGGCGGCCCAATTTGTTTTTTCTGGTGTCAGCCCGGACGTGGCTTTGCCATCCAGTACAGACTGGTCAATCGGCCCGTCTGGACAGGCGGCGTTATAGGCGTCTACGGCTTGTCTTGTGCGGGCAGGGTCAAGCCCCAGCTGTTCTGCAAGTCCTTCAATCGTATCATCACTGATCGGTGTGAAAACCGACGGCATGAAGCGTTCAACACCATCAGCATCAACCAGCGCAAAAGCAGTCTGTTCAGGCTGTCCTGCCACCAGACGTCCCCAAATCGCATAACGTTTTGGCCAGAAATCCTCGCCTTCATCATAAAACCGTTCAGCCTGTTGATTCAGCACAATTGAAAACGGTACCGCATCAATGCGGCTGGCAATCCCGCCGTCAAATTTCGGGGCCCGAGCGTCAATGGCAACTGCATGACATTGATCCAGATCACCAACCGGCTGCACACCGGCATCTAACAGGCAACGCAGAACCGTTCCTGTATTATAAGGTGTTCCCCGGACCAGAAAATTCTTTGCTGCTGCGCCCCAGCCCTCGGCCAGCCACTCCAGATTGGCTTCAAATCCGCCAGCAGAAAAAATCACCGATCTTGCCTGCAGATCATAGCTGGCTGTGTCTGTTGTGATGCGCACGCCAGAACAGAACCCGTCCTCCATATCGATGGCCTCTACCAGTGCTTCATAAGCGAGGTGAATACCAATACCCTCAGCATAATGGCACAGCTGGTTCAATAAGGTGCGCCCGCCGCCCAGGAAAAACGCATTTGTGCGGCCCAGATTCAGCGTGCCGCTCAAGGCAGGCTGAAACCGTACCCCTCTTTTGCTCAGCCAGTCTGGCAGATCTGCAGACCCTCTCAGCGCAATCTCAGCCAGCCGCTGATTTGTCACCCCTTTGGTCACCCGCATTAAATCAACAAAATATTCTTCAAATGAGTAGCGGTCTGTCAGCACATCTGTTGGTTCATCATGCATGGCGCGTAAATTACGGGTATGGCGGGTGTTGCCGCCACGCATATCCCGTGGTGCGGCCTCAACCACCAGCACTGAACATCCGGCCTCAGCAGCTGAAATGGCAGCACAAAGGCCGGCATTTCCTGCACCAATCACCAGCACATCATAGGACTGGCTGAACCTGTCTTGCGTTGTTGTATACATTTGTATACAAATACAGAATGGCCGACAAGCTTGTCAATATGTCTGAATCAGAAGTAGCCGCGGATAGGGTGGCGCTGGTCAATTGGGATAAGTTGCGTGCCGGTTTATGTGCCGACAGCCCCAGCGCGCCGACAACAGCCGGACGGCTTGCTGATCTGATCATTGCAGCTATTCAGGCCAGCTGTCTTGCGCCGGGCAGCCGTTTGCGGGAAACAGAATTAGCAGCAGCGCTTGGTGCGTCCCGGACCCCTCTCCGGGAAGCTTTGCACAGCCTGAAACAGCAAGGTATTCTTGAACATGACACTGAAACGGGGCTGCGCGTACGTGTGCTCAGCTGGCGTGATATCACCGCGCTGTATGAGCTGCGTGCCACGCTCGAAGGCATGTCTGCCCAGCTTGCAGCGCGGAATGCCTCATTGGCTGAACGTGACCTGATCGCCCAGCTGAACAGCAAAGAACAGGCCCTGATGCGCGCGGCGGCCCCGCCATCAGAACTGGCCCGTCTAAATAATGCGTTTCATCAGGCCATATTGAATGCGGCCAGAAATGCGTTTCTCCAGGATTGTTTGCATCAGCAGAACCAGATTTTGATTTTGCTGGGGCCAACTGCCTACAGCCTGCCGCAGCGTCTGCAGGAAATATCTGACGAACATCAGGCCATCTGCACAGCCATTTTCAATCGTGATGAGACAGGCGCGGCTCAGGCGATGCGGGCGCATCTGCACAAGGCACTGGCGGCCAGGCTGGCGTTATTGTCAGAACAAATGTCTGCGACAGGTGATTAGGGGGCATGGTTATGAGGGTTTTGCGCGACGTTCTGAATATTGCCATCACGTCATGTGTTGCGTTGGGCACGGGCCTGTTATTTGAACGCACGGGCGCGCCGGCCCCCTATTTGATGGGCAGCCTGTTCGGGGTTTGGTTTATTGGCGGCATTATCCGCCCTTTACAGCCCTATCTGGGGATTGCCAGATGGTTTCATATTCCTGTTGTGATGGGTCTTGCTGTGCTGATCGGGGCCAGCTTCCGGCCCAGCCTTTTGTTCCAGATTGACAGCTGGGCAACGACCTTAGGCGTGATGCTGGTCACCACTGCGCTGGCGACTGCGGCAGGTATGTACTGGCTGGTCCGTATCAGGCGATATCCGGTTACTGAGGCCTTTCTGGGTTCTGTGCCCGGCGGTCAGGCTGAAATCCTTCTGATTGCGCGTGAACATACAGATAAAGATTATGTGGTGGCCCTGTTTCATCTGGTGCGGGTGGTGTTGGTGTTTTTTTCCACACCGTTGCTTCTGGCCTTCACGCAAGGCCAGCTGGCTGTGGAACAGTCAAATATTGTCCTGCACCAAATGCAGGGGCTGTTTGCCTTGCCGGGGATAACGTTGGCTGTATTTGTGCTGACCGCACTGGCAGGCTATGTGCTCGCCCGTCTTATCCGGCTGCCGATGCCGCATCTGCTGGGCCCGCTCAGCCTCAGCCTTGTGCTGCATATCTCTGGCGTTCTGGATGTGCCGCGGATTTCTGAATTCGTGATTCTGGCTCAGCTTTCGATTGGTGGTGCGGTTGGGGCACGGCTGTCCAAAGTGCCGTTTGCCGAGGTGTTTGGTTATGTGCTGGATGCGTTTGTGAATGCGCTGATATTGCTGGCGGTCTATGCAGCGGCGACCTTTATTTTAAATGCGGCCTTCGGGCTTGATCTGATCCGGCTGTGGCTGGCTTTTGTGCCCGGCGGGCTGTATGAGGTCACGCTGCTGGCGCTTTTGTTTGGTTTTGACGTTGCCTTTGTTGCTGTGCATCATACCATCCGGATTGTGTTTATTATTTTGTCTTTGCCGGTGATGATCCCGTGGCTGAGCCGGATGATAAAATCAGGTTCTGGTCATACCGACACAGGCCCATGACTAGCAAAATAAGGGGCTGTGCTGATGTATATTTATGCTGATCTTCTGCGCCGTGCTGATTCAGATAATCCGGTTCGGGTTGGCCTTATCGGGGCAGGTAAATTTGGCTCTATGTTTTTATCCCAGGTCCCGACCACCCCCGGGCTGGAGGTCTCTGTGATCGTTGATCTCGCGCCGGACAGGGCCAGGGCGGCCTGCCGCATGGTGGGCTGGACAGAAGACCAGATTGCGGCGGTCAGCGTTACAGATGACGCTGAACAGATGATGCGGACCACACCGCCTGATGTGGTGGTAGAGGCGACCGGCAATCCTGTTGCCGGGCTGTATCATGCTGAACTGGCGATTGCGAACGGGCTTCATATTGTTATGGTGAATGTCGAAGCTGATGTTCTGGCAGGGGCTGAGCTGGCACAGGCGGCGCGTGCTGCCGGCACGGTCTATTCGATGGCCTATGGTGACCAGCCTGCCCTGACGGTAGAGCTTGTGGACTGGGCGCGGTCTTGCGGGTTTGAAGTGGTGGCCGCAGGCAAAGGCACAAAATATCTGCCCAGCTATCATCACGCAACCCCGGATACGGTCTGGGATCATTATGGGTTGACTGCAGAGCAAGCCGCCCAGGCAGGCATGAACAGCCAGATGTTCAACAGCTTTTTGGATGGCACTAAATCTGCTCTGGAAATGGCAGCGATTGCAAATGCCACAGGCCTGTCCTGTCCTGAAGACGGGTTGAAATTTCCCGCTGCGGGCATGGATGATCTGGCCCATATTCTGCGGCCTGCTGCTGAGGGCGGCGTTTTGGATGCAGCTGGCCAGGTTGAAGTGGTCTCTACTCTTGAGCGGGATGGGCGGCCAGTGTTTCGGGACTTGCGTTGGGGGGTCTATGTGGTGCTGAAGGCGCCGAATGATTATGCGGCGGCCTGTTTCCGGCAATATGGTATGAACACCGATTCCACTGGCCAATATTCAGCCATGTACAAACCGTTTCATCTGATCGGGCTGGAATTGAACATCTCCATATTGTCTGCCGCTCTGCTGGGCCAGCCTACGGGAACCACCAGAACCTTTACAGGTGATGTGGTGGCCATCGCCAAACGGGACTTGAAAGCAGGGGAAATACTGGATGGGGAAGGCGGCTTTACGGTCTGGGGCAAGCTGTATCCGGCGGCCCGGTCGGTGGCGTTAAATGCGTTGCCTATCGGTCTTGCGCATCAGGTTCGGCTGACAGCGGATATTCCGGCTGGTCAGCCGGTCTGCTGGCATCATATTGACAGTGACCAGACCTCTTCTGCGGTGCGTCTTCGTCTGGCGCAACAGGACCGGATTTTATCCTCTTAGCGCCATCTTTTTGTCTGTTTTTGTGATTCTTAGAATGGCTTTACGCTAATGCTTGCCTTTCTAGAAAAAACTGTTAGCGTCTATTCGCGTTTGGGGAACAGATGCTATTGGGCATTATCGGGGAAGACATGTCATTCGAAATTGTGGTTGATGTCATTCAGATCATATTCGCGGATATTGTCTTATCTGGCGATAATGCTCTGGTGATTGGTATGGCTGCGGCGGGCCTGTCGGCTAAGCTGCGCAAACGGGCGATTTTCATCGGTATGGCGCTGGCGGCGGGCTTGCGAATCCTGTTTGCGATTACCGCCACTTATCTTCTGGCCATCAAAGGCATTTTGCTAGTCGGGGCCGCGCTTCTGGCCTGGGTGTGCTGGCGGTTCTATAATGACTTAAAAGAATTTAATGACCCGTCTGTTTTGGATGTGCCTGACGAGGCTGAGGACACCGGCTCAGACGCTGAAGTTGATGACAGCAAATTTGGCCGCGCGCTCATCACCATTTTAATGGCAGATGTGTCAATGTCGATTGACAATATCGTGGCGGTTGCAGCGATTGCGCGGGACAACACCACATTGCTGGTGTTTGGATTGGCGCTGGCGATTGCCTTTATGGCGTTTTTTGCCGGTGTGATTATGCGTATTATGCTGAAATACAGATGGCTGTCCTGGCTGGGCCTGGTGCTGTTGGTTTACCTGACGGGCATGATGCTGCATGATGGTTTGGTGGATTTAGGCCTGATTGACAGCCTGTTCGCATAAGGCGTGGCGGCAGGCTGGAGAGAGGAACAAGACTTAAGATTAGATTCAGTGTTGATCATAACAACAAAAACAAAAGACACTGATGAAAAACAGAACATGGATTCGGCACTTAAAACGAAATGACAAATGTCTTTGCCTTCGCCATTTGTCAGCCGGAAACGTGGAACAGAAGGCAGCTTTAAACTGGGAGGAAAAATTGTCTAATTTTCTCAAAAAAGGACTGATCGCAGCGGCTGCAGGTGCAGCAGCAGTGATTACGCCTATGATGGCTTATGCAGATAACGTTCATATCCGCGTTCAGGCTGTTCTGGGCACACAAACATCTGAAGTCGCCATGCTGCGTGACTTCATGGATGATGTTACTGATCTGACAAATGGTGAAGTGACATTTGAAATTCTGCCAGCAGGCGCGGTTGTCGGTGTTCGTGAAACACTTGATGCGGTTGATTCTGGTCTGATTGACGGCGGTTTTGCCTGGACACATTACTGGTCAGGCAAGCATCCGGCAGCGATGCTGTTCGGCTCACCTGTTGCAGGTGCCGGTGTGGGTATCGATAACATTGCGTTTATGTCATGGTTCATGAATGCCGGTGGTAAAGAGCTGTATGATCAGCTGTGGGACGAAATGGGCGTGAATGTCAAAGGCTTCATGCTGCAGCCGGTTGGCCCGGAAGCTCTTGGCTGGTTTAAAGAGCCGATCAACTCAATGGAAGATTTCCGCAAATACCGTTTCCGCACACCTCCTGGCCTGCCTGGTCAGACCTATAAGGACATTGGTGTAGCGTCTGTGGCTATGGGCGGCGGTGATATCCTGCCTGCTTTGGAAAAAGGCACAATTGACGCAGCTGAATGGTGTTGTCCAAAGCCTGACTCAGACTTTGGTTTCCAGAAAGTTCTGAAGCATTATTATCTGCAAGGCCTGCACCAGGTTGTTGTGAATGCTGACATGTACCTGAACAAAGATGTCTACAACAAGCTGACAGACCATCAGAAAAAGGCCATGGAAGTGGCTGCAAACGCGTCTCTGATGAAGATGGTTGCTCGCCGGATCTATGAAAATGGTGAAGCCTTGCTGGATCTGACAGAAAACCACGGTGTTCAGTTGCATGACACACCAGCAGATTACTTCCCTGCATATATGAATGCGGCGAATGCCCTGCTGGAAAAGAACGCTGCAGAGAACGAATTCTTCGCCGAAGTGTGGCAGTCTCAGAAAGATTTCGCTCGTATTGCGGTACCGTTCTGGGCAGGTGCACAGACATCCAACGCCATGTTGGGTAAGGCTTACGCAGACAGCGTGAAGTAAATTCAGACCTTTTTGTCTCCCCCATCTTTGCGTGCGAAGGTGGGGGCGGCATATTTTTAATTCATTTTTTTAAGACAGATGACGCTGGCCCGGCGGCTTTGCTTGTGCGGGTCATTTTAGAACATAAAGCCACAGAAGTAGGATATAAGTGATGGCACAGGAACCAAACACTGATGATCTGGATATCACAGATGAGCTGATTGCCGAGCGGCGATCTGATCAGCCTGGCGACACCCCGGAGGATATGCATCCGCTGGCCCGCAAAATCGTCGGTAATATCGATATCTTGAGCCATTGGACAGGCAAGATCACCTGTCTAATGCTGCTGCCTGTCATCATTTCTATGGTGTATGAAGTTGTGGCCCGTAAATTATTTATCGCGCCGACTGACTGGGCTTATGATACCTCGCGGATGTTTTCCGGGGCCATGTTTATGGCCGGGGCCGGTTATGCGCTGATGCGCGGGGTTCATATCCGGGCTGATTTTCTGTATCGGGGCTGGAAAAAAACCACACAAGCACGCCTTGATGCCGCGTTATATCTGTTATTCTATTTTCCGGCGATGCTGTTTTTCTTGTGGATCTCAGCTGAATATACACTGAAAAGCTGGGTCACCTGGGAACGCACCATGGATACCGCCCTGATGGCCCCGCTGGCTCCGGCCAGAACCGCGATGCCGTTAGGTGCGCTGTTCTTGCTGCTGCAGGGGATCGCCGAACTGCTGCGCTGCCGCTATGATATGGATGATCTGGCGCGCAAATGGCTGGACCGGCTTTTGCCTGTTTATGTTGTTGTGTTGGCGGCGATTTTCTTGGAAACCTTCTTCCCGGAAATTCTGCCTCTTGGGGATTTGCTTGAAGGCGGCATGAAAGGGGCGTTCGGGCTCCAGCCGACCATGATCGGCGTGATTATGATCGCGGTGATGCTGCTGGCGATTTTTGTCGGCTTTCCGATTTCCTTTACCCTGATTTTCCTGGCCTTTACCTTTGGGGCCTGGGGCTTTGGCGGCAAGATGGTGTTCTATCTGCAGACTCTGCAGTTCAACTCTGTGATGCTGGAACAGACTCTGGCGGCGGTCCCGTTATTTGTGTTCATGGGCATATTGATGGAACAGGCAGGCCTGATGGAACGGCTGTTCACCTCTGTCCAGCTGATGTTATCGCGCACGCGTGGCGCGTTGTATCTGGCGGTGTTGTTTGTCTCCACAATTTTCGCGGCGGCCACAGGTATTGTGGGGGCATCTGTGACCATTCTGGGGATTATGGCGGCAAAGACCATGAACCGGTCTGGCTATGATGTCCGGCTGGCGGCAGGTACCATTACAGCAGGCGGAACATTGGGGATTCTGATCCCGCCATCGATTATGCTGGTGGTGATGGGCCCGGTTCTGGAAGTGCCGGTCACTGATCTGTTTGCTGCGGCGATTGTGCCGGGGATTATGCTGGCCTCACTTTATGCGGCTTATGCGCTGATCAGATGTTGGATGAACCCGTCATTGGGTCCGATCCTCTCAGAAGAAGATCAGCCGCAAACCTCTCATCTGTACTGGCTCGAGGCGATTTTGGTGATTGGCTCTATCCTGATGCTGTTCACGCTGATGGTAATGGGCTTGTCTGGCAGCTTGGCTGGCCTGTTCCCGTTTTCATCTCTGCTTCTGCCTGCGGGCTGGGCCGGGCTGATGTATGCAGGCTCTGTCTGGGTAAAGACTAACAAGCCAGCAGGCTTTTTCTTCTCTGATCTGTGGTATGAATTTTTCATGGGTCTGGTTCCGCCATCTGCGCTGGTGGCCTTTGCGCTGGGCTCTATCCTGTTTGGCTGGGCGACACCGACCGAAGGCGCGGCATGTGGGGCGTTCGGCGCACTTGTTTTGTCTTTGGCCTATCGCCGGCTGACGTTAACAAAGCTTTATGATGCGTTGCTGAAGACACTGGAAATTTCGGTTTTGATTCTGTTCCTTGTGGCGGCGTCAAACTTCTTTGGGGCGGTGTTCTCCCGTCTGGGCACACCCACCATGCTGACCGATTTCCTATTGGCCTGGGATCTTTCGCCAACTTTGATTCTGATCATTATCATGGCATTGATCTTCCTGCTGGGCTGGCCTTTGGAATGGGTGCCGATTGTGCTGATTATCGTGCCTATCCTGATCCCGGTTCTGGTGAAAATGGATGTCAATCTGACCTGGTTCGGGATTCTGGTTGCGGTCAATCTGCAGACTGCCTGGCTCAGCCCGCCGGTCGCTCTCTCAGCTTATTTTTTGAAGGGGGTTGTCCCGGACTGGGATCTGAAAGATATCTACCTGGGCATGATGCAATTTATGGTGATTCAGATGATCGGTCTGATTCTGGTCTTCTGCTTCCCTCAGATTGCGCTGTGGCTGCCTGAATATATTTACGGAAGTTAAAACACATGACGATTACCTATCTGAAAAAAGCGGATAAAACACCGCAGACCGGCACTGACGAAACCCAGGCCATTGTGCGTGACATGCTGGCCCGTATCGAAGCTGAGGGCGAAGATGCGGTCCGGGCCTATGCTGAAAAACTGGATGGGTTCACAGGTGATGTGATTGTCTCACAAGACCAGATCGCAGCAGCAGCAGATAAAGTCTCTGACCAGCTGAAAGCCGATATTCAGTTTTCATTTGATCGGGTGACGAAATTTGCGCAAGCCCAGAAACAATCAATCTCTGAATTTGAAACCGAATTATCGCCGGGCCTGTGGGCGGGACAGAAGCTGATTCCGATTGAAACCGCGGGCTGTTATGTGCCGGGTGGCCGTTATGCGCATGTCGCTTCGGCGATTATGTCTGTGGCCACTGCCAAGGTTGCTGGTGTGGAGAATATCATTGCCTGTTCTGCCCCGAACGGAAATGACGGCCCGCATCCCGCGATTTTATATGCGATGCATTTATCTGGTGCGGATACTATTTTGTCCTTAGGCGGGGTTCAGGCGATTGCCAGCATGGCGTTTGGCCTGTTTGGGTGCAAATCAGCCCGGATTCTGGTGGGGCCGGGAAACCGGTTTGTGGCTGAGGCCAAACGGATGCTCTATGGCCGTGTGGGTATTGATATGTTTGCTGGCCCGACAGAGATTGCGATTATCGCTGATGAAACAGCTGATCCGCAGGTTGTGGCTGAAGATCTGGTCAGTCAGGCTGAACATGGGCCTGACTCGCCTGCCTGGCTGTTTACCACCTCGCGCAGCTTGGCTGACAAGGTCACAGACCTAATGCCTGGCCTGATTGACGCGCTGCCGGAAACTGCTCGTAATGCGGCCACCGCGGCCTGGCGGGATTATGGTGAAATCGTGCTCTGTGACACAGATGAAGAGATGGCTGAAATTTCTGATGACTATGCCGCAGAACATCTTCAGGTCCATACCGCCTCTGACAGCTGGTTCACAGACCGGCTGAAAAATTACGGCTCTTTGTTTGTCGGTGAAGAAACAACCGTGGCTTACGGGGATAAATGTTCAGGCACGAACCACATCCTGCCGACCAAGGGCGCGGCCCATTATACAGGCGGCTTGTCGGTGCATAAATATATGAAGATTGTCACCACCCAGCGGATGACCAGAGAAGCCAACCGTGAAGTGGCCCCGGCGTCTGCCCGTATCTCGCGTCTGGAAGGGATGGAAGCGCATGCCCGCTCATCTGATGTGCGCCTTCGCAAATATTTCCCGAATGAAAATTTCTGATCAGATAGCGGCAGGAGGCAACAAATGAAAGCGGTTGTCTATACAGGGGATCATGCCTCCGCCTTCAGGGATGTGGATGCCCCTGTTACACAAGATGGCCAGACCATTATTGATCTGTCTTTTTGCGGGATTTGCGGGTCTGATATGCATGCCTGGCATGGCAAGGATGAACGGCGTATCCCGCCTCTGGTCCTGGGGCATGAGGCCGTTGGCCGGGCCCTAAATGGCCCTCATGCGGGCCGGCTGGTGGCGATCAACCCGTTAATGCGGTGCGGGACGTGTCCTGCCTGCACGCGCGGGGATGAACATCTCTGCCCTTCACGTGAATTGATGGGCATGCGCGTTCCCGGCGCTTTTGCTGAATCTGTGGCCATTGATACCGCGAACCTGACACTGTTGCCTGAAGGGGTGAATCTGGCTGATATCGCTTTGGCGGAACCGCTGGCTTGTGCACTGCATACAATTCACCTTGGCCAGGCGGCGCTGTCCTCACCTTTATCTGATCAGCGTATGGTCATTCTGGGCGGCGGGGCGATTGGCCTTTTGACGGCTCTGGCGGCACACTATTATGACTGCACAGATATTCTGATGGCGGAGACCAATGACACCCGCCGCCAGGTGCTGGAACAGGTCACAACTGCAACCACCTATAACCCTGTGGACGCTGTTCCGGATGCGGCTGCAAATTGTGATATCATCATTGATGCGGTGGGCTCTGCAGCAACGCGAAAGGCGGCCTCTGCTTTGGTCAGGCCAGGCGGTGTGATTGTCCATATTGGCCTTCAGGATAATTTGGATGGGCTGGATACCCGCCGCCTTACTTTGCAGGAAATCACCTTTCAGGGCAGCTATTGTTACCGGGACAGTGATTTTCAGCTGGCTGTTGATCTGCTGGTTAATCAAACCATCACCGGGGCAGGCTGGACAGAGCTGCGCCCGCTGAAAGACGGCCCGCAAGCCTTTATTGACATTGATGAAGGCCGGGCAGGCCCCAAAATCATCCTGAACACAGACCTCTAACCCTGACGCGGACAGGAGACCCTCAGATGACATTTAACCATACTATAAAGGGCGTTCTGGCCGGCATGGTGATGCTGTTTGCCAGCTTTAATTTTGCCGCGGCTGATGCGCTGAACGGCCAGCAACTGCGCTTATATTGTACCTCGCAAAACCCGCAGGATGATGCGATCTGTGTTGTTTATATCACCGGGGCTGTGGATGCCTTTACCACGATTGATCTGATGGGCCAGAAAACCAGCGGGGCAGCGCCGCGCTTTTGTCTGCCTGACACAGCTGGCCCGGATCAGCTGAAAGATGTCACGCTGGCCTGGCTGGAGCGGCCTGAGACGGATCTGGAATTTGCCGCGACCTTGCTGATCTGGGGCGCCGTCTCAGATGCATATGGTTGTGCTAATTAGGCCAAAACAAGATTGTCAGAACAGATAAAGCCAGATACTGTTTTGAGCTGAAAGACCAGCCAGCAGCACTAGAGTGAGGTGTGATGATGGATACAGTTGTGACACAGCCGAAACAGGCTCTATCTCCGGCCCAGATTGACAACTATTGGCGGGACGGGTTTTTATTCCCCCTTGATGTGATGAGCCCGGCAGAAGCGGGCCACTGGCGGGCCCAGCTTGAAGATATGGAACAGGACTGGGGTGATGTGAAGCTGCCGCGCGCGCTCAACACCTATAAGCGGGTGAATGCGCAATGTGTGATGCCTTTTGCTTATCAGATGGCGACCATGCCGTCTGTTCTGGATATTGTCGAAGGGATTCTGGGCCCGAATATCCTGATTTATGCTGCCGAATTTTTCATCAAGGAACCAAACTCGCCGCAGATTGTCTCTATGCATCAGGATCTGACCTATTGGGGGCTGGGGGCTACCGAAAATCTGGTCACCGCCTGGATTGCCTTATCACCGGTCACAACTGAAAGCGGCTGTATGCAATTTGCGGCTGGTTCGCACAAAAACCCAATCCTGCCCCATCATGACAGCTATGCAGACAATAACCTGTTGTCCAGGGGGCAGGAAGTTCAGGCTGACATTGCTGAGCAAGATCGTACAGATATTGTCCTCCAGCCTGGCCAGATGTCTTTGCATCACGGGCTGACCATCCATGGCTCAGGCCCGAACAGCTCAAGCGACAGACGCATAGGGTTTGTGGTGCGCTACATCAATCCTGATGTGATGCAGGAAGTTGCCGAAACTGATTATGCGATGATTGTTCGCGGCGCAGATATCAAGCGCAATTTCATCAATTATGCCCCGCCGTCAGGCTTGTTTGCGGATCGGGATTTAAAGCTGTATGAAGATATGCGCGAAGCCCAGCGTCAGGCGATGATGAAGGGTGCAACAGGAAAATCAAACTTATATTCCTGAACAGCGCTGTCAGCCAGCACACAAATTCAAATCCCTGCGGGCAAAAATCTGTCTGCCTGACGGGATGCGCATTTTATTAGCTTTTATGATATTTTTTCGGTATTCATCTCTGCGCTGACGGGCTGCGGGTAGGGATATCCTCAGGCCATGACCGTTTAAACAGGATCAGAGGTCATTGTGGCGATGACAGATATTTATGGCATTGAAGACTGGGGTGATGGTCTGCTGCGTATTCTGGATAATGGCCATATAGGCTTATGTCATCCAGACCGGCCTGACGCCCAGCCGACAGATTTGCTCAGCCTGGTTCAAAATCTGGGTCAGCGCGGCATTGCCACGCCGGTTCTGATCAGGGTCACCGATTTTCTGAAACGCCGGATTGAAGAAATTAATCTCAGCTTTGCTGATGCGATTGCTGAAATGGACTATCAGGGCAGCTATCAGGGCGTCTTCCCGGTCAAGGTCAATCAGCAGGCTGAGGTTATTGAACGTATCGCTGATTATGGCCGCCCTTATAATTTCGGCTTTGAGGTGGGCTCCAAGGCTGAATTGCTGATCGCTTTATCGCTGGATCTGCCAGCAGAAGCGGCGATAATCTGTAATGGCATCAAAGACAGTGAATTTTTGAATTTGGCGATCTCGTCTTTGAAGTTGGGCTTTAATATTTTCATTGTGCTGGAAAGCCCGCGCGAATTGGATTTGGTTTTGGATGTGGTGCGCGGGGTGGATGTGCGCCCACAATTAGGGGTGCGCATTAAACTCACCAACACAGTCAGCGGCAATTGGGCAGAATCAAGCGGCGACAGATCAACATTCGGGCTGACCATTGCCCAGATTATGGATGTTATAGATACGCTGCGATCTGAAGGGTATCTGGATTGTCTGTGTCTGCAGCATTCCCACCTCGGCAGCCAGGTTCCCAATATTATCGAGATCAGAAAATCGGTTCAGGAAGCCTGCCAGTTCTTTGCCGAATTGCGGCGGGAAGGTGTGCCGTTGCGGTATCTTGATCTGGGGGGCGGCCTGGGGATTGACTATACCGGAGAGAAAACCGCCTCAGCCAATTCTATCAATTACACGCTTCGCGAATATTGTCTGAACATCATTGAAACCGTGAAAGATATGATGGACAGCAATGGCGTTGACCATCCTGTTATTATCACCGAGAGCGGCCGTGCTTGTGTGGCGCAATCTTCACTGCTGATTTTCAATGTACTTGAGGCGACCCATTTTGACAGCGAGGTTGAGATTACAGCCGAAGATGATGATCATCCCTATCTTTTAAAGATGCTGGAAATTCAGACCTATCTGACCCGCGAGAGGGTACAGGAATGCTGGAATGATCTGAAATATTACCGTGATGAAATCCGTGCTTTGTTCCGTCGGAATCAGGTCTCACTGGCGGTCACCGCGCGGTCTGAGCGGGCCTATCTGTATCTGATTATGAAAATCAAACAGGTCTTGCGTGACCCTGAAGCGATGACAGAGGATATGAAACAGGCCCTTGTTCAGGTTGCCGATATTTATCACTGTAACTTCAGCCTGTTCCAGAGCCTGCCGGATGTGTGGGCAATTGACCAGATACATCCGCTGGCCCCGCTTCAGCGTCTGCATGAACCCCCGCAACGGGTTGCTATCCTCAGCGACATCACCTGCGATTCAGATGGCAAGATAGATAAATTTGTGCTGGGGGACGGGGTGTCTGATACCCTGCCGGTGCATGATCTGAAAATCGATGAAGATTATTTCCTCGGCGTATTTTTCATCGGCGCTTATCAGGAAACCTTGGGTGATCTGCATAATCTGTTCGGGGATACCAATGTGGTCACCATCGGGCTCAGCGAAGATGGCGGGTTTGAAATTTTAAAAGAACAGGACGGGGATACTATTTTTGAGGTTCTGTCCTATGTAGAATATGAGCCGAAACGGCTACTCTCCTCATTCAAGGCGATCGTGGAAACAGCTGTGAAAAAAGGCAAGGTCAGCCCGTCAGACAGACGCCAGATGATCAAAGCCTATACAGACAGCCTGAACGGCTATACCTATTTCGAACATTCGGATCATTAACCCCAGACAATCATCAGATAACAGATAAAGGACAACTCAATCATGACTAAGATTCTTGTCATTGGTGCCGGCGGTGTCGGTTCTGTTGCGGTCCATAAAATGGCGATGCTGCCTGAGGTGTTTTCCGATATCACCCTGGCCAGCCGCCGTGAATTCAAATGCAGGGATATCGCGGCGTCTGTGAAAGAACGGGTCGGCACACAGATTAAAACAGCTGAACTGGATGCTGATGATACAGATGCCACGGCCCGTCTGATTGAATCGACAGGGGCCGAACTGGTCGTCAATCTGGCCCTGCCTTATCAGGATTTGACCATCATGGATGCGTGCCTTATGGCGGGGGCGCATTATCTGGACACGGCCAATTACGAACCCATTGATGAGGCCAAATTTGAATATCACTGGCAATGGGCCTATCAGGATAAATTTGCTGAAGCAGGATTGATGGCCTTGCTGGGCTCAGGCTTTGATCCCGGTGTCACCAATGTGTTTACGGCCTATACCAAAAAACATCTGATCAGCCAGATGAAAACGCTGGATATTCTGGATTGTAACGGCGGGGATCACGGCCAGCATTTCGCTACGAATTTCAATCCTGAGATTAATATTCGCGAGGTCACAGCACCTGCCCGTCACTGGCAACAGGGCGGCTGGGTGGAAACACCAGCCCTGTCATTCAAGCACAGCTTTGATTTTCCGGAAGTCGGTCCGCGCAATATGTATCTGATGTATCATGAAGAGCTGGAATCATTATCAAAACATTTTCCGGAACTGGAACGGGCCCGCTTCTGGATGACCTTTGGTGATGCTTATCTGAAGCATCTGGAAGTGCTCCAGAATGTTGGCCTGACCTCGATTGAACCGATTATTTATGAAGGCAAAGAAATCGTGCCGTTGCAATTTCTGAAAGCGGTTCTGCCTGACCCGGGTGATTTAGGCAAAACCACCACGGGCAAGACCTGTATCGGTACCATCGTCACTGGCCGCCAGGATGGCGAGGAACGCACCGCTTATGTCTATAATGTGTGTGATCACGAAGCCTGCTTTGCCGAGGTGGGATCACAGGCGGTTAGCTATACCACAGGCGTGCCGGCGATGATCGGGGCGGCCATGATGGCCACGAACACATGGTCTGGCACAGGCGTGTTCAATATGGAACAATTTGACCCTGATCCCTTTATGGCGATGCTGAATCAACATGGTTTGCCCTGGCAGGTAAAGATGCTGGATAAGGCGCTGTCTTTCTGAGATGGTGATGCAGACCAAAACTGCTGGTCCGGGCCGGTTTGCCAGCTTTGATCTGACTGCTGTTCCCAGCCCGTCTTTTGTCACTGACCTTGCCCGTCTGGAAGAAAATCTAGCGGTTCTGAAGCAGGTGGCTGATCAGTCTGGTGCACAAATACTGACCGCGCTGAAGGCATTTTCGCTGTGGTCTGCTGCGCCTCTTGTCAGCCGCTATTTGAATGGGGCCTGTGCGTCCGGCTTATATGAAGCCCGCCTGGCCCGCGCCCATTATGTCCGCTCTGCTGATGCCGGGGTTGTGTCTTGTTTTGCGCCGGCCTACAAGCCTCAGGAAATAGCTGAGCTGGCGGATATCTGCGATCACATCATTTTCAACAGCCCGCAACAGATCGCCCGCTTTGCTGCGCAAGCCTGTGCTGGTGGTGCGGAAATCGGTCTGCGGATCAACCCCGGCCTGCCGCTGGGTGAGGTTGAAAAATATGACCCCAGCGCACCGCGTTCCCGCCTTGGCCTGCCAATAAACCAGCTGGATGATGACCTCTTTAATCACATCTCTGGTCTGCATATACACAGCCTGTGTGAACAGGGGTTTGAGGAGCTGGCCCGGCTGGTTGAGGTTATTCGCCCGCTTCTGGACCGTGCAGACGGACGCCTGTCCTGGCTTAATCTGGGGGGCGGCCATATGATCACCGCTCCTGATTATGATCGGGCTGGTCTGGTGGCGTGTCTTACTGATTTGCGCCAGACCTATCAGCTGGATGTTTATCTGGAACCGGGTACCGCAATTGCCTTTGATGCAGGCATTCTGGTTGGTGAAGTTCTGGATGTTATGGATAATGACGGGCCGGTTGCTATCATTGATATCTCCGCCACCTGCCATATGCCGGATGTGCTGGAAGCGCCGTACCGGCCGGGCCTGTTGGCCGAATCTGAAACGGGCCCTTTGGTGCGCTTGGGCGGGCCCAGCTGTCTGGCGGGCGATGTTATCGGGGATTACCGGTTTGACCAGATCCCGGTCCCAGGCCAGCGGCTGGCCTTTTTGGATCAGGCGCATTATTCGATGGTCAAGACAACCATGTTTAACGGGGTGCCATTGCCCGCGCTGGCGTTATGGGACAGCCGTTCAGGTGATCTCTCACTGGTGCGTGAATTCTCCTATGCTGATTTTGAAAGCAGATTGTCATGACCGGACCTGCAGATCCGCTCTTATCACAATTTTTGGGTGAGGAATTATCAGCTGCTGAAAACAGCCTTGATCAGGCCCTGTTTGAGGTCATGTCTTGCGGGCTAGAAAAGACCGTCTCATATGGCGCAGGCACAGCTGCAGGACCAGCGGCCATTATTGCGGCCAGCCATCAGCTGGAACGGCTTATTGACGGGGATGAGCCGTGCCGGCATGGCGTGTTCACGCATCCTGAAATTGACACATCCGGCCCGATTGAACAGGTTCTGGATGTGCTGCGCCAGCACATTGCAGCCTGTGTGGGACGTGGTCATATTCCGGTGACGCTTGGCGGCGAACACAGCCTGACCTACGGCGCGGTGATGGGCATGAAAGACAACCTTGATGCGCCGTTCGGCATTCTGCAGATTGATGCACACGCAGATTTGCGCGCTGCTTATCAGGGCGAGGCTCATTCTCATGCCAGTGTGATGCATTTATGTTCTGAAGACGGCATTCCGATTTATCAGCTTGGCGTCCGGGCGTTCTGTGCTGAAGAGGCAGAAGCGCGCAGGCGTTACAATGTCGGTTATCGTGATGCGGGCGAACTGGTCCGCCATCAGATCACAGACCTCACATTGCCTGACGATTTTCCGGAACAGATTTATATCAGCTTTGATCTGGACGGGCTTGACCCGTCTGTGCTGCCGGCGACCGGCACACCTGTTCCCGGCGGCCTGGGCTTTTATCAGGCCCTTGATCTGGTCAGCTCGGCCTGTTCCGGGCGCCGCATTGTGGGTATGGATGTGGTTGAACTGGCCCCGTCACCTGCACATCCCGCCAGCGATTTTACAGCTGCGCTCATCACCTATCATCTGATCGCGCTTGCTGCAGGCCGGCGCTAAAACCTGACTATCAGTCTGGTAACGCAGCGATTTTCTGCTGAATCAGCTGCGCCAGCTCAGAGCCGGCAGGCAGACTGGACAGCAAGGCGGTCCAGCTGCTGCGGGCCAATTCAGTCTGGCCTTCACTCAGCGCATAATGGCCTCTGAAAAACTGCCATTGCGGACGCTGCTTTGCGGTGGGCGCCAGCTGGTCCAATAGGGCGCCAATCTGTCCTGCATAGGCTTCACTCTGGCCAGATTGCAAAATCACTTCTGCCAGATATATCACCAGCTCATGATCAGATAAATCAAGGGCGGCCGCGACGAACAGCGCATCTATCTGGTCTGGAACACGGCCCAGAACCTGATAGGACCTGGCCAGCCTCAACCAGCCTTTACGGTCATCTGGCTCATCTTTCAGCCGGGCCGCCAGCCCGTCGACCATCTGCGCGATCATCTCCTGCTGCTGGCTTTGCGGCAGCGCGGCAATATCTGACTGTGCATCAGTTGCGCGGGCGGCAGCGAAGTCAGGCCGGGCCAGATTGCCATCCTCAGCCGCACGGCTGATATTTTCTTCCAGTGTGGCCAGCCAGGGCGCGTTTGCCGCTGACAGCGAATATAAATACATCCATCTGTCAATCGCCAGCTGAAACGCCTCATCCTGATAGGCAGCCAGGCCAGATAAAAATAACGCTCTTGGCTCATCAGGGTTTTCGCTTAAAATCTCCTCAACCAGCTGGCGGGCCGGAACCGTGACCTGTCCACCGGCATCCCGGCTCATCGCTTCTGCTATCATCGCCTTGATTTCTGGTGCGCCTTCTGTCAGTGCCAGCGCAGTGGTTAAGGCCTTTATTTCTGTCTGCGCATCGCCGCGTCTGGCCGCGGCCAGCGCCAGCTGCAGCCAAGCATCAAGATTGTCTGGCTGCTCTGTTGTGGCTTGTTGGGCAGCGGTAAAGGCGGCAGTCAGCGCCGCAGTTTCCGCTGCCGCATCAGCGTCTTTTTCGGCCAGCTCGGCGGCGCGTTCAGCCAGCGGCTGATCAGGCAGATCAGGCCGCCCATAAAACAGATATAAACCACCGGCCAGAACCAGCACAGCTATCCCGGCACTGATCATATAGCCTAGGGGCAGAGCCTGTTCTTGCTGCTGAGCGGTGTGTATATCTGCCCCTTTTTCAGAGGTTTGTGGTTCAGGCCTGTTCTGGCCGGTCCGGCGCAAGGACAGGCCCATCACAATCGCCCCGCCCGCCAGCACCAGCACAGGGGTCAGCCATAACAGCCAGGTCTGTTTGGATACAGGCGGCTTCAGCAGCACATAATCACCATAAGTCTGCTGAATTGCGCGCAGGATTTCTGCATCACTTGCCCCGGTCTGCAGACGTGTGCGCACTTCACGGCGCAGGTCTTTTGCCAGTTCAGCATCTGAATCATCAATCGACTGGTTCTGGCAGACCAGACAACGCAGCTGTTTTGACAGGGCTCTTGCCCGGTCTTCCAGCACAGGATCTGCCAATTTTTCTTCTGCGGTCAATGCATATGCTGAAGGCGCGATAAGGCTGGCAGGTCCGGCATAAAACAGCCCCATAATCAGCCATATGGCCAGCTGAGCTGTCCGGCCTATACGGGTGGCGGCGGTCATTTGGCGGCGGCGATGGCAGGCAGGATCAGCTCCTCCATCACATGTTTGTTCACCGGACCGGCGTGACGCAGAATAATCTTTCCGCTCTGGTCAATCAGATAGGTTTCAGGAACCCCATACAGCCCCCAGGCCAGCCCTGTGCGTCCATCTGCATCCATCCCAATCTGGCTAAAGGGATTTCCATATTGCTGCAGGAAAGCATTGGTGTCTTCAGCCTTGTCTTTATAAGCGATACCGATAATGGGCAGCGTCTTGCTGAGCGCCTCCAGGGCCGGGGCCTCAGCACGGCAGGGCGCACACCAGCTGGCAAAGAAATTTACCGCGATCACCTCACCATTGAAGGCAGAAAAATCAACAAAGCCTGAAGCATCAGATAATAATGCCAAATCTGTTTGTGGCGGCTGTTTGCCGATCAGAACAGACGGCAGCTGGGTGATGTCCCGTGTTCCGGACAAGGTGCTGAACAGCGCAATACCCGATATGGCCAGCAACAGAACAAACCCGAACAGGGGCAGGAAAAAAGACAGCCGTGGCGAAAATCTGCTCATCTCGTCAGACCTCCATGCGGGTCTGGCGGTGGCGTGGCCTGGTGAAAATCGCAACCAGCGCACCAAGGGCCATCATCACCGCCCCCAGCCAGATAAAGCTGACCAGCGGTTTGTGATACAGCCGCAGCGTATAGCCGGATGCCGCATCGCCATCTCCCAGAACCATATAATCATCGCCGTTAAAACGGCTGCGTATGGCGGCTTCTGTGGTGGTCTGGCGGGCGGCCGGATAAAACCGCTTTTCTGGCGTCATCACACTGACCAGCTGGCCTTCATCACGTAATTCAATCAGTGCTGTTTCCGTCTGATAATTCGGTCCTTGCCTGGCTTCAATGCCGGTAAAGGTGGCTGTGCGCCCTGCCAGCATGATGGTGTCACCGGGTTTGGCCCGTGTGATTACTTCTGTCTGGAACAGCCCTTCACCCAGCGCCCCAATCAGAAAGACAACCATGCCAAAATGGGCAATCCACATACCCCAGACCGGTCCGGTAATGTGAGCCAGCCGTCCGGCCAGAGACCCGGAATGAATGGGCTTCAGCCGGGCAATGATATCGCCGCCGATGGACAGCCCCAGCCAGCCGACAAGCGCCAGTCCGGCCAATGCTGCTGCAGACAGGCCAGCGACCAGCGTGGCGCCGCCCACAACCAAAATACCGGCCCCGATGCCGCCTGCAATCAGGGCTGTGCGGGCAGAGGGCAGGGCCCCGGCCCGCCAGACCAATAACGGGCCACCAGCCATGCAGACCACCAACAGGCCCATAACCGGATTAAAGGTGGCATCAAAATAAGGCGGGCCGACGGTGATGCGGGCACCTGTCGCCACCTCCAGTCCCAGCGGATAAAATGTGCCGATAAGCACAATCAGCGTTGCGGCGGTCAGCAGAAAATTATTTGCGATCAGACCGGCCTCCCGGCTCAGAAGGCTGGCCTGTGTCTGGCTTGCCAATTGTGGCCCGCGCCAGGCAAACAACACCAGCGGGATGCCGATTGAGACCAGCAATATCCCTAAAATAAACACGCCTCTGGCAGGATCGCTGGCAAAGCTGTGTACTGAGGTCAGCAAACCAGACCGGACAATGAAGGTCCCGACCAGCGACAGCGAAAACGCCATGATCGCCAGCAAAATGGTCCAGCTTTTCAGCTGTCCGGATTTTTCTACCACCAGAATAGAATGCAACAGGGCGGTTGCCGCCAGCCAGGGCATCAGTGACGCATTTTCAACTGGATCCCAGAACCACCAGCCGCCCCAGCCCAGCTCATAATATGCCCACCAGCTGCCCAGCGCGATCCCCAGGGTCAGCGCACACCAAGCAGCAGATACCCAGGGGCGCATAGCCCGTGCCCAGCCCTTGTCAGCCTGACCGCTGATCAATGCGGCAACTGCAAAGGAAAACGCCATCGACAGCCCCACATAGCCCAGATACAGCATCGGCGGATGCAAGGCGAGGCCGATATCCTGCAGGATCGGGTTCAGTCCGCGCCCGTCAACAGGGGCCAGCTCCAGCCGCTCAAACGGGTTTGACGTAAACAGGCTGAAGGCCAGAAAGGCAGTTGTCACAATGCCCTGCACCGCCAGCACCCGCGCTTTCAGCAAAGCCGTCATCTGTTGCCGGCTCAGGCTCAGCACCGCACTGAACAGCACCAAAATCACAATCCATAATAATAATGAGCCTTCATGATTGCCCCAGGTTCCTGAAATTTTATAAATCAGGGGCTTGGCGGAATGCGAATGGCTGGCCACCAGCGCCACAGAAAAATCAGAAACAACAAACGACCAGACCAGACCGGCAAAGGCCAGCAGCACACTTGCTGCGGCGATTAGGGCAAACAGATCAGCAGATCGGATAAGATAGCGCGTAACCGGCGTGCCGCTGGTGTGCACCAGGCTGCCATAAAGCGGCAGGATCGCCTGACAGCCACTGGCTATAAGTGCCAGGAACAAAGCGAAATGAGACAGCTCAGCTATCATTTCCCTGCCTCTCCCTGCCAGACCCCTTTATCTTTCAGGCTGTCGGCAATTTCACGCGGCATATAATTTTCATCATGTTTCGCCAGAACGCTTGTGGCTTTGAACAGCTCGCCATCAAAACTACCTTGGGCGATAATGCCTTGTCCTTCACGGAATAAATCAGGCAGCGCACCTGTATACACAACCGCCACCACAGCCTCACCATCTCCGATCTCAAATTGCGCGGTCAGCCCGTCAATCTGCACAGACCCGTCCTGGACCAGGCCGCCGACACGCAATTGCCGGCCGGTTTTGTCAGCTTCTGATAATTCAGACGGTGCATAAAACAGCACGATATTGTCCTGCAGGGCAGACAAGACCAGCCAGACCGCCCCTGATATCAGCACAGCCAGAACCGCGAGCACCGCCAGTCGTTTTGATTTTCCTGTCACCCCCCGGCAACCCTTCTGCTTTTACTCTGTGCCTTAACCTGCGTGGAACCGCTCTGTCCAGTCTTTCAGTAATGTGCGGGCAGACAAATTGTTCGGCTGCAGATGATCATCATGATTATCTTCTTTTGCTGTCAATTCTACTACATAACCGTTGGGGTCACGGAAATAGATTGATGAAATAAATCCATGATCTGAAATGCCTCTTGTGGGGATACCGTCTTGTTTGCCTTTTTCGAACATGGCCTTCAGATGATCCTGCGATACTTCCAGCGCCAGATGCAGGTCATAATCATGTCGTTCAACAAATTCGAACGGTTGCTCAGGGGCTTCAAAAAACGCGATGAAAGATCCGTCATCCAGCTGATAAAAACTGTGCAGAACAGACGCCTCGCGGCCGGTCTTGGTTTCTTTGATTTCCAAGGCACCAGCCAGGGATAAGCCTAAGAAATCTTCATAAAATGCCCGGGTTTGTTCTGAATTTTCGCATCTGAACGCTGCGTGATGAAGGCCTTTAATCATTTTATTCCTCATAGCTGAACTACTGACAGTCTTCTAAATAAGCGGAAATGCTGATTTTTCAATGACAAGATGCATTTGTCTTCATCCCTGTCAGCCGCCATGTTAGGCTGGGGCGTTGAGGGGTGCTGAAAAGGAGTTCTGATGATGGCTGACATGCATGTCCGGCGCAGCTTGCTGTTTGTTCCTGCCAATCGGCCGCAGCTATTTGCCAAGGCCTTGTCAGGGCCGGCAGATATGGTCTGTATTGAGCTGGAAGACGGGGTTGGCCCTGATCAAAAACAAATCGCCCGCGAACATATGCTCCGCTTTTTTGACCAGATGGGCAGCCTGGCACAAATCCGCCCAGAGGTGCTGGTACGCATCAATCATCCCGACACTGATGACGGCAAAGCCGATCTGGAGGCAATCACCTCTGCAGCGGCTTTTCCTGCGGGGGTGATGATCCCGAAAATCAGCAGCCCTGACGAGCTGCGCCGAGTTGATGAACAGCTCAGCTCTGGCGGCTGTGACGGCCGCCTCTACATCTTGATTGAAACCACCTCTGGCCTGGAGCATTGTTTTGACATTCTGCAGGCCTCACAGCGGCTGGAGATGGTGTTGTTTGGCGGTGTTGATCTGGCCACGGCCTTGCGCTGTGCACCTGCCTGGGAGCCGCTGTTATATGCGCGCCAGCGCCTGGTCCATGCCGCAGCGGCAGCCGGGATTGATATTATGGATATGCCTTATCTGAATATTGCTGACGAAATGGGGTTAGCAACAGAAGCCCGGGCCGCCGCCCATATTGGCTTTACCGGCAAGGCAGCCATTCATCCGGCCCAGCTTGCTGCCATTCATCAGGCCTTCACCCCTGCAGAAGAACAAATTGCTTATGCCCGAAAAATTGTCGCTGCCTATCAGGCGTCAACAACCGGGGTGACGGTTCTGGATGGCCGCCTGGTTGAAAAACCGGTCGTGGACAGAATACAGCGGATACTGGCCCTGGCCAGGGCTGCTGGCAAAGACGCCTGATTTTGCATCTTTACCAGCTGTAGACGTTAACTGCCGGTAAATTTGGGTGCGCGTTTTGCGTTAAAGGCGGCAACCCCTTCACGCCGGTCTGTGGTCGGTATGGTCCGGTTATAGGCCTCAATTTCAAAGGCCAGCCCGTCTGCCAATGACATCTGCAGGCCGCGCGATATCGCCTGTTTGGCTTGTCGCACGGCGATCGGGCCGTTTGCCGCAATCTGGCGGGCACAGCTCATCACGTCATCCTGCAGCTGTTCTGGTTCGCTGACATCCAGCACCAGCCCCCAGCGGCAGGCGTCATCAGCGCTGAAGACACGGCCACTCAGGATAAGCTCTTTTGCCCGTCTCTCCCCTACCGCCCGGGCCAGATTTTGCGTGCCGCCTGCGCCCGGGATAATGCCTAATTTCACTTCTGTCTGCGCAAAGCGGGCGGTGCGGGCGGCATAGGCAAAATCGGCCATCGCCACCAGCTCGCATCCGCCGCCATAAGCTGCCCCGTTCACCGCTGCTATCACCGGTATCGGACAGCTCATCACTGCACGCACCATCCGCTCATAGACCAGATGCTGGGCCTGCCAGGCCGCATCACTCATGCCGTGTCGTTCTTTTAAATCCCCGCCGGCACAAAAAGCCTTGTTCCCACTGCCGGTCAGGATCACCACGCGGCAATCATCATACGCCATAGCCAGGGCTTCAAACAGCTCGACCAGCTCGCTTGCCATTAACGTGTTAAAGGCATTTGCTGCTTCTGGCCGGTTCATCTCCAGTTTCAGGATATGCGGCTCAGGCTGGCTGACCCGCACGGTCTGATAGGCTGTTTTCACCATCTGGGCTCTCCTTATCTTTCAGGCATCTTGCCTATGGGCCTGATTGATGATTAAGATTTTGTAAGGCTTGTCAAGAACAGCTCCGGCCAGATAAGTGCTGCGTTCAGAGGTTAAGGATAGATAAATAAGCTGATGGGAACAGGGTTAGAAAATGAATTGGCCGGGGTGGTTGTGGTCTCTGTTGAACAGGCGGTTGCGGCCCCTTATTGCGGGTTGCTGCTGGCTGATGCGGGTGCACGAGTCATTAAAATTGAACGTCCTGAAGGGGATTTTGCGCGGCGTTATGATACAGGTGCAGATGGGCAAAGCTCCATTTTTGTCTGGCTGAACAGGGGCAAGGAATCGGTCTGTCTTGATTTGTCTGAGGCAAATGATTTTGCCGTGCTGAAACGGATGCTGGAAACAGCAGATGTGCTGATTTCCAATCTCTCTCCCGGCGCGATGGAGCGGCGCGGCCTGACCGGCGAGGCGCTGCGAAAGGTTAATCCTGGTCTGATTACCGCTAAAATTTCCGGCTATGGCTCAACAGGGCCAGCAGCAACGAAAAAAGCATATGATTTTCTGGTTCAGGGCGAAAGCGGTGTGGTCGCGGTCACCGGTACCGATGACCAGCCTGCCCGTGTTGGCGTGTCCTTAACTGATCTGTCCACCGGTCTGACGGCCTTTTCGGCAATTTTGCGGGCCCTGCATCAGCGTTACCGGACTGGCCGGGGGGTTGATGTGGAAGTCACCATGTTTGATGTGATGGCAGACTGGATGAATATGGCCTTATGCGGGCACCGCTATTTCGGCGGCGCGCCGGGCCGCACTGGCCTTACCCACAGCTTTGTTGCGCCTTATGGGGCTTTTGATACAGGTGATGGCAAGCAGCTTTTGTTATCGATACAAAATGACCGTGAATGGGCTGATTTCTGTGCTGCGATTCTGAAACGGCCTGAACTGGCTGATGACCCGCTCTACCGTCATAATCCTGACCGGTACGCCAACCGCGAGGCAATGACAGAAATTATAAATCAGGCGTTTGCTGCTTATGACAAAGACACGCTGTTATCAATGCTGGAAGACACGCGCATAGCCTGTGCCAGCTTGAATACGGTAGAGGATGTCTCTGTCCATCCCTTTTTGCAGAACCGTTCAGTCAGCATGGGCGATACCGTTATTGATATTGCTGATCTGCCGGTCCGCCGTCTTGGCGGGTCTGTTGACAAGGCCCCGTTACTGGGCGAACACAGCCAGAAAATCAGACAGGAATTCTCATGACCTACGATCTGGACCATCAGGAGATCAGAGACGGGATCACAAAATTATGCCAGGATTTCGGCGGCGCATACTGGCAGGATTGTGATCAGCAGGATGCCTATCCGGCTGCCTTTGTCGACCGGCTGACCTCTGAAGGCTATCTTGCCGCTCTGATCCCCGAAGCCTATGGCGGGTTGGGCCTGCCTTTATCTGCGGGCGGGGCGATTTTGGAAGAAATTCACCGCTCTGGCGGCAATGCGGCGGCCTGTCATGCACAGATGTATACTATGGGCACGCTGCTGCGCCATGGCAATGAGGCCCAGAAACAAAACTGGCTGCCGAAAATCGCGTCTGGCGCGCTGCGGTTGCAGGCGTTTGGCGTGACCGAACCAACCAGCGGCACAGACACATCAGCTTTGAAAACCACAGCCCGCAAACAGGGCGATCACTATATTGTTAATGGCCAGAAAATCTGGACCTCACGTGCGGCCCAGTCTGATCTGATGATCCTGCTGGCCCGCACCAGCCCGGTCCCGCAAGGGGGCAAGAAAACAGATGGCTTATCTGTATTTTTGGTGGATATGCGGGATGTGCTGGGCACATCGCTGACCATACAGCCGGTCTCTACCATGATGAACCATTCCACCACCCAATTATTTTTTGATGATATGCCGGTTCCCGCTGCCAGTCTGATCGGCGAGGAAGGCAAAGGCTTCCGTTATATTCTGTCTGGCATGAATGCCGAACGCATGCTGATCGCTGCTGAATGTATCGGGGATGCGAAATGGTTTATCCAGCAGGCCCGCGCCTATGGCTGTGCGCGCGAAATATTCGGCCGCCCGATTGCCCAGAATCAGGGCATTCAGTTTCCGATTGCCCGGGCCTATTCTGCCATGCGTTCAGCTGAACTTATGCTGCAAAAGGCCTATCAGCTTTATGAGCAAGGCCAGAATCCAGGGGAAGAAGCCAATTTGTCCAAGCTGCAGGCAGCAGATGCGTCCTGGCAGGCCGCAGAGGCCTGTATCCAGACCTTTGGCGGTTTTGGCTTTGCCACTGAATATAATGTTGAACGCAAATACCGGGAAACACGACTGTATCAGGTTGCCCCGATTTCGACCAATTTGATCCTCAGCTATATTGCTGAACATGTTCTGGACATGCCGCGCTCTTTCTGACTCGTGCTGCGGGATGCCAATTGCAGGGCAGGGGATTTTTTGCCAGACTAAGGATCTGCCCTGACAGCTAACCAGGAGATGACCGGCAATGACAAAATGCGAAAGTTATGATCTGACTGATTGGGGCCAGCCTTTTGAAAAAGCAGAGCATGGCCTGCCTGTGCTGTCTGACGAGGCGGTTCTGGTGCGGGTAACAGCTGCTGGCTTATGCCATTCTGATCTGCATATCAAAAAAGGCTTTATGGATTTGGGCGAGCGCGGCAAGCTGACCTTTACCCAGCGCGGGGCCAAATTGCCGCTGACCCTTGGTCATGAAATTGCAGGTATCGTTGAACAAACCGGCTCAGCTGTGTCAGATGTCAAACCGGGCCAGGCTGTCGTGGTGTTTCCCTGGATTGGCTGCCGCAGCTGCCTGGCTTGTGCTGAGGACAGGGAAAGTGACTGTTCAGCCATGCGCATCATCGGCATTCACCGGAATGGCGGCTTTGCCAGCCATGTGGTGGTTGAGGATGAAAAATTTCTGGTGGATATTGACGGGCTGGACCCGGCAATTATTGCCCCATACGCCTGTTCTGGCATCACTGTTTATAATGGCTTGCTGAAAGCCGGGCTGACCCGTTCTGGCGAATGGCTGGCGGTGTTGGGCGCAGGCGGGCTGGGTCTGAATGCGATTGCCATTGCCAGGGCGATGGGCTTTCAGCAGATTCTGGCCGTGGATATTGATGATAAAAAACTGGCTGCTGCCCGCGATATGGGCGCAGATAAAATCATAAATTCTTCATCTGCTGAAGACGCTGTGGACGCGCTGCAAGCGGCTACAGATAACCGGTTATTTGCTGTTCTGGACACGTTCGGAAGCGAGCAAACCGCCAATTTGGCAGTAGGCGCGCTGGCAAAATCAGGCCGCTATGTGGTGGTTGGCCAGCATGGCGGTGATTTCAAAATGCCCCAGATCTGGCTGCCGCAAAAAGCCATGACGGTCCGGGGCAGCCATGTTGGCAATTCTGGCCATTTGCGTACCCTGGTAGAGATGTTCCGGCAGGGTAAATTAAAACCGATACCGGTTGAAACACGGCCCTTATCACAGGTTAATCAGGCGATTGCAGAACTTGAATCAGGCCAGGTCACTGGCCGGATTGTGTTTGACCCCACCGCCGGCATCTGAACGGCCAGACGCCAATATCACGAACAGTACCAAACAGACAGTAAACGCAAAGCAGAGGTCAGTTATGAAACAATATCAGCACTATATAAATGGCCAGTGGACAGACCCGGACAGCGGGAGCTGGTTTGACACTGAAAACCCCTATACAGGCGAGGTGTGGGCGAAAATCGCCAGGGGCAATGCGGCTGATGTGGACAGGGCCGTTGCCGCCGCCAAAGCTGCTTTTGAGGGCGGCTGGGGCACGTCAAATCCAACTGATCGCGGCAAATTGCTGTGCCGTCTGGCAGATATTATTGACCGTGAGGCAGATCGTCTCGGCCATCTGGAGGTCCGCGACAATGGCAAGCTGCTGGCTGAAATGGGCAGCCAGACCAAATATATCGGTGAATGGTATCGTTATTTTGGTGGCCTGGCCGATAAAATTGAAGGCACCGTGATCCCCACAGACAAGCCGAATATGTTCAATTTCACCCGCTATGAGCCCTTTGGCGTGGTCGGCCTGATTACACCGTGGAATTCGCCTTTGCTGCTGGTGGCCTATAAACTGGCCCCAGCTCTGGCAGCGGGCAACACAGCTGTGATTAAACCGTCTGAATTTACCTCAGCCTCTACTCTTGAATTTATGGAACTGATTGCCGAAGCGGGCTTTTCGGATGGGGTGGTGAATGTGGTGACCGGTTTCGGGGCGGAAACAGGCGGCCCTCTGGTTGATCATCCTGATGTATCAAAAATTGCCTTTACCGGTTCTGACGCCTCAGGCCAGAAAATTTATGAGCAAGGCGCAAAGAAACTGATTCCCGTCACTCTGGAGCTGGGCGGAAAATCCCCGAATATCGTGTTTGCAGATGCCGATCAGGAAGCCGCTGTCATGGGCGCGATTTCCGGCATTTTTGCAGCGACCGGCCAGACCTGTATTGCGGGTTCACGCCTGTTGGTTGAACGCTCTATTCATGATGATTTTGTGGCTCGTCTGGTTGAGGTGGCCAAAACCGCTAAAATTGGCGATCCGATGTCGCTGGACACCCATGTCGGGCCGGTAACCACCCCGCCACAATTCAAAAAGGTGATGGATTATCTGGATATTGCCAAGGCTGAGGGCGCAAATTGTATTCTTGGTGGCGGGGCTTATACCGGTGAAGGGGCCAAGGGCAGCCAGTTTGTCCAGCCGACCATTTTCACCGGCGTCACCAATGATATGCGTATCGCCCAGGAAGAGGTGTTTGGCCCGGTTCTGTCTGTGATCCCTTTTGATGATGAAGATGAAGCGGTTCAGATCGGGAATGATATTCATTTCGGGCTTGCTGCCGGGGTGTGGACTTCTGATATGGGCCGGGCCATCCGGATGTCAGAACGGCTGCGGGCCGGAACGGTCTGGGTCAACACTTACCGCGTGGTCAGCTATATGACGCCATTTGGCGGCTACAAGCGCAGCGGCCTTGGCCGTGAAAATGGCCAGCAGGCGATTATGGCCTATCTGCAGCAAAAATCGGTTTGGATTGCCACAGAAACCAGTGCTGCGAACCCGTTCATCATGAAATGAAGGGGCTGTTTATCCATGCCACTGACCAGCTCACATTGGGGAACGTATAACGCTATTGTCAAAGATGGCCGGCTGGTGGATATGGCCCCTTTTGCAGAAGATGCAGACCCTTCTGCTATCGGCAAAGGGCTGGTTGGTGCGGTTGACGGGCCTACCCGAATAACAGCCCCGATGGTCCGCAAAGACTGGCTGGAGGGCCGGTCAGGCCGGCGCGGCGCAGACGAATTTGTCGAGGTTTCCTGGGAGCTTGCTGAACAGCTGGTCGCTGACGAGCTGACCCGGGTGAAAGCTGAACAGGGCAATCAGGCGATTTTTGCAGGCTGTTATGGCTGGGCCAGCGCGGGCCGGTTTCATCATGCCCAAAGCCAGATTCACCGCTTTATGAACTGTATTGGCGGTTATGTGAAATCAGTAAACACCTACAGCTTTGCTGCTGCAGAAGTCATCATCCCGCATGTTCTGGGCGATTTTCGCGGTTTTATTTATGATCAGACCAGCTGGCAGTCCATTTGTGATGAAGGCGAGTTATTTGTCGGGTTTGGCGGCTTGCCCCTGAAAAATGCCCAGATCAATCAGGGCGGTACAGGCGGGCATGTGCAAAAGGGCTTTGCCACGGCTGCCTATGATGCCGGGGTCCGGTTCGTCAATATCTCGCCTCTGGCCACCGATATGCCAGACGAACTTGATGCTGACTGGCTGCCTGTCCGGCCGAATACCGATACAGCCCTTATTCTGGGCCTTTGCCATACGCTGCTGGATGAAGGTCTGCATGATACGGGGTTTCTGGCCCGTTATTGTGTGGGTTTTGATGCCTTTGCGGGCTATCTGGACGGCACAGCAGACGGCCTGCCGAAAACAGCCTCATGGGCAGCTGACATTTGCGGCTTACCGGCGGATGATATCCGTGCGCTTGCCCGCCGGATGGCCACCAGCCGGACGATGATTTCCTTAAGCTGGTCTCTGACCCGTCAGGCCCATGGTGAACAGCCCATGTGGGCAGGCATTGTGCTGGCCGCAATGCTGGGCCAGATCGGGCGTCCCGGCGGGGGTGTGGGTATTGGCTATTCGGCGGTGAACCGGGTCGGGTATGATTTGCACCGGCTGTCTCTGGCCGCACTGCCGCAGGGGATAAATCCGGTAAAAGACTTTATTCCGGTCGCCCGGATCACTGATATGCTGACCAGGCCAGGCACAGATTTTGACTATAATGGCGGCACCTACAGCTATCCGGATATCAAGCTGATCTATTGGGCCGGGGGCAATCCGTTTCATCATCACCAGGATCTGGCCCGTCTGGTTGACGCCTGGCAAATCCCGCAGACGGTGATTGTTCATGACTGGTGCTGGAACAGTCTTGCCCGTCATGCCGATATCGTGCTGCCGGTCACCACTCCCGTTGAACGGCGTGATATTGCCATGACCCCGATTGACCCTTATCTGGTCTCAATGGAACAGGCGATTTTGCCTGTTGGCCTTGCCCGTGATGATTATGATATTTTCACTGCCCTCAGCCGCCGCCTTGGGGTGGAAGAGGCCTTTACTGAAGGCAGGACAGCTGAAGACTGGCAACGCTGGCTGTATGAGGTCAGCCAGCAGCGGCTGGCCCAGTCAGGGCTGGAGCTGCCTTCTTATGATCAGTTCCGTGCGGCAGGCTGGCATAAACTGCCGCTGCCTGATACGCCGCATGTGATGTTTGCTGATTTCCGGGCTGATCCGGACGCACATCCTTTAAAAACACCATCTGGCAGGATTGAAATTTTTTCTGAAACAGTGGCGGGCTTTTCTTATCAGGATTGTCCTGGTCATCCGGTCTGGCTCGCGCCGCCTGAATGGCTGGGCACAGCTGATAAAGACTACCCGCTTCATCTGCTCTCGAACCAGCCCCGGACCAAGCTGCACAGCCAGCTTGACCAGGGCCCGGTATCGGCTGCAGCAAAAATAAAGGGCCGTGAAGAAGCCTTTATGCACCCAGATGATGCTGTGGCACGCCAGATTGAAGAAGGCCAGATCATCCGCATCTTTAACGCGCGCGGCGCGATTTATGCAGGGGTGCGGATAATTGACCATATCAGGCCCGGGGTTGTGGTGGTTCCGACCGGGGCTTGGCTTGATCCTGATCCCGACACCCCGTCTTTATGCAAGCATGGCAACCCGAATATGCTGACCCCTGACCGGCCCACCTCAAAGCTGGCACAAGGGCCTGCGGCCCATTCCTGTCTTGTTCAGGCAGAAACAGTGGATCAGAACAGCCTGCCGCCGGTGACCGCCTTTATCCCGCCCGAAATTTTGCCAGAAACAGCACCAGAAATCACATCAGAAGCGGGCAGTTAAAACGCCTCTTCACGTTTGCGCACCACCGCAGACAGGGTTTCATTATAAGGTGCGGCAAGGCCGGCCTCAGCACTGACCACAGGGACCATGCCGTTAATCGCATCAATCTCTGACTTGCGCCTGGCCAGATGGTCCAGCCGCATAGACGGGCTGGCGTCTGGCATCACAGACGCAAATTTCAGCGCATAAGCATCTGCATCATCAAATGAAAAATTGATCCCCCTGGCTCGTCCTGCCTGATACGCCTCTCTCATACAGCCCAGCGCAATCTCGCGTCTGGCCTCATGGTTCACCAATCCGCCGATGGTACAGTCAAACACTGTACAGGGCGCGCTCAAAAACACATTACAGATATATTTTTCCCAGATCAGCTGATGAATATCAGCAAAGCCATTGGCCGTGAACCCGGCCCCGCGCCAGACCTCCTGCAGGGCTTGCAGCCGGTCTGTCATCCCGCCTGTCATCTCGCCGATGCGAATCTGGCGCATTGCATTATGATGGGCATGGCCCGGCCCTTTCATCGAAGCGCCAAACCCTTCAGCCACGCCTAACAGTACATTTTTTGTGTCAATGAATTTTGCAATCCGCTCACCGGCCCCCAGCCCGTTCTGAATGGTCAGGATCAGGCTGTCCTCACGCATAGATCTAGCCACGGCCTGAGCCGCTGTACCAACCCCGTCTGCTTTGGTGGCAATCACATATAAATCACATGCCCCTGCCTCAGCCAGTTCTGTTGTTGCATGCAGCTGCGTGACGGTTCTGCCGCCGCTGGCCCCCTCCAGCTGCAGACCTGTTTTTTTGATCTGATCAATATGCTCTGCCCAGCTGTCTACGGCCCAGACCTCATGTCCGGCATCTGCCAGCAGCGCCGCATAGACAGATCCCATTGCCCCGGTGCCGATAATTGCAATCTTCATGATTTTCCCTTTCTGTGCGTCTGCATTGTCAACGCCGCTTTTCAGCACCAGTGTAGGTTCTGTACAGCAGAAGTCAAAAGCCTGCCTCTGCCTCATCAGCCTCAAACAGCTTGACCATCTCTGCTGTTTTTTGTGTGATAGACAGACCGGCCAGAAGGAATGAGGGGAAGGGCTGTATGGCAGATCGGTTTGATTATGTGATTGTCGGGGCAGGGTCTGCGGGATGTGTGCTGGCGAACCGGCTGTCTGAAAATCCAAATCACAAGGTCTGTCTTCTGGAAGCCGGACCGCCAGACCGAAACCCCTTTATCCATATTCCGGCCGGATTTGTAAAAACCCTGAAGGACCCGTCTGTGAACTGGCTGTTTGATATGCAGCCCAGCTGGGGCACAAACGGGCGGGTGATCGCTGCCCCCCGGGGCAAGACGCTTGGCGGCTCAAGCTCGATCAATGGTCTTGTGTATAACCGGGGCCAGTCGATGGATTTTGACACCTGGGCCCAGCTGGGCAACCGCGGCTGGGGTTATGCCGATATTCTGCCCTATTATAAACGTCTTGAAACGCGGCTGGGCAAGGGAGACCCGCTTTACCGGGGCCAGTCCGGTGAACAGGTGATAACAGATCTGGAATGGCGGCATCCTTTGTGTGAGGCCTTTGTCCAGGCGGCGCTTGATATGGGCATGCCGCTGAATGCCGATTATAACGGCCGCACCCAGGAAGGTGTGACCTATGTCCAGCGTACCGCCAAGGGCCGGTTCCGCTACAGCGCGGCAAGGGCGTTTCTGAAACCGGTAAAGGCGCGCCCGAATCTGCATATCATCACAGATGCGCATACCACCTCTGTCCAGGTTGAAGGCGGCCGCGCCACCGGGGTGACCTTCTCAAAAGGCGGGCGGCATGGCCTTGAACAACGCCTTCTGGCCAGCCGTGAGGTAATTTTATCCTCTGGTGTGGTGGGATCGCCTCATTTGCTTGAATTATCGGGTATTGGCAATGGCGATCATCTTCGCGCGCTTGGTCTTGATGTGGTCCATCATCTGCCTGGTGTGGGCGAAAATCTGCGTGATCACTATGCACCGCGTTTTACTGGCCGGGCCAGGAACACCTCCACCATCAATGAGCTGACACGCGGCCCCAAATTGCTGGGTGAGGTGGGTAAATATTTGTTTGGCCGGCCGTCTATTCTCGGGCTGGGGCCAACGCTGGTCTATTGTTTCTGGCATTCGGACCCAGCCATACGCAATCATGACCTGCAGCTGACTTTCGCTCCGGCCAGCTATAAAGAAGGGGTTCAGTCTGAAATTGACACAGAGCCTGGCTTTACCTGTGCGGCCTGGCAGCAGCGGCCGGAATCACGCGGCTTCATCCATGCCCGAACGTCTGATCCCTACGATAAGCCGGTTATTCAGCCCAATTATCTGGATGCTGAAGAAGACAGGCGGGTGGTGCTTGCCGGCATGAAGCTGGCTCGCCAGCTGATGCATTCCTCTGCACTTGCGCCTTATCTTGATCACGAAGTCTATCCCGGCCCGGATATCAGCTCTGATGATGAGCTGCTTCAGGTCGCGCGGCAACGGGGCACCACGACTTATCATATGATGGGGACCTGCCGGATGGGCCCGGCTACAGATCCCACAGCCGTGGTTGATGATCAGCTGCGCCTGCATGGGCTGAACGGCCTGCGGGTAATTGATGCATCTATCATGCCGACCATGTTGTCTGCCAATCTGAATGCAGGTGCGATGCTGATTGGCGAAAAAGGTGCTGACCTTGTTTTGGGCAGACCGCCTCTTGACCCTGAAATTCTGCCCGCCTGAACAGCCTGTCCTAAAATACGGGCACGCGCCGCTCAGCAAGTCCGGCGACCTCCATGTCCACGGCAAACACCGCCCCGGCCAGCGGCTGATCCGCCTGATCAGCTGTGCTCAGCCCTTCCTTGGCTGAGGTGATATATAAGGTTTTCAGATCAGCCCCGCCAAAGGCCGGACAGGTGATTTGCGCAGCAGGCAGGTTAATCGCGTGCATAAATTTGCCGGCCGGATCATATCCGGCCACCCGGCCGGCTCCCCATTGCGCGTTCCATAAACAGCCCTCTGCGTCAATCACTGCGCCATCAGGGTTCAGCCCTTCTGCGGATAAGTCCACAAACAGGCGCGGCGCGGCCACGGGCCGTCCGGTTTCCGGGTCAATCTCTACCTGCAGAATGACCTGCTTTGGCGTGTCACAGAAATAGCCGGTCCGGCTATCTGGTGAAAAACAGGTAGCGTTGGGAATAGAGACAGGCGCGAACAGCGGCTCAATCTTGTTGTTTTTGACGTGATAGACCGCTCCTGCATCTGCCTCCAGCTTGCGGCCCATCGTCCCGAACCAGATGGCCCCGCCCGGGGCCACGCGGCTGTCATTGGCCCGTGTCACCGGGTTATCCTGTTCTATGGGCATGACCAGCTGGCGTGCGCCGGTTTCAGGCTCCAGCATATACAGCCCGCTTGCCCCGGCCACATAAAGCTGATCTGCCTCGCTCAGAAAGGCAGCGGAAACCGGCTCACCAAAGCCATAGGTGCGGATAAGCCCGCTTTGCACATCTCCGATAAACAGGGTCTGGCCCAGAATATCACACCAGATAAGACATCCCGCCCGGTCATCCCAGACCGGCCCTTCACCCAGCTCATTTTGCACCGGAAAAGCCACCTCATATGTCACATCACACCTCTGTCATTTTAAATCTGCTTATTTTGCTGATTGATTATCAGCGGTTTTTTCCGTTATGGTCAACGCTGGAAACAGAACCGGTTTCCGGCTTACCATTTCATATCTCTTTGGGGCAGACACGATGGCAATTGACGCAATTTATCCTTCATTAAAAGGCAAAACGGTCCTTATCACCGGCGGTGGTTCAGGCATTGGCGAAGCGCTGACCAGGGCCTTTATTGATCAGGGCGCAAAGGTCGGGTTTCTGGATTATGACCAACAGGCGTCACAAGCCCTTATCGCTGATATCAACAGCCCGAATTTGCATTTTGAATATTGTGATTTGCGCGATATAGACGCGCTTCAGGCCAGCGTCAGGGCGGTGTCTGCACAGCTGGGCGCCATCCGCGTTCTGGTCAATAATGCGGCCCGTGATGACCGCCATAGTCTGGCCAGCGTGACCTCGGAATATTTTGATGAACGTATCGCTACTAATCTGAAACACCAGCTGTTTGCCGCCCAGGCGGTCGCCCCGCAGATGGCAGAAGCGGGCGGCGGTTCGATCATTAATATGGGCTCGACCAGCTGGCTGATCGGCCAGGGCGGCATGCCCTGTTACACCACCGCGAAATCAGCGGTTCAGGGGCTGACCCGAGGTCTTGCCCGTGATCTGGGCCCCGACAATATCCGGGTGAATTCTGTGATTCCGGGCTGGATCATGACACAGCGCCAGGTGGATATGTGGCTGACCGAAGAAAGCGAAAAAGAGCTGATGCAGCGGCAATGTGTGAAACGCAAGCTGGTGCCTGAAGACATTGCCCGCTTTGTCCTATTTATGGCGTCTGATGAAGCCGGGGCCTGTTCTAACCAGAGCTATATTGTGGATGGTGGTTGGGTCTGATCAAGGCCTGGCGCATCTGCCTGTTCTGCAGACAGATTTACACCACTCACACCTCTGCCCAGGCCCCTGACTGGGCAGATCTGTCAACCGCATCCATGACTTTTTCGATCACCAGCCCGTCTGCAAAGCTGGGCCAGACAGCTGTTCCCTGTTCAATTGCGCCCAGCAGCTCATGCAGCTCACAGATTTTCACATCCATATACCCCAGCGAATGACCGCCATTCGGTAGAAAAGCGGCATAAGGCTCATGCAGCGGGCCGGTCAGGATGGTCCGGAACCCATCTGTTGCCGGGTCATCCTGACGGGTAAACAGCTTCAGCTCATTCAGCCGCTCCTGATCATATAAAATGGTGCCTTCTGTGCCATGGATTTCCCAGCGCAGGCCACATTTGCGTCCCCAGGTCACACGGCTGGCCCCGATATGGCCTTTGACCCCATTTTCAAAATGCACCAGAGCAGAGACCATATCATCATTATCAACAGCCTTGGTCTGGCCATCATTTTCGGCATCAGCCCGCTGTTCATGCACAATGGCATAATCACCGGCAACCCGGGAAATGGTTGACCCGGTCAGGAAATGCGCCACGGAAATGACATGCGACAGCACATCCCCATTTGCCCCTGTTCCGGACTGCTCACGTGACATCCGCCAGGACCAGGGCCGGCTGCCATCTGCTTCATTATCCACATCATACCGACAGAAAAATCCTGATACCCTGCCAATGGCGCCTTGTTCGATCAGGCGGCGGGCGTGGGTGACAGCCGGGTTTTTGGTATAATTATAGCCGATGATGGTCTGGCCTGCTGATGCTGCCGCTGCCGCTGCCATAGCAGTTGAATCGGCCAGGGTTGTTGACATGGGCTTTTCACACCAGACATGCTTGCCTGCTTTCAGCGCGGCAATTGCGATTTCAGCATGAGTGTCATTGGGTGTGCAGATAGAGACCAGCTCAACACGCTCATCTTCAACCACATCCCGCCAGTTATCGCTGTAACGCGAAAAGCCCAGATCAGTGGCGCGCTGGCTGGCACGCTCCGGGCTGAGGTCGCATACAATTTCCAGCTGTGGCCGCAGGCCTGTGCCGAACACAGATGCTGACGCGCTATACGCAATGGAATGGGCCTTACCCATAAAACCCGTGCCGATGACACCGACCCCGATTGATTTATCCTGAACTGAAGCTGACATTGACCTTAACGCCTTGTTTCCTGAATTTCGTCTGCTCTTGTTATGGCGAAGATGCGGTCTGCTTGGCAAGACCCAAAACGCGGCGTCCCGCCAGGGGCTGCAAAAATAATATCTGTTTCTGTCAATAAAATGGAAATCACTGTTTACATTCACCAGCGAATCAGAATTAATATTTCTAGCTCGATCGAGTTGAATTCATCTTGTGGAGGATAATATGAAAAAGCTTATTTTTGCGCTGACAGCCGCTGTGACTATGGTCGCTGGTGCTGCTCAGGCAGAACGTTACGTTATGGTCACACATGGCGAAGGTAAAGACCCTTTCTGGCCAGTTGTGCAAAAGGGCGGTGAAGATGCTGCACGTGCTGTTGGTGCAGATTTTGAATATATCTTCAACCCATCAGGAGACATGGGTGATATGGCAAAATCAATCACAGCTGCTGCGGCAACACAGCCAGACGGTATTGTGGTGTCATTGCCTGATCCAGACGCGCTGGGCGGGGCGATCAAAGCTGCTGTTGCAGCCGGTATTCCTGTGGTCACCATGAACTCTGGCCTTGAATCATCCAAGGAAGTTGGCGCACTGATGCATGTGGGTCAGCCAGAATTCCTGGCCGGTCAGTCAGCTGGTGCACGCGCGAAAGCTGAAGGCGCCACAAAGGCCCTTTGCTTTATCCAGGAAGCGTACAACACAGCACTGAATGACCGGTGTAACGGTTATGGTGAATCTGTGCCGACAAAGCTGGTCGACAGCTCAAATGACCCGGCCACCATCCCGACACGTGCGGCTGCTGGTCTGCAGGCAAACCCGGATATTGATGCGGTTCTGTCTGTTGGCCCACACGTCTGTGTAGGTGTGCAGCAGGCGATTGACGAGCTGGGCATGTCTGTTCACCACTCATGCTTTGACTTAAGCCCACCTGTCATGGATATGATCAATGCAGGCAAGGTTCAGTACACAATCGATCAGCAGCAGCGTCTGCAGGGCTACATGCCTGTGATCGTGCTGCATCTGTATAATAATGGTGCAGGCCTGCTGCCAGGGGCAAACATCCCATCTGGCCCGGGCTTTGTTGACAAGTCAAATGCATCATCTGTTGCTGCACTTGCTGGCGTAGACAGATAAGCACAAAACTTAATCTTCTGGTGGGTAGCGCGATACGGGCTACCCACTTCTTTTTTAAGAAATGAGGGGGAAACGTCATCATGTCTGCAGCGACACGACAGGAATCCGACCGGCATGAAACAAAGGGCCGTTTCGCGGCGTTGTTCAATCGACCTGAAATTGGTCCAATCGGCGTTATGTTGGTCCTGTTTGGCATGTTGGGCTATTTTTCCATTCCGGCAGGTGAGTTCTCGTTAAACCCTTTTGCTGGTGAAGGCTTTAATGCGCTGGGAATCAGAAATAACCTGCGCGTGATCTCGCAATTAGGGATTATTGCCCTTGGTGCGGGTCTGTTGATCATTGCGGGCGAATTTGACCTGTCTATCGGCTCTATGATCGGATTTGCCGGGGCCTGTATGGCCATGATTTTGCGCTGGGGATTTGCTGTTGTGATCCCGTATCTGTCTTTTGATGGCGGCGTCCATATTGAATTTTTTACTGTTTTTTATCTCTCTGATGTCTCGCCGATAGGGGCGATTCTCATCACCTTGTGTTTCACCCTGTTTTTTGGCTGGCTGCAAGGCTATATCGTGGTGCGGTCTGGCCTGCCGTCTTTTATTGTCACGCTTGGCGGATTGTTTTTCCTGCGCGGCCTGACCGAAGTCTCTTTGCGGTCTTTTAATCATCGCCCGGATCAGGTCAAAGGGGCCACCACCGTCACCGAAATTCCGGATATCAAAAATATCATTAATCTGCCCGGCCATGGCGAAATTGAACGCGAGGCGGCAAAGGCTCTGCCTGAATCTGACCTGACAGCACTTGTGAATGCACTGCCTGCGGATAAAGTCGCCAGCATTACAGACCGGCTGCAATATACCTATCAGCGCATTGCTGATGCCAAGACAGAAATTATGGCGTCCAAAGGGGTGCGGCCGCTGGAACGTGCATTGGAAAATGCTCTCGAATCCGGCAATGATACCATGGTTGCCACCATCCAGGATAAAATCGCCAATTTCAAGGTCACTCCTGCGGTACCGAAATCAGTGACAGATATTGATGTGGCCAGGGCCTACATTGATTCTGTGGTCACTGCCCGGCCTGTGGCGAATTTCTTTGGCGGGGATATTTTGGAGCCTGTGTTTGACTGGCTGTATTATCCGATTGACTGGAACACCAATAATTTCGGCAACCAGTTTGCTCCAGGCTTATATTCTTGTGTGATGATTTGGGTGTTGTTGTCAGTATTGTGCTATGTCGTGCTCAGCCGCACCCAGGCCGGCAACTGGATTTATTCCACAGGCGGCAATCTGAATGCGGCCAAGGCAAATGGCGTGCCCACAGATAAGGTGAAAATATCGCTGTTTATGTTCTCTGCTTTTTGCGCAACCATATTTGCGACTTGCCAGGTGTTTGAGGTGAATACAGCAGATGCCGCGAAAGGGAACTTAAAAGAGCTGGAAGCCATCGCGGCTGCGGTGATTGGCGGCATTGTGATGACCGGCGGCTTCGGCACCATTTTAGGCATTATTGTCGGGGCCTTTATTTTCGGCATCGCCAAAGAGGCGTTCTTCTATATCCCTGGCATTGACGGCTCTTTCTATCGCGTATTTTTGGGGCTTGTGATCATCGCCTCTGCCTTGCTGAATGAAAATATCCGCAAACGGATTATGGGGACGATTTGATATGAGCAGCAAAACGCCACTTATTGAAACCACAGGCCTGGTTAAAAAATTCGGCTCTTTTACAGCCCTGAACGGGGTCTCTTTGAAAGTCTATCCAGGCGAGGTTCACGCGCTTCTGGGGGATAACGGGGCCGGGAAATCCACCCTGATTAAAATTCTGTCTGGTGTGTTCCCGCCAACCGATGGCCAGATCAAGGTTGAAGGCGAGCCGGTTAATTTTGCCTCGCCGCGCAATGCCACTGATGCGGGTATCGGCACAGTGTATCAGGACCTGGCCCTGAACCCGCTGACTTCGGTGACGCGGAACTTTTTTCTGGGGCGCGAGCTGACTCGCTTTAACTCGCCATTTGGCTTGCTGAAGATGGATGAGATGCATCAGATCGCTGTTGCTGAAATGGCTAAAATCGGCATTAACATTGCTGATCCTGAACAGGCTGTCGGCACCATGTCAGGCGGCCAGCGTCAGACCCTGGCGATTGCACGGGCGATTTATTTTGGCGCCAAGGTTCTGATTCTGGACGAGCCGACCTCCGCCCTTGGTCAGAAACAGCAGATGGAAGTGCTGAAAACCATCCGCCGGGTCCAGGCGCTGGGCAATATTGCGATTATTCTGATCACCCATAACGAAATTCATGCCCGTCTGATTGCGGATCGCTTTACCTTCCTCAGCCTTGGCGAGGTCATCGGCGAAGGCACGGCCAAAGATCTTGAAGGCGATGATATCAAGCGGCTGATGGCAGGCGGGGCGGAAATTGGTGATTTGGCCAAAGAACTGGCAATATCTTAATATCCGGGACAGATAACATGACGGCATCTTCTTCTGCGCTTGATGTGATTTGCATCGGCAGGTCATCTGTTGATCTGTATGGCACGCAAACAGGCGGCCGGCTCGAAGATATGGCCAGCTTTGACAAATATGTCGGGGGCAGCCCGACCAATATTTCTATTGGTGCGTCACGTTTAGGGCTGCGGTCAGCGCTCATCACCCGGGTGGGGGATGAACATATGGGCCGCTTTGTTACCGAACAGCTGATCCGCGAAGGGGTGGATATCTCACATACTCTGGTTGATCCTGAACGGCTGACCGCACTTGTGCTGTTGGGGATTCGTAACGCAGAACAATTTCCGCTGATTTTTGTCCGTGAAAACTGTGCTGATATGGCGCTTAACAAAGATGATATTCACCCTGATTTTATTGCCTCTGCAAAAGCTGTGGTGGTGACCGGCACCCATTTCAGCACGCCTCAGGTCGCAGAAGCCTCCACCTATGCGATGCACTGCGCCCGCAATGCTGGCCGCAAGGTCGCATTTGATATTGATTACCGGCCGAATCTCTGGGCCCTTGGCGGCCATGGGGATGGTGAGGGCCGATTCCGTGAATCTGCCTTTGTAACCGCGCACCTGCAACAGATTCTGCCGCTTTGTGATCTGATTGTTGGCACTGAAGAAGAATGGCACATCGCCGGGGGCAGCACTGATACGCTGGCTGCCCTGCGCACGGCCCGCGCGTTGAGTGATGCGGTTTTTGTGTGCAAGCGCGGGGCGATGGGCTGTGTGGTGTTTGAAGGCGAAATCAAGGGCTGGGACTCTGGCATTTCGTCTCCTGTACGCGAAATTGAGGTCTATAATGTGCTCGGCGCAGGGGACGGTTTTATGGCCGGATTCTTGCGCGGCTGGCTGCGTGATGAAGGGCTGGCGGTCGCTGCCCGTTATGCCAATATGTGTGGTGCGCTGGCGGTCTCACGTCATGGCTGTGCCCCCTCCTATCCGTCTTATCCTGAATTGCGGCATCTGCTGGATAAGGGCAGTGAATATTTTGCGTTGCGCAAAGACCCTGAATTGAATCAGCTGCATTGGTCAAGCTTGCGCCGCAGACGTTATGACAGGCTGTTTGCCTTTGCCTTTGACCACCGTCACCAGTTTGATGATTTGGCCAGCCGCACTGGCCGAGATACAGCTGCCATCGGCCAGTTCAAGGCATTGGCTTACCAGGCGGTCCGGCAAGTTGCCGCTGACACAAACGGTGTTGGCCTTCTGGTTGATGATGAGCAGGGCCAGACCGCTTTGCACAGCTCAGCTGACAGCGGGCTCTGGACCGGACGGCCTGCCGAAGCATCCGGGGTTTACCCGCTGGCATTGAATATGGGTCCGGATATCGGCACCCATCTGGCAGAATGGCCGGTGACGCAGACAGTCAAGCTGCTGCTGCCTTACCGGCTGGATGATCCTGCTGATATACGCGACCATCATGATCAGCTGCTGGCCCGGCTTTATGATGCCTGCCGCACGGCTGGGCGCGAGCTGTTGGTTGAGATTATTACATCGCATTCTGGCCAGCCTGTGGCGGCTGATGATATTCCTGTGATTATGGAACATATCTACCATCAGGGGATTTATCCTGACTGGTGGAAGCTGGAACCGGTTGAACAGGCTGCCTTCTGGCAGCGATGTGGCGCGGTGGTCAGAACATTTGATCCCTATGCTCAGGGCATTATTGTGCTGGGCAAACAGATGCCGTCTGACCAGCTGGCAGCAATGTTCGCTGCTGCCAAGACAGATGAAATGGTCAAGGGCTTTGCGATTGGCCGTACGATTTTCTGGGGGCCGGCTGAAGACTGGTTTGCCGGCCGCTGTGATGATCAGGCCGCCATCCGCCAGATGGCTGCTGGCTTTGCCGGGCTGATTGCGGCATGGCAGGCCGCCTGAGGGGGGGAAGGCTGGCGCAGCTGCCAGCGATAAAGAAACAGGAGCAGACAGATGAATATGCTAAGATTGACAATGGCCCAGGCGCTGGTCAGATATCTCGCCGCTCAGCAGATCAGACAATTTGACGGCAGCACAGAAACAGCCTTTGCGGGGGTCTGGGCGATTTTTGGCCATGGCAATGTGGCCGGTCTGGGCGAGGCACTTTACGCAGAAAAAGACCGTTTGCCGACCTATCGCGGTCATAATGAACAATCAATGGCACATGCGGCGATTGCCTATGCCAAACAGCACAACCGCCGCCGTATTATGGCGGTCACCTCGTCAATCGGGCCAGGGGCAACCAATATGGTCACGGCCGCGGCGCTGGCGCATGTGAACCGCCTGCCTGTTCTTTTTCTCCCGGGTGATGTGTTTGCCGACCGGCGGCCTGATCCGGTCCTCCAGCAGATCGAAGATTTCTCTGATGGCACAGTCTCAGCCAATGACTGTTTCCGGCCGGTCACCCGCTATTTTGATCGCATCACCCGGCCTGAGCAGCTGCTCAAAGCTTTGCCGAAAATGATGTCTGTATTTACTGACCCGGCCATGTGCGGGCCGGTCTGCCTCAGCCTATGTCAGGATGTCCAGTCTGAGGCCTATGATTTTCCGGCCGCTTTTTTTGAAGAAACAGTGTGGGAAATCCCGCGCCCGCGTGCCGACAAACATCAGCTTGCATCCGCGATTGACCAGCTGCGCAAGGCAAAACGGCCCCTGATTGTCGCTGGTGGCGGGGTCCGCTATTCAGGTGCACAGCCCCGTCTGGCGGCCTTAGCGGCACGCACCGGCATTCCTGTGGCGGCAACACAAGCCGGGAAATCATCTCTGCCAGATAGCCATGATCAGGCGGTTGGCTCTCTTGGTGTGACCGGGGCCAGTGCGGCAAATACGCTTGCGGCCTCTGCTGATCTGATCCTGTCTGTCGGCAGCCGTCTGCAGGATTTCACCACCGGGTCAAATGCGCTGTTTTCGGGTCAGATGATCAGCATCAATGTGCAGACCCATGACGCTGTCAAACAGGGCGCATTGGCACTGGTGGGGGATGCAGATGAAACACTGGCCGCGCTAGAGGACGCGTTGCCTGATCTGTGCATCAGCGCGGCTTATGCAGATGAAATCCGCAGCCTGCAACAGGCCTGGGCAGCAGATGTATCAGCCGTGACCCTCGCACCTGAAGGCAATCATTTGCCAAGCGACAGCCAGGTTATCGGTGCGGTGAACCGGGCAGCCCCGGACCAGGCCATTGTGGTTGGTGCGGCAGGCTCTATGCCAGGAGAGCTGCATAAATTATGGCAGACTGGCCAGACTGATGGTTATCACATGGAATATGGCTTTTCCTGCATGGGCTACGAGGTTGCCGCCGGAATTGGCGTAAATATGGCCTGCCCGGACCGGCCCAATATTGTGTTTGCCGGTGACGGCTCCTATCTGATGATGAATTCTGAACTGACCACCGCGGTGATGATGGGTGTCTCTTTTACGCTGGTGATTACCGATAATCGCGGCTTTGGCTGTATCAACCGGCTCCAGGCTGCCACTGGCGGGGCCCCGTTCAATAATCTGTTCAGTGATTCTCATCATCAACAGCTTCCCGATATTGATTATGTGGCTCATGCGGCCTCTATGGGGGCAAATGCAGTAAAGGTTGAAACCATTGCAGCACTTGAAGATGAGGTTGCGCGGGCTGTGGCGGCGGGCGGTGTTCAGGTGATCGTGATCGATACTGACCCCGGCCCGTCAACTGCGGCAGGCGGGACCTGGTGGGATGTGGCACCGCCTGCGGTCTCTGACCGGCCGGGTATAGCCGCTATCCGCAGCACTTACGAACAGGGCCGCCAAGGCCAGAAAATGGGCCAGAAATAAGCCAGAAATAGGCGCGCACCACATAAATGACAAAAAAGGTGAACCAGATGTCTTCTCTGCTGATAAACCCAAAAGCCGGCTCTTCACTTGTGCAGGATATTACCCCTGCCTCTGCGGGCTGGGAACATGTTGGTTTTGCGGTGCATGATCTGGCCGCTGGCCAGACTATCTCAGCCACCGGAACGGATCAGGAAATCTGTCTTGTCCTGCTCTCTGGTGCAGCTGAATTCAGCGCAGGGGATCAGGATTTTGGCCGGGTTGACGGGCGCGCTTCTGTGTTTGACCGGACCCCGCCACATGCGGTTTATGTGCCGCGCCGGACCAGCTGGTCGGTCAGTGCTGCCACAGATTCTGAAATCGCCATCTGCCGAGCCCCGGGCCGCAGCGATGATCACCCCGCCCGTATGATCACGCCTGATCAGATGCCTCTTGAACAGCGCGGCAGCGGCACAAATACGCGTTTTGTCTGTAACATTCTGCCGGAAACAGAAGCTGCGGACAGCCTGCTTGTGGTAGAGGTTATTACCCCGTCTGGGCATTGGTCTTCTTATCCGCCACATAAGCATGACAAAGATAATCTGCCACATGAAAGCTTGCTGGAAGAAACCTATTATCACCGCATAAACCCGCCGCAGGGCTATGTGCTGCAGCGGGTCTATACTGATGACCGCAGCCTGGATGAGGTGATGGCCGCGCCTGACCGGTCTGTTGTTCTGGTGCCTGAAGGCTATCATCCTGTTGGCGCGCCACATGGCTATGAAAGCTATTATTTAAATGTTATGGCTGGTCCGAAGCGGATATGGAAATTTCACAATGATCCTGATCATGAATGGATCATCACGGGCTGACCGGCCTGTTGCGGACTGATCAGAAAAGAAAAGAGAGTTGAAAAGATGAAACTGCGTTTGGGCATGTCCCCGATTTCCTGGACCAATGATGATTTGCCCCAGCTTGGCGGCGAAACCAGCCTGGAAACCTGTTTGATCGAAACCCGTCAGGCGGGTTTTACCGGTACCGAGACAGGCGGCAAATTTCCGAAACAGGCGGCGGCTTTGTCAGCGGTTCTGGCTGATCATGATCTGGCCCTTGTTTCCGGCTGGTATTCCGGCACGCTGATCAATAACAGCCTCGAAGCTGAACTTGACCAAATCGCGGCCCAGCTGGAGCTGTTCAGGCAATGTGGCGCAGCTGTGCTTGTCTATGGCGAGACCTATGAGACAGTCCAGAACCGCCAGGAACGCCCATTGAACAGCCGCCCGAAACTGGCTGATTTTGACATCGCCGCTTATGGCCGCCGTCTGACTGCGCTGGCTGAACATTGTGCGGATCAGGGCGTGCCCCTAACCTTTCATCATCATATGGGCACGGCCGTGGAAACCGAAACTGAACTTGACGAGCTGATGGCCCATACGGGCGAGGCGGTGAATCTGTTGCTGGATACCGGCCATCTTGTCTTTGCGGGCGGCGATAATCTACGGGTGATTAACAAACATGGGTCCCGTATCAATCATGTTCATACCAAGGATATCCGGGCCGATATTCTGGCCGCGGTGGATAAGGACAAACAAAGCTTCCTTGATTGCGTGCTGGACGGCGTATTTACTGTCCCGGGTGACGGGCTGATTGATTATGACCCGATCATGGCGGCCTTATATGAAACCGGCTATGAAGGCTGGGTGATTATTGAAGCTGAACAGGATCCGGCCAAAGCCAATCCGCTGGTCTATGCACAGATGGGACATGACGCGCTGACCTCTGCTTTGGGCAAGGCGGGCTATCAGGTTGATGAACGGACAGGCTGATGGCTGATCTGCTCTGTCTTGGTGAACCGATGCTGGAATTTAACCAGCAACCGGACGGGCTCTGGCTGGAAGGCTTTGGCGGGGATACCTCGAATTGTGCCATTTCGGCTGCACGTCAGGGGGCGTCTGTGGGCTGCCTGACTCATTTGGGTGCTGACCCGTTTGGCCAGAAAATTCTGGATCTCTGGATAAGGGAATCGGTGGATATATCTGCTGTATCTTCTGTTGAGGGGGTATCGACGGGGATTTATTTTGTTACCCATTCTGATGCAGGGCATGATTTTTCCTACCGCCGTGCGGGCAGTGCGGCCAGCCTGATGAGCCGGGCTGATCTGGCAGCTGCTCCTGTATCTTCTGCTCTGTCCTCTTGCCGGATTTTGCATCTTTCCGGCATTTCTCAGGGGATATCAGATATCGCGGCGGATACCGCTTTTGCGGCGATGGAAACGGTGCGGGCTGCTGGCGGGCGGATCAGCTATGATCCGAATTTGCGGTTGAAATTATGGCCCTTGGATAAGGCCCGTTCTGTCATTCACCAGGCCATGGCGATGTGTCATATTGCGCTTCCCGGACTTGATGATGCACAGGTGCTCACCGGCTGTGATGCGCCTGATGATATTGCCGAATTTTATCTGAAATTGGGGGCAGAAATTGTTGCCTTAACCCTCGGTAAAAAAGGCACCTTAATCGCGACATCTGACAGACGGGATATCATTCCGGCCTTTCCGGTTGATGCGGTCGATGCGACGGCCGCCGGGGATACGTTTGACGGGGCGTTTCTGGCGGAAATACTGGCCGGGCGTGATGCTTTTGCGGCAGCCCGCTATGCCAATGCCGCAGCGGCACTGTCCACAACCGGCTATGGGGCAGTGGCCCCGATGCCGGACCGCACAAGGGTAGAGGCCTTTATCGCAGATTAAATCACGGCCTTTTCAAGCAGCGGCTTGTTTGCGGCAATCCGTTCATATGAAAAACAGCTTAAATCCAGGCTTTGCCAAGCCCCATGCGTGATCCACTCTGAAATGCCGCGCCCGACCGCAGGTGACTGCTGCAGCCCGTGACCTGAAAACCCGTTTGCAAAGATGAAATTACCCACCTCAGGGTGCGGGCCCAGCACAGCATTATGATCCAATGTGTTATAGGCATAATGACCGGCCCAGGATGAAGTCACCTTAATCGCTTCAAATTGGGGGATACGGCTGGCAATAAGCGGCCAGACATGATCCTGCCATATATCGTGATCCTCGACAAAATCATCAAACGCCACAGCCGGGTCAATATGCGGCGGGCTGCCGGCCATATAATCTGTTTTGCCATATTGGCGCAGATGTATCCCGGACGGGTCAATGGTCAGGGGCAGGGGCCGGTCCAGCGGCTGTTCAGCTGTAAAAATCCAGGTATAGCGTTTGCGCGGTTCTACCGGCAGGGCAATCCCTGCCATATCGGCAACCACCGCTGCGCGCGGGCCAGCCGCATTGACCACCAGCCCGGCGGCGATCATCTCTCCAGAGGCCAGCCTGACACCGTTAACGCTGCGCCCGTTTGCCGCCATCTCCAGCCCGACCACCTCGTTCTGGATATAGTCCACACCGGCTTTGCGGGCCATACGGCGCCACCATTCAAACATGGTGCTGCCTTCAAAATACCCCTCATCCACCAGATTATGACTGCCCAGCACAATATCATCAGTGTTATAAAACGGGTAATCGGTTGTGATGTCTTCTGGGCTCATCAGCTTTGTGCCTGCGCCCAGGGACGCCTGCAGGGCCTGATTGACGCGCAACTGGGCGGCAAATTCCTCATTATCTGCCAGATACATATACCCAAACGCATCCAGCACCAGATCAGGAATATCTGCCCCGCCGCCCATATGCTTGCGGAAATTCTTCACATATTCTGCGGTAAATTGTGAGATTTTGATATTGATCTCTGTTGAAAATTGCTGGCGCACACATGAATTTGTGCGTGATGTTGATGCAAATTCATAACTGGGATCACGTTCAACCACCAGAATCCGCCCGGTAAAATCAGACTGCTGCGATAAAAACCAGGCGATGGATGACCCTACAATTGCGCCGCCGATAATCACCACATCATAATGTTTTTCTGCCGGCTGGGCCGGGTAAATCTGTGCGCACATGGCTCTCTCTCATTTATCGTCTGCATCACCGAGGGGACCTGATCACCAGTTTTGGGCGATATTGTCGCAGAGTCAAAAAATATCTTTGTCCAATCTGTATCTGTAAGCTGTTTTATGCTAGTCAGCACAAATCACACAACATGCATCTGACAAAATAAAGAGACAGATATGCGCCCGCTCAATAGTTTGATCACCCGCCTGTACCGGTCAGTGGCTCTGGCTTTTGCAGGGGTCTGTCTAATGGCCGCTCCTGTTGCGGCCTCTTGCCTTGAAACGGGGCTGATGCTGGAACACACACAAATCCGCGCCACCGCCCCGAATGCCCCTGTTTCGGCAGGCTATCTTCAGATCACCAATATGACCGGCCAGACCCAGACCCTTGTTTCTGCTGCGGCTCCATTTTCAGAAACTGCGGAAATTCATGACATGAAACATGAAAATGGGGTGATGAAAATGCACCAGATTGACGGCGGGCTGGTGCTGCCTGACGGGTTGACGGTCGCCCTGCAGCCAAAAGGGCGCCATCTGATGTTTATGGGGCTCGACCGGCAGCTGAAACCAGAGCAGAGCTACCAGATTACGCTGACCTTCACCCCTTGTGGGGACGTGACCATGCCGTTCTTGGTGGTGACCACGCCTGGCCAGCGCAAAGCCCATAAACACAGCCATTCACACAATCATTAGCCTGGAGTGAGTTGCGACCATGACACAGACCACACGTTCATTTGCGCTTTGGGGGCTTGGGTTTGTTTGTCTTCTTGGTCTGGCATATGGCGTGTCTGACTATCTGGCCCGCCAGTGGGTGCCGCGTGATCAGACCGGTTTTGAAATCGGTGCCCCCTTCACCCTGACCGATCATAACGGCCAGCAGGTCAGCGAAGAGATTTTTATCGGCCGAGCATCAGCTGTCTTTTTCGGCTTCACCCATTGTCCTGAAATCTGCCCGACCACATTGAATGACCTGGCGACCGCGCGTGAAACTGTCGGCCCGGCCAAAAATGACCTCCAGATCATCTTTATCACCCTTGATCCGGCCCGTGACACGGTCGCTGTCTTGAAAGACTATATTCCCTATTTTGGCGAGAACATCACCGGCATTACCGGGGCGGAAACAGATGTTCTGGCGCTGGCCAAGGCCTGGGGCATTTTCTGGGAGCGGTCAGATACCACAGATGGCAGCTACACGCTTGATCATACCGCAACAGTGTTCTTGCTGAACGGCCAGGGGCGGATGACCGGCACCATCGATATTGCTGAATCACAGGATGTGGTTGAAGCCAAGCTGAAAAAGCTGGTCGCCCGGCTCTAATCAAACTGGCTGAGGTCTGGCCGCGCTGACCAGAAATCATAGTCCCGTTCAATCGCCCGTGCTGCCCGCAGCAATAACGTTTCTGAAAACGGCCTGCCAACCAGCTGTACCGATACCGGCAGCCCGTTCCGGTCAAACCCAATCGGCAGACAGACCGCAGGCAGACCCAAAAAATTTACCGGCCGTGTATTATGACCAATGCGTTGCATCAGCGGTGCCGCCTCTGGATGCGCACCAACATCACTTTGTTCAATTGTCGGCAGCGCAAATGGCCAGACTGGGGTCATGAACATATCTATATCGGCAAATACCTCATCGACTGTCCGCATAATGCATTCTGCCCGGGCGGCCTTCAAACGCTGATAGGCCTCATCATGGGTAAAGATACCGGTCAGGATCCGCATCAGCGTCTGGTCATTCAGCTGGTCTGGCCTGTCCAGCACCACATCTTTATGAATCTGTGCAGCTTCTGTTGCGATCAGCAGCACATTCAGCGGGTTGGTCGCCTCAATGCCGGTAATGTCAATATCTCTGCAATAGGCACCGGCCCGGGCACATTGCTCAAAACAGGCGGCGACCGGGTCTGCAACCTCTGCCTCACTTCCGCTCAGGAAATAGCGCTCTGCCAGCCCCATCCTGATGCCCTGAAGCCCGTCTTCCAGCCCTGACAGATAATCTGCTGGTGGGGAATGCAGGCTCTGATTATCTGCGCCATCATAACCGGTCAGGGCGGCAAATATCTGGGCGCCGTCCCGAACTGACCGGCTCAGCGGCCCGACCGTATCTAGCGCATTTGACAAGGCAAATACACCTGCACGAGAAACCATCCCCTGGGTTGGCTTGATGCCCACCAGGCCACAGGCTGCCGCTGGCAGGCGAATGGACCCGCCTGTATCGCTGCCCAGCGCGGCGGGCACAATGCCGGCCGCCACAGCGGCCCCTGACCCGGATGATGACCCGCCACAGATATACGCAGCATTCCAGGGGTTTTTTGGGGTGCCGGCAAACGCATTATGGCCGGTTACCCCCAGCGCATATTCCACCGATACCAGCCGCCCGCAATCAATCGCTCCGGCTGTATCCAGCTTGTCAATCACGGTGGCGGTGCGGCGGGCGGTCTGGCCCTGATAGGATTTCGATCCACCCTCATCTGGCCAGCCCGGCCTGTCGGTAAAGGTTCGTCCATACAGCTCTTTATGGGCCAGCGGCACACCAGCCAGATGCTGATCTGCCTGTTTGGATGCGGCCAGCTGACCTGCCTGGTCCAGCGCAAAATCTTCATCTGTGAACCGGACTGCCGCTAACCGGCGGCCCAGTCCGTTCAGCTGATCCAGCACCTGTTGTACCCGCGCTGCTGTCTCGCCGGGCTGGGTGTGATGGGCTGCGCGATAGGCGTCAACAGACTGATACAGGCTCATCTGTCAGTCTCCTGCAGAAGGGACATAACGCTGAAAGATGTCATGCACGCTTCGCGTCTGGCTGTCATCCAGCGGGGTGCTGGCCAGCTGGTCCAGCAGCACTGCACTGGTCTCCAGCGCCAGCGTGATTTGGGTCTCTGCCACCCCGGCCTGCCTCAGCGCATCACAAAGGGCGTCTCTATGCTCATCTGTCTGCGTCATGTTTACTGTGCCTTATCCCTGTCATGTTCATCCTGTCTCACACCATGTCAGGTTCTGGACGCGGGGGCAACTTTGTGCCAGTCTTTATCCATGCCACATGATCATCACGACCATCCGCACAGTCTGCTTCCGCCTGAACCCCAATTGCGTGTTCAGGCCCTGGAAACCATCTTGACTGAAAAAAATCTTGTGGATCCGGCTGCCCTGCAGCTGATCATTGATACATATCAGAATAAAATCGGCCCCCAGATTGGCGCTGCTCTGGTCGCCCGTGCCTGGTGTGATGAAGGGTTCAGGGCACGGCTTGTAAATGATACAGACGCGCTTCTGGACGAGCTGGATCATAATGGCCGTCAGGGTGAACATGTTGTGGTGGTGGAAAATACAGATCATATTCATAATCTGGTCGTCTGTACCTTATGCAGCTGTTATCCTTGGCCGTTACTGGGGATTCCGCCAGGCTGGTATAAATCAGATAATTACCGCCGCCGGGCGGTGCGTGAACCACGGGCTGTCCTGTCTGAATTTGGCCTTGTTCTGCCGCAACAGACCAAAATCAGGGTGTGGGATTCCACTGCGGAAATCCGCTATCTTGTGCTGCCTCAGCGCCCTGAGGGCACAGACGGACTCTCAGAACAGGAATTGGCCCGCTGGGTGACCCGTGATTGTATGATCGGTGCTGGCCTGCCTGTTGCCCCGCCTGAAGCCGCGCCCCGGGATCAGGGGGCGTGATGGCTGCGTCTTGCCGGAAAAATAAATCTCATGATATGGGTGGCCAGCCTGGCGGCCGCATTCCGGTAGATCCGCCGGACACGCCTGTTTTTGCCGAAGACTGGCATGCCCGCGCGCTGGCCATCACGGTGGCGGCAGGGGGGCTGGGCCGCTGGAATTTGGACACATCCCGTCATGCCCGTGAACGTCTGCCTGCTGATGATTATCAGGCCTTTAGTTATTATGAAAAATGGCTGGCCGGGCTGGCGACCCTGCTGGTGGAAACAAAGCTGGTCTCAACCGAAGAGCTGCGCACAGGCCGTGCGCTTGGCCCGCCTGACCCGGCCCTGCCTCAGGCGGCCACAGCTGACAAGGTTGCGGCTGCTCTGGCCAGGGGCGGCCCGTCATTACGGCCTGATCTGACCGTGCCGCGCTTTTCTGTTGGCCAGCAGGTCACTGTCCTTGACCCGGATCAGGTGGCCCGTCACCCGAACGGCCATACCCGCTTGCCGGGCTATATTGCCGGCCAGACAGGCCAGATCATCAGCCATCATCACAGCCATGTTCTTCCCGATTCCAATGCGCATGGGCTGGGCGAATCCCCTGAACATCTTTATGGTGTCCGCTTTGCGGCGACAGATCTCTGGCCAGGGGCGGGCCATGAAGGGGATGAGGTTTGTCTTGATCTGTGGCAGTCATATCTTGTGCCGGCTGACCCGTCATGACCGGATCTGAAGGATTTTCATCTGCACAGAGGTTCAGCGCAGTCTGGCATGCCCAGCTGTTTGCCTTAACCGTTCATTTATATAATCAGGGCGTGTTTACCTGGCCGGAATGGACCGCGGCGCTTGGTCGTCAGTTGGCTGTTGATCTGCCTGACGATGACGCCCGGGCTGAAGAGGATAGCTATTATCTGGCCTGGATGGCCGCCCTGACAGCCTGTCTTCAGGACAAATCCATAACAGATTGTGATCATATTCAGGCGATGTCTGAACGCTGGGCGGCGGCCTATTTGGCGACCCCTCACGGTCAGCCTGTCACGCTTTCCACGGAACCGGAATAAGCAGACATTTTTTGATTATGTTTGAAGAAAATGACCGTTTTGGTGAAGACATGATTTTCGGGTCGTGATAGTTTTAGACATAGTCAATCCATGAAAAAAAAGCAGAAGGATAGGACATCATGGCTGAAATGATGCCCCAGAGCGCACTGGTGCCTGCCAGTGATTATGTGATTATTGGCGGCACAGGCGATCTGGCATTGCGGAAAATTTTTCCGGCCCTGTTCTGGCGGTTTCTGGATGGCCAGGTGACCTCTGCCTTCCGGCTGGTGGCCGCTGCCCGCCAGCCGATCAGCCTGGCCGAATTTGCTGAAAAACTCCGGCCGTTCTGCCGTGACGCGCTTGACCATCCTGATACTGACGCAGCTGCATTTGATGCCTTTATTCAGCTTGCCCATATTGTCCAGCTGGATATTCTGACGGGCGAGGGGGCGGCGGATCTCTCTGCCTTCCTGCAACAGAAAACCAGCGCAGACAGACCGTGTATTTTTTATCTGGCGGTTGCCCCGCAACTGTTCGGGCCGTCCTGCCGGGTGCTGCAGTCAGCGGGTCTTGTCCTGCCACAAAGCCGCCTGGTTGTCGAAAAGCCGCTTGGTCATGATTACGCCTCAGCCCAGGCGATCGGTGACGAGCTGCGTGCGGTGTTTGATGAAAAGCAAATTTACCGGATTGATCATTATTTGGGCAAAGAAACTGTCCAGAATCTTATGGCCCTGCGCTTTGCCAATGTGATTTTTGAATCTCAATGGAACAATACCGCGATTGAACATGTCCAGATTACGGTGGCGGAAACGGTCGGTGTCGGCCAGCGCGCATCCTATTATAACACCAGTGGGGCGGTCCGTGATATGGTCCAGAATCATATTCTGCAGCTGGTCTGTCTGGTGGCCATGGAACCGCCGTCCTTTTTTGATGCAGATCAGGTCCGTGATGAAAAACTGCGTGTATTGCGGGCATTGCGCGCGCCGGCGGCTGACGAGGTGGTGCGGGGCCAGTATCAGGATTACGAAACTGAACTGGGCGAGGCCTCAAATACCGAAACCTATGTGGCGATGAAGCTGTGGGTGGATAATTGGCGCTGGGCGGGTGTGCCTTTTTATTTGCGCACAGGCAAAAAGCTGGCGATGCGGGCTTCTGAAATTGTGATCACCTTTAAGCGCAAACCACATGATATTTTTTCCAAAACCCCGCTCAGCGGTACAGAAGATGACCTGCCGAACCGTCTGATTATCCGCCTGCAGCCAGCAGAAGGTGTGCGTCTGCAGCTGATCTCAAAAGAACCCGGACCAGGGGGGATGCGGCTGTTCCCATCTGAGCTGAACCTGTCTTTTGATGATACGTTTGGCGGGCGTCTGCCTGATGCATATGAACGGCTGCTGATGGATACTGCGCGCGGCAATCAGACCTTATTTATGCGCCATGACGAGGTGCTGGCGGCCTGGTCATTTATTGATCCCATTTTGGCGCGTGCTGCCGAACAGCCGCCTGCCCTATATAAAGCAGGCACATTTGGGCCAGTTGATGATCTGTCTGGCTATGGCCCTGGTTTCTGGATTGATCCGAAGGCTGATGCCAAAGCCGGTCCCGATGCTGAATCCAGGGCTGATAATGATCACTAACCTGTAACGGATATTGCCTTATGCCTGAATGCCATGATCGCCTGACTGAAGTCACTGACCGGATCCGCCGCCGCAGCCGGCATACGCGCAGGGCCTATCTTGACCAGATTGACCAGATGGCGGCCAACGCTGATACCGATCGCCGCCAGGTCTCTTGTTCTAACATGGCCCATGTTGCAGCGGCTGCTGGCGAGGATCAGTCGGATATACTCTCACAATCGGGGTCGCTGAAACCCAATATTGCGATTGTCACCGCCTATAATGACATGTTGTCTGCGCATCAGCCTTATGAAGGGTTTCCGCAGCTGATCAAAGCGGCGGCCCGCCAGGCCGGGGCAACAGCACAGGTGGCCGGCGGTGTGCCTGCCATGTGTGATGGTGTCACACAAGGCCGGCCGGGCATGGAGCTGTCCTTATTCAGCCGTGATATTATTGCCATGTCCACAGGTGTGGCGCTGTCTCATAATGTATATGATGCGGCCTTATGTCTGGGCGTATGCGATAAAATTGTGCCTGGTCTGGTAATGGGGGCGCTCAGCTTTGGTCATCTGCCGGTGATTTTTGTGCCTGCCGGGCCGATGTCATCTGGTCTGCCAAATGCGGAAAAAGCCAATATCCGCAAGGCCTTTGCCAGAGGCGAGGTCGGCCGCGAAGAGCTGCTCAGGGCCGAAAGTGCGGCCTATCATGGGCCCGGAACCTGTACCTTTTATGGCACGGCCAATTCAAATCAGATGCTGATGGAGGTGATGGGCCTGCATCTGCCTGGTGCGGCTTTTGTGCATCCGCATACGGATCTGCGTCATGCGCTGACGGTTGCGGCCACACAGCGTGCTGCTGAAATCAGCCTGCGCTCAGCAGCCCCCCGCCCGATCGGTCATTGCCTTGATGAACGCAGCTTTGTGAACGCGATTGTCGGGCTGCATGCCACGGGCGGGTCGACCAACCACACCCTTCATCTGCCGGCGATGGCGGCTGCCGCCGGGATAGATTTGCGCTGGCAGGATTTTGCCGATTTATCAGATATTGTGCCGCTTCTGGCGCGGGTTTACCCGAACGGCACAGCAGATGTGAATCAGTTTCATGCGGCTGGCGGGATGGGATTTGTGATGCGCGAATTATTGGGCGCAGGGTTGCTGCATGGTGATGCGGCGACGGTCTGGGGGCAGGATTTGTCTGCTTATGCGGTTGACCCGCAACTGACCGCAGACGGGCTTGTATTTGTTGATGCGCCCGAAAAATCCCTCGACCAGACGATTTTGCGCGGCGTGTCTGCGCCGCATGCGCCGACTGGCGGCTTGAAAATGCTGGACGGGAATGTCGGCCGGTCTGTGATTAAAATATCAGCGGTTGCCGAAGACAGGCATGTGATTTCCGCGCCTGCCGTTGTGTTTGAAACTGAAGCGGGGGTCAAAGCGGCCTTTGCTGAAGGGCAGCTGGAAAAAGATTGTATCGTTGTGGTGCGCGCTCAGGGCCCGCAGGCCTGCGGCATGCCGGAACTGCACAGCCTGACCCCGTTACTGGCCACGCTTCAGGATAAGGGCTATGCTGTTGCCCTGGTCACGGATGGGCGGATGTCAGGGGCATCTGGTACGGTTCCGGCGGCAATTCATCTTTGTCCTGAAGCTGTAAATGGCGGGGCGATAGGCAAGATACGCGATGGCGATATCCTCACGCTTGACGCGGCCTCTGGCCGCCTGACCTGCCAGGCTGATCTGAATGACCGTCCGGCCTTTATTCCGAACCACCTGCCGCAAACGGGCTTTGGCCGGGGCCTGACCGCATTGATGCGCAATCGGGCGAGCGACGCTGAACAGGGTGCGGGCTTGTCCATGCTGGCAGGATATAACCAAGAGGCATAATTATGACCATTGACGAAATTTTGGCACGTGGGCCGGTCATGCCGGTCATTGTCATTGACGATGCGGCACAGGCGGTCCCGCTGGCAGAAGCCCTGCTTGAAGGCGGCATCTTTACAGCTGAGGTGACATTGCGCACATCTGCGGCGCTTGCGGCGATTCAGGCGATCGCCACACATTGCCCGGATATTACCGTTGGTGCAGGGACTGTCCGCACCGTTCAGCAGGCCCGGCAAGTTGCGGCGGCAGGGGGATGCTTTGCGGTCAGCCCGGGCACCACTGCTGCTATTCTGGCGGGCTGTGCAGAAGCCGGATTACCGCTGCTGCCTGGCGCGGCCACTGTGTCTGAAATGATGACCTTGTCTGAACAGGGCTATCAAAAGCTGAAATTCTTTCCGGCGACAGCTTCCGGCGGTCTTGGCTTGATCAAGTCATTGGCCAGCCCATTGCCTGATCTGGCCTTTTGTCCGACGGGCGGGATTACCCCGGATACCGCTGCTGACTGGCTGGCTTTGCCGAATATTGTTTGTGTTGGCGGCAGCTGGGTGGCCCCGTCTGACCTCATTGCACAGGCTGATTTTGCTGAAATCACGCGCCGGGCCCGGGCGGCGGCGGCTCTTGCCACAGGATAAGGTACAGATGACCACGACACAACAGGCGGCAATCGATAGATTGAAACAGCTGGCGGCTGCTGAAGCCGGAAATGTTTTGGCTGACTTAATGGCGCGTCCTGACCGTGACCAGCTGGTCTTCAGCCTTGATGATCTCAGCGTGGATATGACCCGCCAGCCGGTTACGCCGGCCAGCCTGTCTGGCTTGCTCCAGCTGGCAGACGCTGCCGGGCTGAAACAGAATATTGATGATATGCTTGCCGGTCAGCCGGTGAATCTTACCGAAAACAGGCCAGCTGTTCATACTGTTCTGCGCAGCCCTGAATACCGCACAACAGACGAATTTGCCGCGTTATGCAGCTTTGTTGACGATATCCGGGCACAGGGCTGTTATCAGCATGTTGTGAATATTGGTATTGGCGGGTCTGATCTGGGGCCGGCGATGGTTTATCGGGGCCTGACGGCCTGTCACAGCGGTCCGGCGGTTCATTTTGTCGGCAATATTGATCCCTCTGATCTGAATGATGTGCTGGCACTGTGTCAGCCGGAAACGACACTGTTTGTCATCACCTCAAAAACCTTTACCACGGCCGAGACCATGGCCAATGCTGCCCTGGCCAGAGGCTGGCTGGATGCCGCAGGCTGCCGGGCCTCTGATCATATGGCAGGGGTGACCGCCGCACCTGAACGGGCGGCTGAATGGGGCCTTGATGTGGACCGTATCTTTGCCTTTGATGAAGGGGTGGGCGGGCGCTATTCTTTATGGTCATCTGTCGGTCTGGCGGTGATGCTGGGGATTGGCACAGACCATTTCTGCCAGCTTCTGGACGGTGCTCATGCAATGGATGCTCATTTTGCCACCGCTGATTTGGCGCAAAATCTTCCGGTTCTGCTGGGGCTGCTCCGGGTCTGGCACAGAAGCTTTTTGAACCGGACCTCATATGGGCTGATGCCTTATGATCAGCGTCTGGGGCGTCTGCCGGCCTGGGCTCAGCAGCTGGAAATGGAAAGCAACGGGAAATCTGTTGATCGTCAGGGCAATGTTTTGCTGATGGGGTCAGGCCCGCTGATTTGGGGCGAGCCAGGCACCAATGGCCAGCACAGTTTTTTTCAATGGCTGCATCAGGGCACAGATATTGTGCCTGTTGATATTCTTGTGCCGCGCCACCCGCATGGTATTGACCAGTTCGGCGGGGCAGCAGACAGCCACCGTACCCTGGCGATTAATGCGGTGGCCCAGGCAGAAGCTCTTGCGCTGGGGGCCAGCAATACTGACCAGCCGCATCGTCATTTTGAGGGCAACCGGCCATCTGTTCTGATCAGCTGGGATCGGACCACACCATTTGCGCTGGGGCGGCTATTGGCCTTATATGAACATACAACGGTGGTCTCTGGTTTTATATGGGGGCTGAACAGTTTTGATCAATGGGGGGTTGAGCTGGGCAAGCAGATGGCCAGTCAGCTGAGCAAGGATGCCTCAGGCAAAGGCTTCAGCCGCTCTGCACAGGCCTTTTTATCCACACTTGATAAATAGGGGTTAAACGACAGCATGTATCTGGGATGTATTGGCGATGATTTCACCGGTTCAAGCGATTTGGGCAACACTCTGGCCAAGGCGGGCATGCGGGTGGTGCAATATTCCGGCGTCCCGGATTGCCCTGCGGATGCGTCTGTTCAGGCCGGTATTGTCGCGCTGAAATCACGGTCTGTTCCGGTGGCTGACGCTGTTGCCCAGTCTCTGGCTGCTCTTGACTGGCTGCGTGCGCAAGGCTGCCAGCAGATTTTATTTAAATATTGCTCAACTTTTGATTCCACCCCTGAAGGCAATATCGGGCCTGTGGCGGCGGCGCTGGCGGAAGCGCTTGACGCGCATCAGGTGATGTTCTGCCCGGCTTTTCCGACCACGGGCCGGTCTGTTTATCAGGGCCATTTATTTGTGGGCGACCAGCTGCTCGCGGACAGCCCGTTAAAAGATCACCCCCTGAACCCGATGACTGACTCTGATCTGCGCCGCTGGCTGAGCCTGCAGACCGGCCAGCCTGTCGGCCATGTTGCCGCTGATACGGTCTTTGTCGGGGCAGCTGCGATCAAAGCAGCGCTGCAGGCTGAACAGCATGCGGGCCGCCGCGACATTATTGTGGATGCGATCACAGATATAGACTTAATTGAAATCGGCCGTGCAGCAGCAGGCCTGCCTTTGGTAACAGGCGGCTCAGGGATTGCAATGGGTCTGCCGGCGAATTTCGAGGGCATTGAACTTGTGTCTGATCAGGCCAGCCAGTGGCAGGGCCAGGCTGGTCCTTGTGTGGCCATCAGCGGGTCTTGTGCAACAGCCACGCGCCAGCAAATCGCTGCACATAAGGCTGCTTATCCGACACTTCCTCTTGATCCAGAAGCAGTGATTACCAAAGACTATACAGCGGCCAATGCGCGTGACTGGGCGTTATCCTGTCTGCGCGATGACCCTGATACTCTGCCGCTTATCTGCAGCGCGGTTGAACCGGATCAGCTGAAACAAATACAGGCGGCCTATGGCCGGCAGCATGCAGCAGAAGCGTTTGAAGATTTTTTCTCTGGTCTTGCGCAAATGCTGGTTGCTGAACAGGTCACCCGCCTGCTGGTTGCTGGCGGCGAAACTTCAGGGGCGGTTGTTGATGGCCTGTTGTTGGATCAGCTTGAAATTGGCCCTGAAATTGATCCTGGCGTGCCGGCTTTGCGGGCAAAAACGGCTTCAGGGGCGGATCTGGTGGTCGCGCTGAAAAGCGGTAATTTCGGCGCTGTTGATTTTTTTGCAAAAGCCGCGGCATGTCTTTCGGGTCGCCCCGTCACAGGAAAGTAAACAGAAATGACAGACGCCAAACACAGAGACCAGATTTGCACCCTTGCAAAATCCATGTATGACCGCGGCCTGACCGCCGGGGCCAGCGGCAATATTTCGGTACGTCTGGATGATGGCAGCTTGCTGGTCACCCCAACCGGGGCCTGTTTTGGCCGTCTTGATCCGGCGGCTTTGTCTCATCTTGATGCTGACGGGCGACTGCTCTCAGGCGATGCCCCGACCAAGGAAATGCCGCTTCATGCTGCGTTTTATGAAACCCGGGCACAAACCGGGGCGGTGGTGCATCTGCATTCGTCTCATTCTGTGGCGCTTTCGATGCTGGACGGGCATGACCCGGATTGTTTCCTGCCGCCTTTGACCGCTTATTCTGTGATGCGTCTGGGCAAGGTCTCTCTGCTGCCTTATTTCCGGCCAGGGGATCCGGCGATGGGCGATGCGGTGCGGTCTTTAGCAGGGAAACGTTCGGCGGTGATGCTGGCCAATCACGGGCCGGTGGTTGCGGGTCTGGAACTGGAAGCGGCTGTTTTTGCGATAGAAGAGCTGGAAGAGACCGCCAGGCTGGCGATGATGCTGCGCGGGCAACAGCCTAATCTTCTGACCGGCCTTCACATTGCGGATCTGAAAGACCATTTTGACATTGACTGGGACTGACCATCGCGCCAGATCCTGACATAACCGCGAAAAAATTCTGTCACTTGTGAAAGGTCTGTTGATGGATATCATTATTTCGGTCACCGGACTGAACAAAACCTACCCCTCTGGCAATGTGGCGCTGACCGGAGTTGATCTGGACATTCGTCGTGGCGAAATTCTGGCCTTGCTGGGCCCGAACGGGGCAGGGAAAACCACACTGATTTCCATGATTTGCGGGCTGACCGCACTGACCTCCGGCCAGATTACTGTTGGCGGTTATGATATTTTGGCCGATTACCGGGCGGCGCGTTCGCTGATTGGGCTGGTGCCGCAGGAAGTCGCGCTGGAACCGTTTGAAAAGGTCGTGAATACAGTCAGATTTTCGCGCGGGCTGTTCGGTCTGCCACCTGACCCGGCCTATATTGAACGGCTGCTGAAACAGTTGTCGTTATGGGATAAACGCAACACCCCGATAAAAGAACTGTCTGGCGGGATGAAGCGGCGCGTGCTAATTGCCAAAGCCCTCAGCCATCAGCCGAAAATCCTGTTTCTGGACGAACCGACTGCCGGTGTGGATGTCGAATTGCGTAAAGATATGTGGCAGATTGTGGACGGGCTGAGGGCAGATGGGGTGACCATTGTGCTGACCACCCATTATATCGAAGAAGCTGAGGCGATTGCAGACAGGGTCGGGGTGATCACAGGCGGGTCAATTTTGCTGGTTGAAGAAAAAGCCAAGCTGATGGCCCAGATGGGGACCAAGGAATTGCGCATTGATCTGCAGGATCACATCACCGCCCTGCCAGACAGCCTGGCGGGGTATGATTTACGGCTGTCTGCTGATGGTCGCCAGCTTGTCTATGCTTATGATACCAAGGCCGGGCGGACCGGCATTACCGGGCTGTTGAATGATTTATCGGCAGCAGGGCTGACCTTGCAGGACCTGCAGACCTCGCAAAGCTCACTTGAAGATATTTTTGTTGATCTAGTAAAGGACTGACCGGCCATGAATTTTTATGCTATCCGGGCAATATACACTTTTGAGATGTCCCGCACCTTCCGCACTTTGCTGCAGTCTATTATCTCGCCGGTGATTTCCACCGCGCTCTATTTCATTGTATTTGGCTCGGCGATTGGTTCACGCATGGTCGCAATCGAAGGGGTCAGCTATGGCGCTTTTATTGTGCCGGGGCTGATTATGCTGACTGTGCTGATGCAATCTGTGACCAACGCTTCATTCGGGATATATTTTCCGAAATTTATTGGCACGATTTACGAGCCCTTATCTGCACCTGTGTCTTATTTTGAAATTGTTATTGGCTATGTGGGGGCAGCGGCAACCAAATCATTTGTGATCGGGCTGATTATTCTGGCGACCTCTTTTTTATTTGTGCCGGTCCAGATTGCGCATCCGTTCTGGATGCTGGGCTTTTTGGTTCTGACCTGCCTGTCCTTCAGCCTGCTTGGCTTTATCATTGGCATCTGGGCGCGGAATTTTGAACAGCTGAATCTGGTGCCCTCTCTTATCATCACCCCGCTGGTGTTTCTGGGGGGAAGTTTTTATTCCATTTCCATGCTGCCGCCGTTCTGGCAGACCGCGACCCTATTTAACCCGATTGTCTATCTGGTGTCTGGTTTCCGCTGGTCCTTTTTTGATACAGCGGACGTGGCGGTGGGCTATTCACTGGCGGCAATTTTTATCTTTTCTGTGATTTGTATTGCCATTATCAGCTGGATTTTTAAAACCGGCTACCGGTTGAAGACGTAACGCGCCGCCTGCAGAATGTACGGTCCGGCTTTACGGGCTTGGCATCTGTACAGCATCAGGTCTAGGATGATGTGTCTGACCATGTCCGGCAGCAGATAGACAGGCCTTTTTATGACAGATACTGCCCCACCAGATGATGATTTTTTCCTTGCGGATATTTTAGCAAAAACAAATGTGATTGCGGTTGTCGGGGCATCGGATAACTGGAAACGCCCGGTCTATTTTGTGATGAAATATCTGCTGAAACAGGGCTATCACATTGTGCCGGTGAATCCGCGCTATGCGGGGCGCGACATTCTGGGCCAGACCTGTTATGCTGATCTGACCGATATTCCGTTTGCTGTGGATATGGTTGATGTGTTCCGCCGGGCTGAAGATGCGCCGGCCATCGCGGCTCAGGCGGCGGCAATCGGGGCAAAAACCTTATGGCTGCAAATTGGTGTGATCAGTGATGAGGCCCGCACCCTGGCCGAAGCAGCCGGGCTGAACGTGATTATGGACAGATGCCCGAAAATTGAACATTCGCGCCTGTCCGGTCTGTTGGGCATGGGCGGGTTTTATTCTGGGCTGATTTCATCCCGGCGCGGGGCTGTGCGCCCGCCACCGGCACCGGCACGTGATGGCGGTTTTGTGAAATCACAAAATATTGAAACCCTGGCGGTGCATGCCGGCACCCGTCCTGACCCGGCCACAGGTGCACGGATTACCCCCTTATATCAGACCACGGCCTTTACCTTTGATGATGCGGATCAGGCCGCCAGCCTGTATAACCTCCAGGAACCCGGCAATATCTATGGCCGTCTGTCCAACCCGACCACGGCAGCGCTGGAACAACGTCTGGCCGCGCTTGATGGCGGGGTAGGGGCGGTTTGTGTGGCCTCTGGTCATGCGGCCCAGCTTGTCGCGCTGTACCCGCTGATGCAGCCAGGCAAAAAGGTGGTCGCCAGCCGCCAGCTTTATGGCGGAACCATCACCCAGCTCACCACCACCTTTACCCGGTTTGGCTGGTCAGCAGAGCTCGTGGATATTCATGATCTGGATGCGGTACGGGCGGCTGTGTCTGCATCGGATGTGGCGGTTTTATTTGCTGAAAGCCTGGCCAATCCGGACGGGAATGTACCAGATCTCTCAGCGCTGGCGGCGATTGCGCATGATGCGGGCCTGCCGCTTGTGATTGATAACACAATGGCGACACCGGTGATGTGCCGTCCGGGGGATTATGGTGCTGATCTGATTGTCTATTCCACCACCAAATTTTTATCTGGTCATGGTATGGCGATGGGTGGTGCGGTTGTTGACACAGGCCGGTTTGACTGGTTTTCGGGGCGCGATTATCCGGCCCTGACCACGCCTGATCCGGCCTATCATGGGATTACCTTTGCCGAAACGTTTGGCCCGCTTGGCTATATTACCTATTGTCATGCCAGCGTGTTGCGGGATCTGGGCCCGACCATGGCCCCGTTACATGCGCTGCTGACCTTAACCGGTCTTGAAACCCTGCCTTTGCGGATGCGCCAGCATAATGAAAATGCGGAAAAAATCGCCCGGTTTTTAACCGACCATGACAAGGTGGCAGCGGTGTCCTGGGCCGGCTTGCCGGACAGCCCTTATCATCATAATGCACAAACCTATCTTGCCGGCGGGTCAGGCTCTGTCTTCACCGTAACCCTGACCGGCGGGTTTGCCGCAGGCCAGACGCTGGTGGAAAATTGCAACCTGTTCTCGCATCTGGCCAATATCGGGGATGCGCGGTCTCTTATCATTCACCCCGCTTCGACCACCCATCGTCAATTGACCGCTGACCAGCGGATGGCTGCTGGTGTGGGGGATGCTGTGGTCAGGCTGTCTGTCGGGATTGAACATAGTGCGGATCTGATTGCTGATCTGGCGGCCGCGCTTGACCGGTGTCCGGCATGACCAGCCTGCCTGATGCCGCCGCTCCTGCCTCTGGTCCCCTGTCTGTATCTGTGACAGAAGATATGCGCATTCCGGTGTCCGGCGGGCTGACCTTGTCTGCGCGGGTCTGGATGCCGGAAGGGGCGGCGGATACACCTTATCCTGCAATCCTCGAATATATCCCTTATCGCAAACGCGATGGCACCATTGCCCGGGATGAACAAATCCATCCGTTTATTGCTGAACATGGCTATGTGTGTCTGCGCATTGACTTGCGCGGCTCAGGCGACAGTGACGGGCTGCTGACAGATGAATATACCGCAACTGAACTTGCCGATGCCTGTGATGTGATTGCCTTTATTGCGGCCCAGCCCTGGTGTTCAGGGGCGGTGGGCATGATGGGCAAAAGCTGGGGCGGGTTTAATGCGTTGCAGACCGCAGCCCTTGCGCCGCCTGCGTTAAAGGCGGTGGTGGCAGGCTATACAACCACTGACCGCTTTGCCGATGATATTCATTATAAAGGCGGCTGCCTGTTGGGGGATAATCTGCGCTGGGGGGCGGTGATGCTGGCCTATTCTGCCCGCCCGCCTGACCCGCTGATCCGGCCTGATGACTGGCGTGCCCTGTGGCAGGACCGGCTGGTGGCGGAACCGTTTCTGGCCCTGAACTGGCTGGCTCATCAGCGCCGTGACAGCTATTGGCAGCATGGTTCTGTGTGCGAATCTTATGCTGATATTCAGGCAGCTGTTCTGGTGTTTGCGGGCTGGGCTGATAATTATATGAATGCACCAGCACATCTGCTTACCGGTCTGGATGCGCCTGTGGCTGCCATTATCGGGCCCTGGGGCCATCAATATCCGCATATGGCGGCTCCTGAACCACGGATTGATTTTCTGCACCAGATTCTGAACTGGTGGGATCACTGGCTGAAAGGCCGGGATACCGGCGCGGATCAGCTGCCTGCTTTACGCTATTTTCAGCAAGGCTCTGTGCGCCCGCACCGTCATTATCATGCCCGGCCCGGGCTCTGGCGGGCTGAACCGGACTGGCCGTCCGCGCGTGTAAAGACGCAAAGCTTTAGCCTGACCCCGGCTCATGGTCTGAGCGAAACGACAAATTGTCCTGACCAGCTGGAACTGCTGATCGCCTCACCACAACATTGCGGGTTGGGGGCTGGTGAATATTTCCCGATGGCCCTTGCCGCAGATGATCATAACACGTCCGGTCCGCCTGAACTGCCCGGCGATCAGCGCAGCGATGATGCCTTGTCACTTTGTTTTGATACTGCCCCTCTGGAACAGGATATCGCGGTTCTGGGTGCGGCAAATCTTCATCTGCGCCTGTCCAGCAGCACCCCTCAGGCACAACTCTTTGTCCGGCTGTGTGATGTTCATCCTGACGGGGCGTCAACCCGTATCGCCCATGGCATGCTGAATCTGGCCCATCGGGACAGCTGTTCTGATCCCGCGCCGCTGATTCCGGACAGGCCTTATGACATGATTGTGACGCTGGATCAGACCAGCTATGTTCTGCCCCGCGGTCATCGCCTGCGCCTGGCTGTGTCGACCAGCTATTTTCCGTTTGTCTGGCCCTCGCCCCAGGCGGTGTGTCTGACCCTGCATTCTGGCCATCTTGACCTGCCTGTGCATCAGAACCCGCACCCTGCTGCTCCTGAAGCCTGTTTTGGTCCGCCGGAACGCTTATCCCCCTGGCCTGGGGAAGGGCTGCGCAACCCTTGCTATAACCGCCATATCAGCCAGGATCTGGCCACGGGTCTTGTCAGCCTGACCATCACCAGCGATAGCGGGCGTGCACGTGATTTGCGCCATGGGCTGGTCACCGATACCCGTGCAACCGAAATCTGGACTGTTCATCCTGATGATCCGCTCAGCGCCCGGGCAGACATCAGCTGGACCCAGCATTATCAGCGGGGTGAGGTGGATATCCAGATTGATACAGGCGCGACCATGACCAGCGATCAGGATCAGTTCTTTGTGACTGGTTATATCCGTGCTTATGAAGGCGGTGAGCAGGTCTTTGAAAAACAGTTTGATCAGGCCGTGCCCCGCGATCACCGCTGATCACCGCTCCTGCCCGTGTTCTGCTCAGCTGTAAGGCCAGCGTCTATCGGCCAGCGCGCGGCCGGCAGCGGCAATACGGGCAAAGCTGTCTTTTATGCGTTTGACCTGATACCGCCCGCGCAGATAGCCATGCACCAGCCCGTCTTCAGTTATGCATACAGCCCTGCCGCCTGCAGTGCGGATTCGGGCTGCATATTCAGGCCCGTCATCATATAGGGGATCACAGGCTGCGGCAAAAATCACGGTTGGCGGCAGCTGGTCAAAATCTGTCTCAACCAGGGGGCCGATCCGCCGATAAGGCTGGTCTGTGCCCAAAAATTGCTGCCCATACCAGATAATATCTTCAGTGCGTAAAAGCGGGGCATTGGCATGGGTTTTATAACTGCCTGTGGTGATATCCCCGCCCAGGGTGGGATAGATCAAAATCTGCCCGATCAGGCGCGGCTCTGTCGGTCTCATCTTATGTGCCACACTTGCCGCCAGCCAGGCCCCGGCGCTGTCACCGACCACTATAAAGGGGGTGTCATTTATCTCCAGCACATGGCTGACGGCGCGCATCGCATCGTCAAGGGCGGCCGGATAGGGGGCTTCCGGGGCTAATGCATAATCCACCGCCATCACGGGCAAGCCTGTGTCCCGGGCCAGGTCAGCACAGATGCTGTCATGACTGTCCAGGCCGCCGACCACAAAACCGCCGCCATGAAAAAACACAATTACGGGGCTGTCATTCAGACCCTGAACTGGTCTGTACCAGCGCACCGGAAGGGCATGATGCCCATTGGCAATACTGCTGTTCTCAACACGCAGACCCGCGGGATGAGGGGCGGCAAAACCGGCACACATCGCCTCGTAATCTGCCCGCATTTCGGCTATGGTTGGCGGTTGACCCCGATCTGGGGAATAGACCTTTGTGGCCGCAATAAAGGCTTTGGTCTCCTCATCCAGCAGCTGCTCATAATCAGGGTCTGTCATGATCTGCCGCCTTGTTTCAAGTTGACCAGTTCGGTGGCCGTTTTTCGATAAAGGCACCAATACCTTCTTCAGCATCACGGCTCAGCATATTTTCCACCATCACTTCAGCGGCATAGTCATAGGCTTCTGCCAGCCCCATTTCTGCCTGCTGGTAAAAGGCTGCTTTGCCGATTTTGACCGTAGAGGCTGGTTTACTTGCCACCAGCTCTGCCAGCGCATCGGTTGTGCTGGCCAGCGCATCAGGCGCGCACACCCGGTTCACCAGCCCCCAGGACAAAGCCTGTTCGGCAGATATCATCTCTCCTGTCAGCAGCATTTCCATGGCCTGTTTGCGGCCGATATTGCGGGACAGCGCAACCATAGGGGTGGAACAGAACAGGCCGATATGCACCCCTGGTGTGGCAAAGCGGGCTTGTGTTGACGCAACGGCCAGATCACAACTGGCCACCAGCTGACATCCGGCGGCTGTGGCAATCCCCTGAACACACGCAATGACCGGTTTCGGGCACCGCACAATCATCTGCATCAGCTCTGAACAGGCCTGCATGGTTTGTGAAAAAAACGCCCTGCCCCGGTCAGGCTGGCTGCGTGCCGCGGTCATTTCTTTTAAATCATGTCCGGCACAAAAGCCCGGCCCGGCAGCCTCCAGAATGATCACGTTTATATCTGGCGCAGCCCCAAGGCGGCTGATCGTCTCTTTCAGGGCCTCAAGCATTGCAAGGGACAGGCTGTTGCGGGCATGCGGCCGGTTCATCTGTAACCGCGCAATTGGGCCGTTCTGCTGTTCGCTCAGAATTTCACCATCTGGCTGAACATCAGCTGAAGGGGGCGGGGATAAAGCGGTCATTGGCTTTGTGCATCTCTTCATAAAAAGCGGGTCATGGTCAGCCCATATGCTAACACCGCTTCACTGACTTTGTAAAATGCCCTGCCTTGCCGGCGCGGCATTGGCGCCTCAACCTGCATCAAAAAACCCTGAAGCCGGGACCGGCTTCAGGGCGTGATATGGGTCTGATGTCAGCTCTGCACCAGATGCTGCAGCAGCCTTATGCAAACCACCAGCGTTCAGCTGATTTATTGCCGTCCAGCTGCCAGTTTCCGGCAATTGCATCAGGATGACCAATTTTGGTGGACACACCTTCGACATAATTGGCGAACATGGGCACGAGCGCGCCGCCATCATCATGGATCAGACGCTGGCATTCTGCGTACATTTCTGCTCGCTTTGTGGTGTCCAGCTCGGCTCGGGCGGCTCTGACCAGCCCGTTGAACTTGTCTGCTGCATCACCTGCGGTCCAGGCGGTGTCATTCCACTTGCTCTCGGCCACATAGGCTGATGAATACATCCAGTCTTGTGTTGGCCGTCCGCCCCAGTAACAGGCACACCATGGCTTGTTATTCCAGACATTTGACCAATAGCCGTCATTTGGCTCCCGCACCACATTGATGTTCAGCCCGGCCTTTTCGGCTGACGCTTTCATCAGCAGGGCGGCATCAACCGCGCCCGGGAAGGCGGCATCAGACGCAGACAGATCAAGGGCCTCACCGCCATATCCGGCTTTCTTCAGATGGAATTTTGCCTTATCCGGATCAAAGCCGCGCTGGGGCAGGTCTGCATAAAGCGGTACGGCAGGAGAAATCGGGTGGTCATTGCCAACCGCGCCGCGACCAACCAGAATTTTCTTCACCATTTCCTCACGGTCGACAGATAATTTGACCGCCATACGGAAGTCATAATTATCAAACGGGGCAGCATTTACCCGCATCGGAAAGGTGTAATGCAGAAAGCCTGTGGTCTCGACTATTTTCAGGCTCGGTACCCGCTCCAGCAGATGGGCTGTTTTCGGGTCAACCCGCTCAATGACATCCACATCCCCGTTCATCACCGCATTCTGGCGGGCGACCTTATCGACCAGCGACAAGGTTTCGACTGAATCGAAATGGCCGCGGCCTGATTTGAAGTAATTCGGGTTTTTCTTGAACAGCGCGCGCACGCCCGGCTCAAAGGATTCAACAATATAAGCCCCGGTACCTGCCTGTGACTGCCAGTCCATCTTGCCGTCTTTTTCAGGGAAGATGACCAGGTGATAGTCAGAAACGATAAACGGGAAGTCAGCATTGCCCTCAGCCAGGGTGAAGACAACCACATTATTGCCGTCCTTGCCCACATCTGTGACGCCGGACAAAACGCCTTTTGCGGCTGATTTTGACTCTTCACTGCGATGGTAATTAAAGGTGGCGATGACATCATCAGCTGTCATTGACTTGCCATTATGAAAGGTCACACCCTTGCGCAGGGTAAAGCGCCAGACCTTCGCATCAGCAGACGCCTCAAAGCTTTCTGCCAATTCTGGTACAGGGTTACCTGCCGCATCCACTTCAACCAGATGGTTGCCCATGGAATAACAGACATTCTGCTGCCAGCCATTTTCATATGTGGCCGGGTCAAATGAATCAGTGGTTGACCCATGACCTAAGGCCTGGCGCAGATGGCCACCGGCTTTTGGTGTTGCGGCCAGTGCAGAGCTGGCCATGCTCATCGCCGCCGATACCGCCACACCAGAGGCCACGGCCCCCATCATGAACTGTCGTCGGTCGATACGGCCGCGGCTGAGATCGCGGCTCAGGCGATAGAGATAATCAGTTGTCATTTTTTTTCCTCCCCAGAGGGTTTTTTTATGTTCTGTTCTATTATTTTTGATGCGTTATTTTTTTTATCTGCATCAGCTGGTCTAAAAGTAAATCAGAATTCATCTCTGGCTTCAAGGGGCAAGCCGGTGTCTTTCCGGGCCGCAAGATTTTCACGCCCCAAAGACAGATCATCTCTGTTCTGCCTCTTTACAGACCCCGCTGACTGCGGTTAGCCTGAGATAAGTGAACCGTTGGGGGCGGTGTTCACGGCCCTGCTTGACCAACAAAAAGAACGTGCTGGCAAAAAAGCGTGCCGGTAAAAATGTGTGCTGGAAAGCCGCAATGAAGGGGGCTGTTATTCATCCTGTTATCCGCATCATTCTGCAACGTCTGGGGTTGGGTCTGCTGACCTTATTTGTGGTGTCTGTGATCATTTTCAGCGCCATTGAACTGTTGCCCGGTGATTTTGCACAGGCGGTTCTGGGCCAGGCGGCTTTGCCGGAAACCGTGGCCGCCTTCCGGGCAGAGCTGGGTCTGAATGACCCGCCGATACAGCGCTATTTTCAATGGATTGGCGGGATCATGCAGGGTGATTTCGGGGTGTCGTTTTCGGGACGCGGCGGCAGCCAGGGTGTAGACAGATCGCGAGAGGTTGTTGAGCTAATTGCCCCGCGTCTGCGCAACACATTATTTCTGGCGGGGCTGACCGCTCTGATCGCGGTTCCGCTGGCACTGACCTTAGGGATTACAGCCGCGCTCTACCGTAATTCTGTTTATGATAAAACGGTCTCTACCACTACCCTGACCACCATTTCCTTTCCTGAATTTTTTGTGGCTTATCTGCTGATTCTGGGGCTGGCCTCATTTTGGAAAGTGTTTCCGTCTCTGGCCAATGTGACGCCGGAAATGGCACTTGATGAAAGGATTTATAAATCAGCCCTGCCGGCCCTGACCCTGACCTTGGTGATTGTGGCGCATATGATGCGGATGACACGTGCGGCGATTATCAATCTTCTGGCCAGCCCCTATATTGAAATGGCGCAACTGAAAGGTCTGCCCCCGCATATTGTGATATTGCGCCATGCTTTGCCCAATGCCTGGGCCCCGATTGTCAATGTGATCGCCTTTAATCTGGCCTATCTTGTGGTTGGTGTTGTGGTGGTAGAGGTGGTGTTTGTCTATCCCGGGATTGGCCAGCTGATGGTTGATGCGGTGACCCGGCGTGATATTCCGGTTGTTCAGGGCTGTGCGATTATTTTTGCGATCACCTATATCGTGCTGAATTTGCTTGCCGATATTATTTCCATTGTCACAAATCCGCGTCTGTTACATCCGCGCTAGAAGGGTCTGTTTATCAGGCAAACCAAAGATTATGTCCTCATCAGACGAAAATTATTCCGCCACAGCAGAAGTGGCTCTCATCCGTCAGAAACGGTCTGCTGTACAGCTGATCTGGCGGGCGGTGCGGGGGGCGCCTGTGTCTGCCCTGTTCGGGATGGTGGTGATTTTTGCGTATCTGATTGTGGCGGTGTTTGCCCCGCTGATTGCCCCTTACGGCGAGGCAGAGATTTTTGAAGTGCCTTTTGCCCCCTGGTCTGATGAATTTCTGCTTGGCACGGACCAGCTGGGCCGTGATATCTATACCCGGCTGATTTATGGCGCGCGCAACACCATCGGCATTGCGGTGGCCACGGCGGCACTTGGTTTTTTTCTGGGCGGCTCTCTGGGTCTGATTGCGGCCATTAACCGGTCCTGGCTTGATCAGGGGCTCAGCCGGTTTGTGGATGTGCTGATGGCGATCCCGTCGCTGATTTTTGCGCTGATGCTGTTGTCTATTTTTGGGCCGTCTGCGGTGAATCTCATTATTATTATTGCGGTTCTGGATGCGACCCGTGTATTTCGTCTGACCCGGGCGGTGGCCTTGAATGTGGTGGTGATGGATTATATCGAGGTCGCCCGCCTGCGCGGCGAGGGGCTGGGCTATATTATGCGCCGCGAAATTCTGCCGAACATTATGCCGCCTCTGGTTGCTGAATTTGGTCTGCGGTTCTGTTTTGTGTTTCTGACCATTGCCTCCTTATCGTTTCTGGGGGTGGGGATTCAGCCGCCAACGGCAGATTGGGGCACGATGGTGCGCGAAAATGCCAGCCTGATTCAATTTGCGGAATATGACATCACAGCTGCGATTACGCCATTGCTGCCTGCGGCGGCGATTGCGCTGCTGACTGTGGCGGTGAATTTTGTGGTGGATTGGTTCCTGCATAAAACAAGTGGAATTCGTGATGAAGCCTGATCAAACCAAATCCCGCGATGTGCTGCTGTCGATCACAGATATCTGTATCGAGGGCTACAGCGATGATAAATGGCATCAGATCGTCAAAGGCGTGTCTCTTGAGCTGAGACGAGGCGAGGTACTGGGCCTTATTGGTGAATCAGGGGCGGGGAAATCCACTCTTGGCCTTGCCGCGATGGGGTTTGCCCGGCCCGGCTGCCGGATCACCTCTGGCCAGATCAGCTTTGATGGCCAGGATCTTCTGTCTTTGTCTGAGGCAGAACGGCGGGCGTTGCGTGGCGGGCGGATTGCCTATGTTGCCCAATCTGCTGCGGCTTCATTTAATCCGGCACACCGGCTGCTTGACCAGACCATAGAAGCCACCTTGCGCAGCACTAACAGCTCAGCAGCTGATGCGCATAAAGATGCTGTCCAGCTCTATGATACGCTGCAGCTGCCCTCGCCCCAGACCATAGGTGACCGCTTCACGCATCAGGTCTCCGGCGGCCAGCTGCAGCGGGTGATGACCGCCATGGCGATGTCACCGCGCCCTGATCTGATCATTTTTGACGAGCCCACCACGGCCCTTGATGTCACCACACAGGTTGAGGTTCTGGCCGCTATCCGGGATATCGTGGCGCGCTTTAACACAGCTGCGATTTACATTACCCATGATCTGGCTGTGGTGGCCCAGATGGCGGATAAAATCAAAGTCCTGCGCTATGGCCAGACCATCGAAGATGCGCCGACCCGCCAGATGCTCACCGCCCCGCAGCAGCCCTATACCAAATCTTTATGGGCGGTCCGCTCCATTCAGCGTGATCAGCGCGCCGCAGATGACATTATTTTATCGATGCAGGGGATAGACGCCCGTTATGGCCGCGGCGACAAAGTGCTGGATAATGTGTCTATCAATCTGCCGCGCGGCCGGACCGTGGCGGTGGTCGGCGAATCAGGTTCGGGTAAATCCACCGCAGCCCGTGTGATCACGGGCCTGCTGCCCCAAGAATCAGGCCAGGTCAGCTTTAAGGGCCAGCAGCTGCCTGCAGCCTTGAAACAGCGCAGCCGTGCCCAATTGCAACAGATTCAGATGATCTATCAGATGGCTGATACCGCCTTGAACCCGCGCCAGCATGTGCGCGAAATTATCGGCCGGCCGCTTGAATTCTATCTTGGGCTGACCGGGCGGGCCCGCGATCAGCGCATTGCTGAATTGCTGAATATGATCGAACTTGATGACAGCTTTGCTGACCGTCTGCCTGAAGAATTATCAGGTGGGCAGAAACAACGCATCAGCATCGCCCGTGCGCTGGCCGCTGAACCGGAAGTGATTATCTGTGATGAGGTCACCTCTGCTCTGGACCAGATTGTCCAGGAAGGCATATTGAAGCTGTTGTTGACCCTCCAGGAACGCCTCGGCCTGTCTTATCTGTTCATCACTCATGATATTGCAACCGTCAAAGCGATTGCGGATGAAATTGTGGTGATGCATATGGGCCGGGTTGTGGAACAGGGCCCGAAACAACAGATTCTCTCTCCGCCGCATCCTGACTATACTGAATTGCTGTTATCGTCTGTACCGGACATGGATCCGGACTGGCTGACAAAGCTGCTGAATGATCGCACACAATAGCGCTTTTGACCAGAAAGACGCAAATCAAATAATCGGCATGGCTGTAGCTGGCTCAGGGCAAGGATATGACCTGCCGGCCTGGCCGGTGGAAATATGGTGTCGTTTGCGCTGATTTTTTTTCAGATGGTGCAATGGATTCAGCTTGCCCCGCCACTGACCTGCCCTTTATCGTGAAGGTATGGATGGTCATGACGTAAATCTGGATCCTGTTTACCAGTCTGCGCTGCGGGATGTGGCGCTGGCGGATAAATATGATCTGAATAAATCAACCGTGTTTGTCAGCGGCGCACAGGCGATGGTCCGGTTATGTCTGTTGCAGGCTGAAAAGGACCGCGCAGCGGGCCTCAACACGGCTGGCTATGTCACGGGCTATCGCGGCTCTCCACTGGGCGGGATTGACCTGCAATTCAGCCAGGCGGAACCGGCCCTGAACGCTGCCGGCATCACCTTTCATCCTGGCCTGAACGAAGATCTGGCGGCAACCGCTGTCTGGGGCACGCAACAGATTAACCTGCATGGCGAAGGGACCAAGGACGGGGTATTTGCCATCTGGTATGGCAAAGGCCCGGGTGTGGACCGGACCGGTGATGTGTTCCGGCATGGCAATCTGGCCGGGTCATCAGAACATGGCGGGGTGTTGGTGCTGATGGGTGATGATCATGCCGGCGAAAGCTCGACGGTCTGTCACCAGTCTGAATATGCGATGATGGACGCGATGATCCCGGTCCTCAATCCGGCGAATTTGGCTGAAATGGTGGATTATGGTCTGCATGGCTGGGCGATGTCACGTTATGCGGGGGTCTGGGTTGGCATCAAATGTGTGAAAGACAATATTGAATCAACCGCCTCTGTCCGGCTGACCACAGATGATTTTCAGAGCCATCTGCCGAATGAAACCAGCTTGCCTGAAGGCGGGCTGAATATCCGGCGCAACGATGACCGCTTTTCCCAGGAACGCCGGTTGCATGTTGATAAAATGACAGCCTTGAAAGCTTACGCCCGGGCCAACCGGCTTGACCGGGTGACCGTCACAGGCGGGCCGCGTCCCCGCTTTGGCATTGCCTCTACTGGCAAGGCTTATATGGATGTGGTTCAGGCGCTCGCGGATCTGGGGATTGATAACCAGATGGCAGCACAGCTTGGCTTATCTGTTTATAAGGTGGGCATGTCCTGGCCGCTTGAACCGGCCGGTCTGTCTGAATTTGCCGCCCCTCTTGAAAAGATGCTGGTGGTCGAAGAAAAGCGTGGCCTGCTCGAACCCCAGATAAAAGAAACCTTATATGGCCAGCCAGCTGCCCCTGTCATTATCGGCAAGCGCGGTTCGGATGGCGGACGGCTGCTGGTCGAAGAAGGCTCTATTAACGCAACCCAGGTGGCTTATGTGATTGCCACTGAATTGCTGGCTGGGGTCACCCTGGCCCCGTCTGTTGCCGGCAATCTGGAAAAGATAAAGACCCAGCTTGACCGGGATATCACCAGCTTGTCGATGGCCCGCAGCCCGTATTTCTGTGCGGGCTGTCCGCATAATTCCTCAACTGTGCTGCCGGAAGGTGCGCGTGGTTATGCCGGTATTGGCTGTCACTGGATGGCCCAGTTTATGGATCGCAATGTTGAAGGCAATACCCATATGGGCGGGGAAGGGGCCAACTGGATTGGCGAGGCGTGTTTTTCCATCCGCCGTCATGTGTTCCAGAATATCGGTGACGGCACCTTTAACCATTCTGGTCTGATGGCGATCCGTGCGGCGGTCGCGGCAAAGGTCAATATCACCTATAAGGTTTTATATAATGATGCGGTGGCGATGACTGGCGGGCAGACCCATGAAGGGGATATGACGCCGGTTGAAATCGCCCGGCTGCTGGATGCGTGCGGGGTGCGGGAACTGGCCCTGGTCACAGATGATCTGTCCCGCCATGACCGTTCGTCCTATCCCAGAGGGGTCAGCTTTCATCACCGCAGCGAATTACAGCTGGTCCAGACCCGACTTGAGGCAATAGACGGGGTGACCGGGCTGATTTATGATCAGACCTGTGCCACTGAAAAACGCCGCCGGCGTAAACGCGGGACCATGCCTGATCCGGATCAGCGGATTTTCATTAACCCAGAGGTCTGTGAGGGCTGCGGGGATTGCGGGGTCCAGTCAAATTGTGTGGCGATTTTGCCTCTGGAAACTGAATTGGGGCGCAAACGCAAAATTGACCAGTCTGCCTGTAACAAGGATTTTTCCTGTATCAATGGCTTTTGCCCCAGCTTTGTGACGGTCTCTGGCGGCGGCTTGCGCAAACCACCGGCTGCTGAAGCTGTGGACGAGCTGTTGCCTCTGCCTGAACCTGTCTTCAGCCTGAACACACCTGTCTCTTATGTGCTGACCGGGGTTGGCGGTACCGGGGTTGTGACGATTGCTGCGCTGTTGGGGATGGCTGCCCATCTTGAAGGCAAAGGCTGCGGCGCGATTGACATGGCGGGTCTGGCCCAGAAAGGCGGCGCGGTCACCAGCCATATCCGCATTGCGCGCACGCCTGAGGATATTTCGGCGATCCGGATCGGGCCTGGCGGGGCTGATGTGATGCTGGGCTGTGATCTGCTAGTCAGCGCGGATGCGGGCCTGCTCAGGCTGATGAACAGCACCGGACATATCATTGCCAATGTGAATGAAATGCCGACTGGCGGCTTCACCCGGAATACCGAAGAACAGCTGCCGACAGCGGATATGACAGACCGTCTGTCTAGGATTGTGCCGTCTGACCAGGCCACCTTGCTGAACACCAGCCAGATGGCGGTCCGTCTGTTGGGGGATTCGATTGCGGCGAATTTGCTGCTGTTGGGTGTGGCCTGGCAAAAAGGGCTGATCCCGCTGTCTGTTGACGCGATCGAACAGGCCATTACCCTGAATGGGATCGCCACTGACCAGTCCAAAGCGGCGTTTCGCTGGGGGCGGAAATGGGTGCTTGACCCTGCTGCGGTTGAGCAGGCTGTCAGCGCAGCAGAGCTGCGGTCTGGCCTCGGCGCAGCCCGGCCGCTGACCGATCTTGATGACATCATCACTGATCGTGTGGCCCGCCTGACCGCTTATCAAAATACAGCTTACGCCAAAGCCTACAGCGACAAGATAGCGGCAGTGCGGGCTGTCGACAGCCATCCGGACAGCCCTCTGACCAGGGCTGTAGCGCGTTATTTATATAAAATGATGGCGATTAAGGATGAATATGAAGTCGCCCGCCTGTATTCTGACGGGACCTTTGCGGCTGCCCTGTCTGCCCAGTTTGACGGGGATTACACGATTTCCTATCATTTGGCCCCGCCGTTATTCTCGCGTCCTGATCCGGTAACAGGGCGTCCGAAAAAGGCCCGTTATGGGGGCTGGGTAAAGCCGGTGATGTCTGTTCTGGCCGCTCTGAAAGGGGTGCGCGGAACGGCCTTTGATCTGTTTGGCTATAGCGCTGAACGCCGCGCGGAACGGGCGGCTCTGGCACGCTATCAGACAGCCCTTGACGTGATTGTCACGCGGCTGACACCTGAAGCTTATGAAGCCGCGACTGAGCTGGCGTCAGTACCTGAACATATCCGCGGTTTCGGGCCTGTTCGTGCGGCTCACCTGGCAGAAGCAGAAAAACGTTATGCGGCGGCGCAAACTGCGTTTGACCATGCGGTGCGGGCAAACAAACGCTCCGCTTGAACCAGCAGATGAAATCAGCTATTTTCTTTTTCGCCTGTTCGCGATAAATAATCTGGTATGACTTATATTCCGCCTACAGATGATATGAAATTTGCGTTACGCCATCTGGCTGATTTTTCGGCTGTGGCTGACCTGCCTTGTTTTACTGATACAGGCCTTGATCTGGCCGATGCTGTAATTGACGAAGCGGCCAAGCTGGCCGCTGATGTGATTGCCCCGCTGAACCACACATCTGACATACAGAGCGCGTCTTATGTTGAAACTGACAGCTCTGTTCAGACCCCGCAGGGCTTTGCCGAAGCCTACCGTGCGATGGCGGCTGGCGGCTGGACCTCGATTGAAGCTGAAGAAGCCTTTGGCGGCCAGAATATGCCGATGGCCTTATCTGCGGCTGTGAATGAAATGTGGCAGTCCGCCTCACTGTCTTTTGCGCTTTGTCATCTGCTCACCCAAGGCCAGATCTACGCGCTCCAGAAATCAGCCTCAGAAGATCAGAAACACCGGTTTCTGCCAGCCATGGTCGAGGGGCGCTGGACCGGGACCATGAACCTGACTGAACCGCAGGCAGGCACCGACCTGGCAGCGATAAAGACCAGGGCTGTGAAAAATGGGGATCATTATCTGATCACCGGCCAGAAAATCTATATCACCTATGGTGAACATGATATGGCCGAAAATATTATTCATCTGGTTCTGGCCCGCACACCTGATGCGCCTGAAGGGGTGAAGGGGATATCGGTCTTTATTGTGCCGAAAATTCTGGTCAATGATGATGGCTCTCTGGGTGAGGCTAATGATGTGCGCTGCCTGTCCATCGAAAAAAAGCTCGGCATAAAAGCTTCTCCGACCGCAGTGATGCAATATGGCGAGAAGGGTGGCGCGGTTGGCTATCTGGTTGGCGCAGAAAATGACGGCCTCTCGATTATGTTCGGGATGATGAATCACGCCCGCTTTGCGGTTGGTCTGCAGGGGCTGTCTGTGGCGGAACGCGGCTATCAGCAGGCGGTTGATTACGCCCAGAACCGGGTCCAGGGCACACCGCTTGACCGCAGCCCCGGCACACCGATTGCACATCACCCTGATGTGTTGCGGCTGCTGTCTGTGATGCGGGCTGAGGTGGAAGCCATGCGCGGGCTCACCCTGTTCGGTGGCGCGGCGCTTGACTTTGCCCGTCATGGCCCGGAAGCGGACAGGGCCCGGCTTGATGAACGGGCCTCTTTACTGATTCCTATTATCAAGGGCTGGCTGACTGAACGATCAGTTACGCTGACCTCTGATGCGCTTCAGGTTCATGGCGGCATGGGCTTTATCGAAGAAACCGGGGCGGCCCAGCATTATCGTGATTCCCGCATTCTGCCAATCTATGAAGGCACCACCGCTATTCAGGCAAATGACCTGATCTTCCGCAAAACCTTGCGTGATGGCGGTGCAGCGGTGCGCGCCCTTATCGCTGATATCCAGGCTGATCTTTCGGCCTGTGATGACCGGCTGGCAGCACCTATGCATGACGCGATTGCCACCACCGAACAGACGCTTGAATTTTTATGTGCACGCGCAAATGACCCGCGCCGTGCGGCGGTATCCTCTGTGGACTGGCTAATGCTTTTGGGCTGGCTGTGTGGCGGCTGGATGATGTCAAAATCAGCTCATGTCGCGGCATCTGGTACAGCTGAGGGGTTCTCGCCAGCTTTTCTTGAGGCCAAACAGGTAACCGCAGATATTTATCTGCACCAATGTTTGCCGCATATCGAAGCGCTGGCCCGCAAAATCACCTCTGGCGGGGATCCGGTACTGGCGATGGATCCCGACTGGCTGACCCGTCACTGAAGATTTTGTTCTGTCCCCTTACTGTGAAAAGGACCATCTCGTCATGAGTCAGGATTACAAATTTGATACGCTCAGCCTGCATGCCGGCCACACACCTGATGACCGGCATGGTTCGCGTGCTGTGCCGATCTATCAGACCACCTCTTATCTGTTCAAAGATACACGGCATGCTGCGGCGCTGTATAATATGGAAGTGGGCGGTCATCTCTATTCACGGATTTCAAATCCGACCGTGGCGGTACTTGAACAGCGCCTTGCCGCGCTGGAAGAGGCGGCGGCCTGCACCGCAACGGCTTCTGGCATGGCGGCCCTGTCCTCTGCCTTGCTGACCTTATGTTCAGCTGGCGATCATATTGTCTCGTCTGCCCAGCTTTATGGGGCGAATGTCAATCTGCTGAAATACACATTGCCGCGGTTTGGCATTGAAACCACCTTTGTATCTGCAACTGATCCAGATGCAATCAAAGCGGCAATACGGCCGAACACCAAGCTGGTCTTTGGCGAGGTGGTTGGCAATCCTGGTCTGGATATCATGGATATCGAAGCTGTCGGCCAGATTGCGCATGATGCGGGTGTCCCGCTTGTGATTGATGCCACTTTTAACACGCCCTGGCTGCTGAAGCCGCTGACCAAAGGTGCAGATATTGTGATTCATTCGCTGACCAAATGGATTGGCGGACATGGGATTGCGATTGGCGGGGCGGTGGTTGATGGTGGCCGGTTTGACTGGGGTGCACCGGGAAAATTCTCGACCATTTCAGAGCCGCATTATTCAATGGACGGGATTAATTTTCACGAAGAATTCGGCCCGGCTGCCTTTACCGCAAAGCTGCGTGCCGAAGCGATGTATAATTTCGGGCCCTGCCTGTCGCCGACCAATGCGTTTCATATACTTCAGGGTCTGGAAACCCTGCCTTTGCGGATGCAGCGTCACATGGACAACACAAATGCGCTGCTGGCCTTTCTGTCTGAACATGATGATGTGGCCTGGGTCCGTCATCCTAATCTGCCTGACCATCCCGGCCATGAAATTGCCAGGCGGCTGATGCCGCGGGGGGCAGGGTCGATTATCGCCTTTGGTGTGAAAGGCGGGCGTGAAGCTGGCCGGGCCTTTATTGAGGCGGTTCAGCTCTCCTCACATCTGGCTAATGTGGGGGATGCCAAAACGCTGGTCATTCATCCTGCCTCGACCACTCATTCTCATATTGATGCAGAGGCAATGAAAGCGGGCGGCCTGTCTGATGATATGATCCGTCTGTCGGTGGGGCTGGAAGATTGTGATGATATCAAGGCTGATTTTGAAATCGGCTTCAAAGCGGCCCGCCGCCTGACCAAAACAGGCTGAAAAAGGGGGGTAGGCATGAAAGTTGAGCTGGATAACCATATCGTCCACATTGCCACAGGCGGGCGCGCGCACAGACCAGACGCGCCATCTGTGTTGTTTCTGCATGGCAGTGGCCAGAGCCATCTGACCTGGGTTCTGCAGACCCGTTATTTTGCGTATGACGGCTATAATATTATTGCACCTGACTTTCCGGGGCATGGGCTGTCTGGCGGCCCGCCTCTGACCACGATAGAGGAAATGGCAGACTGGACGTCTCGTCTGCTGGCGGCCCTGAGCATAGACAAAGCGGCGGTGGTCGGCCATTCACAGGGCTGTCTTGTCGGGCTGGAACTGGCCAGCCGCCATGCCGTTAAGGTCAGCCATCTCTGTCTGATCGCCTGTGCAGCGGCGATACCGGTAAATGATTATCTGGTGACCAGCTCTGTTGACCGGCTGGATTCGGCGATTGCGATGATGACCGGATGGGGCCATGGACAGATGGCGCATCTGCATGACAATACCCAGCCGGGCCACAGCCATCTGGGTTTTGGCCGGGCGTTGATGGCGGCGAACCAGACAGATGCTCTGCATGCGGATTTGCTGGCCTGTAATGCCTATCAGGGGGGCGAGGCGGCAGCTGCTGCGCTGACCCAGCCCTGTCATCTGATCCTTGCCGGTGCAGATAAAATGACCCCTGTAAAGCAGGGGCGCAAGCTGGCCGGTCTGATTGCGCATGCACAGCTGACCGAAATTCCGGGGGCGGGCCATATGCTGCCATCTGAACATCCTGACGAGGTGAACGCGGCTCTGGGCCAGTTTCTGAGGGCCGGTTTCTGACCGCCTGACACCTGATTTACAGTTACAAGAAAGCTAAGCTTATGACAGTATCGTCTTTTCAGAATATCGCGGTGATCGGGGCAGGGACCATGGGCAGCGGTATCGCCGCCCAGATTGCCAATGCGGGCCTGCCTGTATTTCTGCTTGATTTGCCTGCCCGTACCGCTGGCCAGCCGCATGCTGCTGATGCGGCTGTCGGGCGGCTGCTGAAATCTGATCCGCCGCAGCTGATGCATAAAAACAGAACAGAGCTGATCAGCACAGGCACAATTGATGATGATTTTGACAAGCTGGCGAGCTGTGATCTGATCATCGAGGCGGTGATCGAACAATTACCGGTCAAGCAGGCTTTATATAAACGCCTGCATCAGACCATCTCATCTGACTGTATTGTCACCTCCAACACCTCGACCATTCCCATCAGTCTGTTGATGGCGGATATGCCGGTTGATTTTGCCCGCCGCTTTGCGATTACCCATTATTTCAATCCGGTCCGGTTTATGCGGCTGTTGGAACTGGTGCGCGGGGCCCATACCGATGATGCGGTGATTGATCTGCTGGCTGATTTTAACGACCGCATCCTGGGCAAGGGCGTGGTCAGATGCGGCGATACACCAGGCTTTCTGGGTAACCGGATTGGGGTCTATGCGCTGCAGCTTGCCTTGCATGAAGCCCTATCTGCAGGGATTCCGATTGAACAGGCAGATGCGCTGATCTCGCGTCCCCTCGGGATTCCGAAAACAGGGGTGTTCGGGCTTTATGATCTGATCGGCATTGATCTGATGTCTGATGTGGCGACCTCTCTGCGTTCTATTTTGCCGGACGGGGATGCGTTTCATGCGGTCGGTGATGATCCGGCCCTGAATACAGCAATGATAGCGGATGGCTGGACCGGCAATAAGGGCAAAGGCGGGTTCTACCGTGATACCGATACAGGCGGCCGTCAGGTCCGCGTGATTGAAGGCGGGGCAGACGGACTGTCCTGGCGGGATGTGTCATCTCAGCTGCCTGACGCCGTCCGTCTGTCTCTTGCGGCGGCGGCCCGTCAGGCTGAACCGCTTGATCCGCTGCTTGCTGATACCAGCCCGGGCGGCCGGTTTGCGCAAACGGTACTGGTGAAAATTCTGGCTTATGCAGCCTCTCTTGTTCCGGCGATCACCAGCTCACCTCAGGATATTGATGATGCGATGAAGCTGGGCTTTAACTGGCAGCGCGGTCCGTTTGAACTGATTGATGCGGTTGGTCTTGACCGGCTCGCCGCATGTGCAGCTGATCTAGGCCTGTCTCTGCCTGACCAGCTGACCTCCCGCTCCCGGCCTTATTATGCAGTAAATAGCGGCGTTTTATGTGTGGATACCGCGGATGACGGCTATCAGCCTGTGGCCTTGCCTGACGGGGTGATGCGCTTTTCACTGGCCCGCCGGAGTGCTGAAAAACTGGCCGGAAATGAAGCTGCCAGCCTGTACCGGCTGGACGGAGATTTGCGGCTGGTTGAATTTCATTCCAAGGCTAATGCGCTGACCGATCAGTCGATGCAGATTGTGGCTCGTGCCGCCACGGATCATGGTGCCGGGGTGATTATCCATAATGATGCCCAGCATTTTTCGGCTGGGGTGGATTTGAACCGGTTTCTGGCCTTTATCCGCGCCGGGGACTGGGCGGCAACGGATGGGTTCCTGGATGATTTCCAACAGGCGGTGAAGCTGTTGAAATATTGTCCTGTACCTGTGGTTGGCGCGCCGTCCGGCCTTGCGGCCGGCGGCGGTTTTGAAGTGCTGATGCATTGTGACAAGCTGGTGGTGCATGATAATTCAACACTTGGTCTGGTTGAATCCGGGGTCGGGCTGGTCCCGTCCGGGGGCGGGGTGAAAGAAGCGTACCTGCGCTGGTATCAGGCCACCGGTGACTGGGATCAGGCAGCCTGGCAGACCTGGATGCAGGTGGGTTATGGCCGCACCGGCACCTCGCCAGAACTGTCCGCAAAATTCCAGTATTTCCGTCCCGACACAGATATCCGGATCATCAGCCGTGACCGGCTGCTGCCGCTGGCCATTGATACGGTCACACAGATGCAGGCTGGCTATACCCCGCCTGCTCAGCCAGATGTGCATCTGGCTTCATTTGATCTGTTGGAAAAAATGGACGCCTTTATGACAGAAGGTGTGAACCGGGGCGATTTTTCTGCACATAACAAAACCGTGGCGATGCAGATTGCCACCATTATTGTTGCAGATGAAGGCCAGGACTCTGCCAGCTCAGAACAGGCCTTATATGACCGGGAACGGCGCGCCTTTTTGAACCTGGCAAAAACAGAAAAAACCGGCCGGTGGATCGCGGCCATGCTGGCGGGCTGATCTGGTCAACCCAGCCTGACCGGCGGGCTGTCTGCAACGCCCTCATCACGTGGGTCATGACTGACCAGCAGCACCGGCAGGCCCAGCCGCACGGCTTCTGCCCGCACCAGACTGACCATTTCCTCACGCCGTTTGCCATCCAGGCTGGAAAAGGGCTCATCCAGCAATAAGGCTTCTGGCTTTGCCAACAGACAGCGCAGCAAAGCAAGGCGCGCCTGCTGTCCGCCGGACAGGGTGTTAGGATCACGCGGGCCCAGCCCCGCCAGCCCGGCCCGCGCCAGCCCGGCCTCAATCGCGTGCTGGCGGGCTGCACCGGTAACTGATTTGGCCAGCCCGAAGCCCAGATTATCTGCCACATTCAGATGCGGAAAGACCAGCGGGTTCTGGAACAGCAGCCCGATATGCCGGTGTTCTGCGGCCAGGCGGGTAATCGCGCGCCCGTTCAGGATGACCTCGCCTTCGGCCTGCAGCCCGGGCGAGTCCAGCCCGGCGACCCAGCGCAGCAAGCTTGACTTGCCGGCCCCGCTCGGGGCGGTCAACAGGCAAATCTGGCCTGGCTTGATTGCCAGCCCCAGCCCGGAAAATAACCGGTTCGGCCCAAAGCCTAGCGCGATCTGTTTCAGCTCAAGTGTCACTCTGGCCCAACGTTTTACTGGTTGCACAGCAGCGGCCGCTCGGCCCCTGATGTTCATATTATCAGCCGCCTCTGGTCCGGCGCAAATCTCTTTGTCTGATTTTTGCAAAATCACCAGATTGATTCATGTTTTCTTTACTCTTTTAGGTTATGCTTGGCACAGGTGCGCTGATCCCCGCCACTTTCTTTTTGTTTTGAGGAGGCCTGTTATGACCTGCAACCGGATACTTGCTTACCGCTTGGCGGTTCTGTTCAGCCTGGCTGCAGTCTGGCTGGCCTCATTCGGCCTGCAGCCGGCTTTGGCAGATGAGTTTGACACGCTGGCGGACCGGGCCCGTGGCCAGACGGTTTATTTCAATGCCTGGGGCGGCTCACCCACGGTGAATGGCTATATTGCCTGGGCAGGTGATCAGGTAAAAGCGCGTTATGGCATCACGCTTGTGCATGTCAAGCTGACCGATACAGCTGATGCGGTTGCCCGCATATTGGCGGAAAAAACAGCGGGCAAAACCGCTGGTGGTTCGGTTGATCTGGTCTGGGTGAATGGCGAGAATTTTGCCTCTCTGAAGCGCCAGAACCTGTTGCGGGATGATGAATGGGCGTTTTCCCTGCCGTCCTTTTCTTTTACCGATCCGGCTGTGCTTCCGGGGCTGACCAGCGATTTTGCCACCCCGACAGATGGTCTTGAATCGCCCTGGGGCCGGGCCCAGCTGGTCTTTGGTTATGATACGGCTTATGTGCCGCGCCCGCCGCGATCGGCTACGGCTTTGGTGGACTGGCTGAAACAGGATGGCAATCAGGGCCGCTTTACCTTTCCGCTGCCGCCTGACTTCACCGGCACCAGCTTTTTGAAACAGGTCCTGCTCGAAGTCAGCCCGGACCGGTCTGTATTTGATGCCCCTGCCCCTTCTGACAAGGCTGAAACAGACGCCGCGCTGGCCCCGTTATGGGCCTGGCTTGATGATGTGCTGCCTTATCTTTGGCGCGAAGGGCGGCATTACCCGGCCAATTATACCGATATGGTGCGGATGCTGGGTGATGGTGAAGTGGCGATCGCGATGGCCTTTAACCCGTCGAAATTTTCAAATGATATTTCTGCTGGTGTGCTTCCCGATACCGTCAGAACCTATATTCACGATGGCGGCACGCTGGCCAATGTGCATTTTGTGGCCATTCCTTTTAATGCCAATGCCTCAGAAGGCGCCCGTGTGGTGGCAGACTTCCTGCTTTCGCCTGAAGCCCAGTTGCGCAAAGCCAATCCTGATATTTGGGGCGATCCGACAGTGTTATCAATGGCCAGGCTGTCTGCCGATGCTGCGGCTGCCTTTGCCGCATTGCCGCGCGGGATCGCGACTCTGTCTGATGCAGAACTGTCCGCCAGCCTTGCTGAGCCGCACCCGTCATGGGTGGCGGTGATTGAACGGGGCTGGGCGGCACGTTACGCGGCGAACTGATCGCGCGCGCGGCCCTGCATGACCACCGCAAACCTTAGACCGCTGACAGCCTGTGTTCCGGCCTGTATTTTGCTGGCGGTTCTGGCGCCGGTTCTGGCGGGTCTGATTGGCGCGGTTCTTCCGGCAACGGGCTGGTTTCCGCCTTTGGGCGGGCAGCGGCTTTCTGTTGTCCCCTTAACCGCTTTTCTGGCTGAACCCGGACTTGCCCGGTCTGTTTTGCTGTCTATTTTTACGGCGCTTACCGCAACTGCACTGTCTTATCTGTTGGCGATGGGCCTGCTGGCCGTGCTGGTGGGGACTGGGGCGGCGGGGCGTCTTGTGCGGCTGATCTCGCCGCTTTTATCTGTCCCGCATATCACCATTGCGGTCGGGTTTTTATTTCTGCTCCAGCCCTCAGGCTGGCTTACCCGGCTGATCTCGCCCTGGGCAACAGGCTGGGATCGCCCGCCCTTGCTGAATCTTGTCCCTGATGAGGCGGGGTGGGCCCTGATCATCGGCATGGTGGCCAAAGAAGTGCCGTTTTTGCTGTTGATGGGCTTGTCGGCAGCCAGCCAGATTGATGCCCGCCGCCTGCTTGATGAAGCCCGGCTTCTGGGGCGTGGCCCGCTGGCGGCCTGGGCGTTGGTGGTGCAGCCGCAATTGGGGCGGCGGCTTGTTCTGCCGGTGATGATTGTGCTGGTTTTTTCGGTTTCTGTGGTGGATATGGCCCTTGTGCTGGCCCCGCTGACCCCGGCGCCTCTGGCGGTGCGGATTCTGGCCTGGTTTCGTGATCCTGACTTATCCTTTCAATTTATCGCCGCTGTGGGCGCGCTGGCCCAGATCGGTCTGGCAGGTCTGTGCTGTCTTGTCTGGGCAGCCGCAGCACATATCTGGGCCCGGGCGGTGCGGTCTGTTTGTGCGCGTGGCTGGCGGCTGTCTGTGCCGTACCGGATGGCGCGTGCCGGTCATGCTCTGCTTCTGGCGGCGTCTGTTCTGCCCTGTCTGTTGGCTGCCCTGGGGCTGGCCTCCTCACTGATATGGGCGTTTGCGGATATCTGGCGGTTTCCTGATGCGCTGCCTACACGCTGGGGGCTGCGCGGCTGGGCACTTGGCGGGGATGGTCTGGTGCGCGCGGCGGTGACCAGCGCGTCTCTTGGGCTGTCGGCGGCGGCGGTGTCTGTTCTTGCTGCTTTATTGTGGCTGGAAACCACCACCACCGCGCGGCGCACAGAAGGGCTGATGTATTTGCCTTTGCTGATCCCCCAGATTGCGTTTCTGTTCGGCTTGCAGATTTTATTGATCTGGCTGGGCATGGATGGGCGTCTTGTGACGCTGTTATGGGTGCATGTGGTGTTTGTGTTTCCTTATGTTCTGCTGTCACTTGGCCCGTCATGGCGGCGGTTTGATGTGCGCTTTGCTGATGTTGCGGCCACGCTGGGGGCGGGGCCCTTTGCCCGGTTCTGGCGGGTGAAACTGCCTATCTTATTGATTCCGCTGCTGACCGCTTTTGCGGTTGGGTTTGCGGTCTCACAGGCGTTATATCTGCCCACTATATTTGCGTCTAACGGGCGGGTGGCGACCTTAACGACTGAAGCGGTTACACTGGCCGCCGGAGCTGGCCGCCAGACCCTTGGCGCGGCTTCTGCCCTTCAGATGGCCCTGCCGCTGATGGTGTTCCTCGGCGCTGATTTTATCAGCCGGCTGCGATTCCGCCGCTTCAGCTGGTTCAGGGTTTAGGGGGATGGCCTTTCCCAATCTCAGCTGCAGTTCAGATGGGTCTTTGTTATTTTTTGCTGAGCAGGAAAAAGAGTCAAAAGATTGACACATATGTTAACAGGGGACATAGTATTTGCTGAGTTGGCTACTGCGTAGCGGGGGGCAACTCTTCTTTTTAGGGCAGTGTGGTCAGCCCCACCCCAGTATAATCATCATCTTCATTTCGTTTGAATTTGCTTTTGACGATGTTCCAGTCCTTGTGTTCTGGTTTTCCAAACAAATGTCGTCCAATGGGTGAGGTAATGAGGTCAGTAAGTTCTAGGCCTGCGAGTCTGTCAGCCTTTGCAATGAGATGAAGGCCTGTCAGACGTTTATTTATGGTCTTTGCTTTGCATTTCTTGGTACCGCTTATCAGCAAACTTTCCCAAACATTTTCCAACTGTCTGTCGAGCATCTCATCACGTCGTTCTGCCATGATCAGACCGCCTGCATGAACATTGCCAATATCCTCACAGAACTTTCATCTCACACTTCCTGTTTTTCTGCTTCACGCCCCCCATTAAATTCCTATCTTTCCGTTCATAAAATCCCGGGCGCAGGCATGGTGCCAGTTGGTCCGCCGGTCTGTGCCGTAATCATATATCCTCACCCCGCCTAGCATTTTGGCTTCGCCTTCATCTCCAACCGCCACTCGCCGGAAGGCGTGGCGCGGGGCCGCAATGCCGCTGGTCAGGCGGGTGAAAAACCGGATATAGGCACGGCTGCCGAAACAGATCACCGGCTCAATAATATCGGTTGGCAGCTGCATAAAATCGCACCACTGCTCATCTGTTCTGAATCGCCGCACGCCGCGGTCGGCATGGGGCGAGAAGGTGATGTTGTAATCCGGCAACAAAAAATCGGATCGCACCAGCCCCCATCCTGCTGACAGAATATACAGCTTGTCTGCGCCCACATGCGCGGCCAGCTCTGCATAGACCGGCGGGCGGTACAGCTCTCCTGCGGGCAGGAACCCCAATAAATTATCCTGCGGTATCTGGTTATAGGCGGCCAGCTTTTCGTGCCAGCTCTGGCCGTCTTCGGCTGTATAATCAGGGGCGGCGAATACCCCATCATGAAAATCAATATATGTTTCTGGATGGGCTACGAAATGCACAAACTGCCGCCTCAGGGCAAACCGCCCCGCATTATGTTTCCGGCCCGCACAGACCATCACGATAATCATAGCTTGTCCTCCTTGCCGTTTTGTTTTTGCGTGTTTTGTCTTCACCTTCCTTCTTTCTCCGATCCTCCCCACCCTACCAAAAACATCTTAATTTTCTGTAAAACTGGTGCGGCTTGTTTCCAGAAAAATAACCGCATTGCATGTATTTTTAATTCGCCTGAAATATCATTAAAACAATAAGGTATAGCCAAAAAATAGACCTTCGATACAGGCCACAAAAAAATAACATACATCTTTTAGTTGATAAATGGCACAAATCAGGCTTTAAAAATGACTTAAGCTGAACAGACGTGGCTCTTACGCCGCGTCTTTTTTTATGCTCGGCTATCTGATCTCTGGTCTTTCTGATCTCTGGTCTTTCTGATCTCAGGTTTTATCTCTGGCGGTCTCCTGATCATCCCTCTTCTGGGTCATCCCTCTTCTGGCATTGCCGGTTTTGTTGTGCCGGTGTAGATTTATGTGACGGAATGTTTCAAAAAAAAAGCGATGGCGGGCACAGCGATGACCAGAACCCTACAGATCACGCAAACTGACGGTCTCTGTCATGTTGTTCTGGATAATGCGGCGCGCTGCAACGCGCTCACCCCTGACTTTGTGGCGGGCCTGACAGATTTGCTGCAGTCGTTCCGGCTGGCCACAGAAGATGTGCCGGCAGCGGTCATTTTGTCTGGTGTTGCGCCTGGCCCCGGGCCCGGATTTTTTTGTTCCGGGGCGGATCTGGCTGACCTGTCTGCTGCGTCATCCGGGCATTATGCGGCGCGGCGGGCGGGGATTGACGGGCTGAATGCATTGATGCGCGCGGTCCGGGCCTGTCCCTGTCCTGTCATTGCGGCTGTTGAAGGCGGGGCGGACGGGGCTGGTGTGGCTCTTGCGCTGGCGTGTGATTTGATTGTGGCAGATGAAACGTCGCGGTTTGCGGCAACAAATATCACCGCCGGCCTGACCCCTGATGCGGGGCTGACGCTGTTTTTATCGGCGGGTCTGCCGCGCTGGCTGGTGGCTGAAATGCTGTTTACTGCCGGTCCTGTTTCTGCGTCCCGTTTATATGATTTTGGTGTGGTGAACCGGCTGGTGCCTGCTGGTGATGCGGTCATGGCGGCCAAAGCTGTGGCAGCGGGCCTTACCTCTGGTGCTCGTGCGGCTGTTCGGGCAACCAAGGCGTTGTTGGGCCAGCTTCCGCGGACCAGCTTTGATGATCAGCTCGAAGCAGAAGCAGACGCTTTTGCCACCGCACTGGGCAGCCCGGAAGGCCAGACCCGTCTGGCCAGCGTTCTGGCAATGTTTGAAACAACCGAAAAGGACAGACTGAAATGACCGGCACACCTGTTTACAGCTTTTCTGGTCGCCGGGTTCTGATTACTGGTGGCGGCTCTGGTGTGGGCGCGGCGATGGCGCGCGGCTTTGCCGCTACAGGGGCAGATGTTGTGATCACCGGCCGGCGGCAGGGGGCATTGGATGCTGTGGCGGCGGCTTCTGATAAAATCTCCTCTTATGTCTGTGATGTCACTGATCAGGGCGCGGTGACAGCCCTGTTTGATCATATTGCCGCCACTGGCGGGCCAGCGGATATTGTGATTGCCAATGCCGGTATTGCGGCTTCTGCACCTCTGGATAAAACAGATTTATCGCTCTGGTCTGATATTATGGCGGTGAATCTGACCGGACCGTTCCTGACCTTTCGTGAAGGGCTGCGCTGGATGAAGGCTGAAAACGTGACTGGCGGGCGTTTGATCGCGGTCGCGTCTATGACGGCGAAACGGGCCTATCCGTATATTTCTGCTTATGCCGCCAGCAAACATGGGGTGCTGGGGCTGGTGAAATCTGCCGCGCTTGAGGTGGCGGAAAAAAATATTACGGTCAACGCCATCTGCCCGGGATATCTGGATACGGAAATGACGCAAAGCTCTGTTGCGAATATCGCGGCAAAAACCGGCTTATCAGAACAGCAGGCAGCAGAAAAGCTGCACGGTTTCTCGCCGCAAAGACGGCTGTTCACCGCTGATGAGGTTGCTGCATCCGCGCTGTTTCTGGCCAGCCCGGCGGCAGCAGGCATTAACGGGCAGGCCCTTTCAATCGATGGCGGCGAGACCTGATCTCAGACAGGGCGGCAAAAAACGAGGCAGCAGATGACACCGCCCAATATCATTCTCATTATGACTGATCAGCAGCGTGCTGATCATCTGGGCGTGATGGGCCATCCGGTTCTGCAGACCCCGCATCTGGACGCGCTGGCCAGAACAGGGGCGGTGTTTTGTGACCATATCACCCCGCACCAGATTTGCGCGCCCAGCCGGGCCAGCCTGTTTTCAGGGCTCTATGCGCGTAATCATGGTCTGGTCAGCAACGGGATCGCTCTGGATGAGGATATACCGCTTGTCTCTGCAGATTTGTCGGCAGCGGGATATCGCACGCACGGGGTTGGTAAATTCCATTTCCAGCCGATTTTGGCGGCGGCCGAACATCGGTTTCCTGACTCAGAAGCGTTCTGGTCCTTGCCGGAAAGCGAGGGCTGGACAGGGCCGTTTTATGGGTTTGAAACGGTCGACAGTCTCATCGGCGAATCAGTGGCTGCTGCAAAGGCGGGGCATTATGCGCGCTGGCTGGCCGAAACCGCCCCGGGGGCAGACCGGCTTTACCGGCCGGACTATGCGATCAAGCCGCCGCCTGATGATTGTGACGAGGTATGGGCATCAGCACTTCCGGACCAGCTGCATTATAACAGTTGGATCACCGCCCAGGCCTGTTCTGCACTGCGCCGGCAACAAAAGGACCAGCCGTTTTTTTTATTTGTGTCCTACCCTGACCCGCATCACCCTTTTGCCCCGCCGGCGCCCTGGTGTGATCTTTATGATCCGGCGGATATGCCGCCCCCGCATCACCGCCGGGGCGAGCTTGATGATATGCCGGGCTATATTCTGGAAACAGATAGACAAGAGGCCGCCAGCAGCTATGTTGAGTTTCTGAACAATCCTGGCCCGCCACGCGAACAGGGGTTTATGCAGACAACACAGCGCATGTCTGAAGACACGCTGCGCCTGATAAAGGCCTATACCTGTGGCATGGTGTCGATGATCGATACAGGCATCGGCCAGCTGCGGGCACAGCTGGCACAACTGGGTCTCACCGAAAACACCATCATCATATTTACCTCTGATCATGGTGAATTGCTGGGCGATCATGGCCTGATCCGCAAAGGGCCCAGCCCGTATCTGGCGTTGCTGAAGGTGCCTTTGATCATCACCGGCCCGGGCATTGTGGCCGGCATGCGCACAGGCCTGACAAGCCATCTTGACCTGCGCGCCACCTGCCGTGCACTGGCCGGACTGGACGAGGTTCCGACAGATGGCCAGTCACTGCTTCCGATGCTGGCAGATTTGACCCTTACCGGACGCAAGCGTCTGTTTGCTGAATTTCACCCGCGGGTGCGCAAAGACACTTACAACCAGACCATTCTGAAAGACCGCTGGCGGCTGACCTGTTATCCTGAACAGGCTGCGTGGGGAGAGCTGTTTGATCTGGACGCTGACCCGTATGAGCTGAACAATCTTTATCACCGGCCTGAATATAAGGCTGTTAAAGATGAACTGAACGCGCAGCTGAACACAGATTTTCCGCCAGCCGCTCAGGCAGGCGGGCCGCTGCTGGCCACCTACTGACGATCTATTGGCCATTTGCTGGCAGGGCCAGACAGACACGAAGGCAGGCGGACAGGCAGGCAGACAGACCGGCTACCAGCTTCCGGTATTTTCCATCGATGCCCATGGTTCAGCCGGGGCAAGGGCGTCACCTTCCTGCAGCAGCTCCAGTGAGATGCCGTCAGGGGATTTGACAAACGCCATCCGCCCGTCACGTGGCGGCCGGTTGATGACAACGCCGTTATCCATCAGGCTCTGGCAGGTGGCATAGATATCTTTGACCGTATAGGCCAGATGACCGAAATTGCGCCCGCCTGTATAGCTCTCCTCACTGTCCCAGTTATAGGTCAGTTCTAATTCAGGGGCGCGTTCCGCTTCTGCCTGGTCCAGATCCTGATCTGCCGCCAGAAAAATAAGCGTAAATTTGCCTTCCGGAACATCCTTGCGGCGGGTCTCAATCATGCCCAGCTTGCCGACAAAAAAATCAAGTGCGGCGTCAACATCTGTAACCCGAATCATGGTGTGAAGATATTTCATGTCTTTATCCTTTAAACGAAGCTGAAACAGGAGGTGTGATCTAATGATAAAACGTTAACGCAAGGCTGCCTGACCCGGCAATGGTGTTTTTTGGTCCTGGCAGCACACGCAAGCAATTGACGCGTTCTGAATTGCTGATATCGTATCTGCACAAATTCCTGATACTTCTGACAAATGGACGAGAAAATCAATGTCTGACACAGTTCTTCACTATATCGCGGGCCAGAAAACCAAAGGCGCCTCAACCCGGACCATGGATGTGTTCAATCCGGCTTTGGGGGAGAAAAAAACAGATGTGGTGATGGGCACAGCCAAAGATGTGGATGATGCTGTACAGGCCGCCAGGGCGGCCTTTCCGGCCTGGGCCAACATGCCGCCTGTGCGCCGCGCCCGGGTGATGTTTAAATTTCTTGAGCTGGTCAAGCGGGATAAAGAAAAACTGGCTGAAGCGATTACCTCTGAACATGGCAAGGTCTTTACCGATGCCTGTGGTGAGGTGGAACGCGGCATAGAGGTTCTGGAATTTGCCTGTGGCATGCCGGCCCTGCTGAAAGGTGAATATTCAAACCAGGCCTCAACCGGTATTGATAACTGGACCTTCCGCCAGCCGCTGGGCATTGCTGCGGGCATCACCCCGTTCAATTTTCCGGTAATGGTGCCGATGTGGATGTATCCTCTGGCCATCGCTGCCGGGAATTGTTTTCTGCTCAAGCCCAGCCCGACTGACCCGACTGCCTCTCTGATGATGGCGGATTTGCTGGCTGAAGCTGGGTTGCCGGATGGCGTCTTCAGCGTGGTGCAGGGCGACAAGGAATCCGTTGACGCGATTTTGGAACATCCCGCCATTTCGGCTGTGTCATTTGTCGGCTCAACCCCGATTGCGCAATATATTTATGAAAAGGGCGCCGCCAATGGCAAGCGGGTCCAGGCGCTTGGCGGGGCAAAAAACCACATGATGGTGATGCCGGATGCTGACCTTGATAAAACAGTCGATGCGCTGATCGGTTCTGCCTATGGCTCTGCCGGCGAACGCTGTATGGCGATATCTGTTGCGGTACTGGTCGGGGATGTGGGCGATAAAATTGTCCCGCAGCTGGCCGAGCGGGCGCGCACATTAAAAGTGAAAAACGGCATGGAGCTTGATGCGGAAATGGGCCCGATTGTGACATCTGCTGCGCATGAACGGATCACCGGCATGATTGCAAAAGGGGTCGAAGAAGGTGCTGAGCTGGTTGTTGACGGGCGCGGTCTGTCGGTACCTGGTCATAATCAGGGCTATTTTATGGGCGGCAGCTTATTTGATCATGTGACCCCTGAGATGAGCATCTATCAGGACGAAATTTTCGGCCCTGTATTGTCTTGTGTCCGGGTTGATAACTCAGCAGAAGGCATTGAGCTCATCAATAATCACCGCTATGGCAATGGCGTCTCTGTCTTTACCTCAGACGGCAATACCGCACGTGAATTCTCAAACCAGATCCAGGTTGGCATGGTGGGCGTGAATGTGCCTATTCCTGTGCCGATGGCCTGGCATGGGTTTGGCGGCTGGAAACAATCTCTGTTCGGGGATCTGCATGCCTTTGGCAATGAAGCGGTGCAATTCTACACCAAACAGAAATCAGTCATGCAGCGCTGGCCGGATTCAATCGCCAAGGGGGCTGAATTTGTCATGCCGACGGCTAAATAAGCAGAGCTGATGACCTCTGAACCTGACCTTGTGACCTCTGGTGTCAATCTGACCGCCCTGTTGGGGGCGGTCAGGCATGCAGGGGCGCTGATTGAACAGATTAAATCTGAAGGGGTGGACGCCCGCTATAAATCAGATGCCTCTCCGGTGACCGCTGCTGATGAAGCGGCAAATGCTGTGCTTGTTGCGGGTCTGGCTGACCTGTATCCTCATCTGCCGGTGATCTCTGAAGAAGATCAGGCCAGCCATAATCTGGCCCCTGATGATCTGTTTTTTCTGGTCGACCCGCTTGACGGGACACGTGAATTTATCCGGGCTGACAGCCAGGGGGCCTACACGGTGAATATCGGGCTGGTACAGGGCCGCAATGCGGTGGGCGGGATTGTTTATGCCCCGCATCTGGACTGGCTGTGCTGGGGCGGCCCGGGGCAAGGGGCCTGGCAGATAAAATCTGGCCAGCTTTCCGCACTTGCCATCCGTCCCTGTCCGCCAGACGGGCCGGTGGCGGTGGCAAGCCGCTCACACAGCGATGATCAGACCAGACAATTTCTGCAGCGCCATCAGATTGACCAGACCACCAGCATCGGCTCATCGCTGAAATTTCTGCTGCTGGCAGCCGGACAGGCGGATGTCTATCCGCGGTTTGCCCCAACGATGGAATGGGATACCGCCGCCGGGGAAGCGGTTCTGGCCGGGGCTGGCGGGGCGGTGTTCACACCTGCCGGGGTCCCGCATCTCTATGGCAAGCCGGGCTGGCGGAACGGGCCTTTTGTCGCGTGCGGGGATTTTGCCTTATAAGGGCGCGCGACATCAGATTCTGCTTGCATGAAAAATTGAAATCATGATGAACTGAACCGTGGCTGACACATTGCCGGCTGCGGGCCTGTTATCATGTAAAAAAAGAAGGGGTGAAAATGACTGACAATTCTGAACACAGCTTTAGCCCTAATCTGCCGGTACAGAATAATCCGCTTTTTTCCTGGCCGCTGGATATCCGTGCGGTGCTGGGCTGGTACCGCCATGCCTGGGATATTCCGTCTGAACTTCTGCTGCTTCTGGGGCTGGCGGGACTGACAGCTTTCTGGCTTCAGCCTGTGCTGGTTACAGACGGCACGATCAGCCTCTCAGCCCTATTATGGATGTATCTGCGTAATGTGATTTATCTGTGTCTTGTTGCCGGGGGGTTGCATCTTTTGTTTTACCGCTGGCGCACACAAGGCACGGCGGCGAAATATGAAACAGCCTTTTTGCACCGGCCCTCAAACCGGTTTTTGTTCGGCAATCAGGTCTTTGACAATATGTTTTTCTCGCTTGTCAGCGGGGTGACCATCTGGACAGGCTATGAAGTGCTGCTGCTGTGGGCACAGGCCAATAATCCGGCTCTGTATCTGACTTTTTCGGCTGCGCCAGTCTGGTTTGTGGCGTTGTTTGTGCTGATCCCCATTTTTGAATCTGCTCATTTTTATCTGGTGCATCGCCTGCTGCATATGAAGCCCTTTTATGACCGGTTTCATGCGCTGCATCACCGCAACGTCAATACCGGCCCCTGGTCAGGCATATCCATGCATCCGGTTGAACATCTGATTTATTTCAGCTCTGTTCTTGTGCATCTGGTGATCCCGTCTCATCCTATCCATATCTTTTTTCACTTATATCTTCTGACTCTGTCTCCGGCGGCAGGTCATTGCGGGTTTGACAATCTGATCCTTGCCGGTAAACAACGTCTGGCTCTGGGGCATTATCATCATCATCTGCATCACCGGCATTTCGACTGTAATTATGGCTCATCCGAAATGCCCTGGGATGTCTGGTTTGGCTCATTCCATGATGGCACCAAATCAGGCCAGGCCAGCCTCAGACGCCATCTGAAACCATCAGCCGACAAATCAAGATCATCGTGAAGGGGAGAACAGGATAATGAAAACACGGGCAGCAGTTGCGTTTGAAGCGGGCAAACCGTTAGAGATTGTTGAGCTTGACTTAGGCGGGCCAAAGCCAGGCGAGGTGCTGGTCGAAATTATGGCCACCGGCATTTGTCATACAGATGAATTCACCTTGTCCGGGGCAGATCCTGAAGGCTTGTTTCCGGCTGTTCTGGGTCATGAAGGGGCGGGCATTGTGCGTGAAGTGGGTCCCGGCGTAACCTCTGTTGCGGTGGATGATCATGTGATCCCGCTCTATACGCCTGAATGCCGCGAATGTGATTATTGTCTGCATCCGAAAACCAATCTCTGCCAGGCTATCCGCACCACACAAGGTCAGGGGCTGATGCCGGACGGTACCTCGCGCTTTTCTTATAAGGGCCAGCCTGTGCATCATTACATGGGCACATCAACCTTTTCCAATTTCACCGTTCTGCCGGAAATTGCACTGGCAAAGGTGAACAAGGCCGCACCGTTTGATAAAATCTGTTATATCGGCTGCGGCGTGACCACTGGCATTGGCGCGGTGATCAATACCGCCAAGGCAGAAACAGGCTGTACAGCGATTGTGTTTGGTCTGGGCGGCATTGGCCTGAATGTCATTCAGGGTCTGCGGCTTATTGGTGCCAGCCAGATTGTCGGTGTCGATCTGAATAATGATAAACGCAGCTGGGGAGAGCGGTTCGGGATGACTGATTTTGTCAATCCGGCTGAGATCAGCGGTGATCTGACTGCCCATCTGATTGAGGTGACCGGCGGCGGTGCGGATTATACCTTTGAATGTATCGGCAATACAGATGTGATGCGCGTCGCGCTGGAATCAGCACATAAGGGCTGGGGCGAATCCATCATTATTGGTGTGGCCGGGGCAGGGCGCGAAATTTCCACCCGCCCGTTTCAGCTGGTCACCGGCCGGTCCTGGCGGGGGACGGCCTTTGGCGGGGCGCGGGGCCGCACGGATGTGCCGAAAATTGTGGACTGGTATATGGATGGCCGGATCGAAATAGACCCGATGATCACCCACACCTTGCCTTTGGATGACATTAATAAGGGTTTTGATCTGATGCATGAGGGCCAGTCCATCCGCTCTGTGGTGATGTTCTGATCGGGGCAAAAGGGTCTTGTGTTGTGAAGATGTGTGCGGTTGATTTTCTCAAAGCCTGTGCAGATGGCACAATGACAGCAACGGCTTATGCCGACAGCTGTCTTGCCGAAATTGACAGAACAGACAGCCAGATTCTGGCCTGGCAATATCTGGATCCGGCTCAGGTCCGAACAGCGGCCGAACAGGCAGATACAGCGTCTGCGGGGCTGGCGTTGCGGGGTGCGCCTGTGGGGATAAAGGATATTATCGACACATCTGATGCCCCTTGTGCATATGGCTCAGCTGTCTTTACGGGCCGCCATCCGGAGGCTGATGCAGATCTCATCACCGCATTAAGACAGGCAGGGGCAAACATCATCGGCAAAACCGTCACCACTGAATTTGCCTATTTGGAAAAAAGTCGCACCCGTAATCCGCATAATCTGGCCTTCTCGCCAGGCGGTTCATCCAGCGGGTCTGCGGCAGCGGTGGCGGCCGGACATATTCCGCTGGCGGTCGGCACACAAACGGGCGGATCCGTGATCAGACCTGCGTCTTACTGTCAGGTTCATGCTTTTAAACCGACTCATAGCGCGATCAGTAAAACAGGTGTTCTGCAAACTTCTGAGACGTTGGATCAGGTCGGTTTTTTTGCCAGCTCTGTTCAGGACCTCGCGCTTTTGTCTTCTGTTCTGGTGGGCACATCCCCGCCTGACCGGCTGCGCCCGCTGACCGCGCCGCCACGGCTGTTGATGTGGCAGGGGCTCTATGGGGATGCGGTTGCAGACTATGTGCATGACGGGCTGGCCCGTATCGCCGAGGCGCTTGGCTCTGTGATAGAGGTTCTGCCTGCCCCGCAGGACCAAATCGCCCGGTTTCAGGCTGCGCATAAGATGATTTATGATGTTGAGATTGGCCGTAATCTGGGTCCGGTCGCAGACGCCAATCCGGACAAGGTATCTGCATTTGTTACAGATGTGGTCAGCCGCGGCCGCAAAATTGCGAGGGAAGACTATCACCAGGCCCTGTTGATAAGAGACGAGGCAAGAGCCTTTATGGACAGCCTGTTTGCAGATTATGATGGGGTGCTGACGGCCTCTGCCACTGGTCAGGCCCCTTTATTTGAAAACGGGACCGGCAATCCGGCCTGCAATACATTATGGAGCCTGTGCGGCAGCCCGTGCCTGTCCTTGCCTCTTGACGGGGCAATGCGGATGACCGGCCCGGATGGGCTGGGGGTTGGCTTGCAGCTGACTGGCGGGCTGGGATGTGATGAGCAGGTCCTGAAGGTTGGCGCGTGGCTGGACGCACAGCTGGAACGGTCTGGCAAATAGCTGACAAAGCGCAGAGGGGAACACATGGCGCAGACACCGATTTTCATAGATAATCTGCAATATGCAAATTATTCACCTGCTCTGTTTGATGAAATGGCCGAAGCAGGGCTGTCTGCGGTTCATGTGACCATTTGTTATCATGAAAATTTCCGCCAGACGGTTGAAAATATCATCACCTGGAACCGGCATATTGCGGCTCATCCTGACCGGCTGATGTTTGGCCGCACCGCTGATGATGTTCATACTGCCCATGCGTCTGGCCGGACGGCGATTTTCTATGGCTTGCAGAATTGCTCACCTATGGAAGATGATATCGGGCTGATTGAAATCCTGCACCAGCTGGGTGTGCGCTTTATGCAGCTCAGCTATAATAACCAGTCTTTGTTGGCGACAGGCTGTTATGAAGCTGAAGATCCGGGCCTGACCCGCTTTGGTCGTCAGGCCATTGCCGAGATGAACCGGGTCGGGCTGGTGATCGATATGAGCCATTCATCAGAACGGTCCAGCTTTGAAGCGATGGAGGTCTCAAGCCGGCCGATCACCATCACGCATGCGAATCCTGACTGGTGGCATCCGGCCCGGCGCAACAAATCAGACGCGCTGATTTCCGCACTGACAAAAGCAGGCGGTATGATCGGCTTCTCGTTATATCCGCATCACTTAAAAGATGGCAGTGCCTGTTCCTTAAACGGATTTGCCGAAATGGTCGCAGAGGCAGCCAGCCGTTATGGGGTGGAACATTTAGGGATTGGCTCTGATCTGTGCCAGAACCAGCCGGATTCTGTGGTTGAATGGATGCGGAATGGCCGCTGGTCTCTGGAACGTGATTTTGGCGAGGGCAGTGCTGATAATCCCGGCTTTCCGCCTCAGCCAGATTGGTTTTCAGGGATCAGGGATTTTCCGAATATTGCGTCTGGCCTCAGCGAAGTGGGTTTTTCAACAGATGAAATAGCCGCGATTATGGGGCTGAACTGGCTGCGCTTTTATGACCAGAATTTTGCACCAGTTTCAGATCACTGAAGATAGGCAGCATGATGACCTTTCAGGCGGAAATGACATGCGGGCAGCCCGTGCCTGATTTGCGTTCACCTGATCAGGTGATGACATTGTCGCGGCTGGGTGCCTTTTTCCCGCATCGGCTCAGCTTTATGCGGGTTTTTCTGCGGCGTGCCGCAGCTGAAGGCGCAGGTCTGACGGTTCCGGTCTGCCAGCTTGATCAGGACGGCTTTGGCCATATGGTGCTGTGCCTGCCGGTGGGCGGACAGCTGTTCTCGCTGATTGCCTACAGCCGCCCGCTTGATGCTGCTGACCGCACTGACCGCGTGATTGCCACCAAATGGGATGCCAGCTTTTGTTTGTTTGAAGGGATGCCGACATCAGCTGATATTGCCGCTTTATCTGATCAGGTCACGCATCAGGAAGCCGGGCTTTATCATGATCGTGTGCTGACTTTATCGCGTGCGAATAAATCTGTGCGTTTGTTTGCCCATATTGTTGACCAGCTTGCAGCCGGCCACCAGCCAGACCTGGATAAGCTGACGGCCACGGGCTATCTGATGCGCACCACTGCGGTCTATGGCAATGGCAAATTTGGAATTGCGGATCGGGATAAAGTGACCGGCTATGAAGGGCTGGCTGGACCGTTTCAGGCAGAAATGCTGACCGTGTTCCTGATCCGGGAATTCACCTTATTATTGGCAGAATATTGCGCCCGGCAAAAAGGTGGTGACAAAGCTGTGCGCCTGACCGCGCCAATCCGCCGCTATATTGGTGTGGGGAATTCCACCGGTCTGGGCATGGCCCCGTTTCTGGTGAATCACCCATGTCTTATTCACAGCTGGATCATGGCTCGTGAAGTGGCGTTGGCGCGGGCTCTGGCTGTCAGCACCCTTTCTGACCAGCAACAGGCCCGGCTGAATGATTTGCTTGATCGGGCGGCGGCCCATATTGCCCAATGGGTGGTTGATGATGCCGATCAGATGGCCAGAAATCACCAGCTCAGCGCTGAGCTTGACGATTTGCGTGCGGGACTGGCTGAACAGCCGCTGGCCGAACAGGCCCCGCTTGCCGATTTGTTTTCCCGGGTTCAGTCCTGTTCTGAGGATGCGCAAGAGCTTATGGTTTCTGTTCTTCTGGAACTGATCCCGTCTCAGGTTGACGGGCTGGCAGAATGCATGGCCACGCCCTCCACACCTAAACTTGATCCGGGCATGAGCGTGTCAGAACTGACAGCGATAATGGATCAGCATTATCGCTGGACACAGGCTGTTAACAGGTCTGATCCGGCTGCCCAGGCCCAGTTCTGGTATGTGTCCGAAGAAAAGCTGGAGCCACGTTTGGGCAACCGTTATGACGAACCGGGGGCAGAGCGCGAAATGCCCTTTAATATCGCGCTTTATGTTGACCAGCTGCGCCAGGCACTCCTGCAGGCTGACCCGGCGATGAGCGTGGCTGAATTTCTGATGCAGCGGCCTGAATTACGTCATATTGTCAGACGGGTACAGACCACTGCCAGATACCCTTATGGTGAAATTCGTGACAATCTGGTTGGTGAAGCTTGCCGGCCGATTGATTTGCTCAGATGCAAATTATCTTTTTTCGGGGCCAGCAAATTTGACCCGAAATCAGACAGATGGACGCGGATTACCCTGTATCAGGGCGCCCCGACCGCAGATGATCTGACCGGTTCTGACAAGGCCAGCCTTGATGACTGGCTGTTTCCGTTGCATCCGGCATGACAACGAAGACAGCAGACCACATCACGCAGGCCTGTTCAGCGAATGAGATATTCCAGATCGCCCGCAAGGCCTGTATCGGCAGTGGCCTTACCCATGACCGTGCTGAGGATCTGGCTGAGGCCACCACATTGCTGCAATGTTCGGGTCATGCTGGTCTGGCCACGCTACACAGGCTGCTGGTCCGGCAGGGCAAAGCGCCGCACACACACCAGCTGAAACTCAGCCTCTTGGCTGGCCAGATGCAGATTGATCATCTCCGCCCGGAAGCTGAAGGGGTGGCTGTGATCGATTGGCTGGTCGCGGGAAAGGGGCCGGCTGAGCTGCACAAGCTGGATGATCCGCTGATAATGGCGGGTCTGCTGATGGCAGCTGCCCGGTCTTACGGCGGACAATTTTTGGTGCATAAGGCGGGCCTGTCCGCCCCGATTGTCATAAGCGATCCTCAGCGTGCCACAGAGCTGGCATCTGATCAGGGCTTGCAGCTCAGCTATCAGCCTTGTGCGTCAGCCAGCAAATCAGCACCGGTTCTGTGTCGTCATACTGAGGTAGAGCTGGCTGTCTGGCAAGCATGTGAGCGACTGGCGCATCTGACCTATGTGCCTGCCAGCGCGGCGTCTCGCCAGAGCGGGGCGGGCGCAGGTCTGGTTGATAATGACTGAAAAACCCGTCTAAGATGAAAAAAATGCACGGTCTTGCGCGACCCTGATTTATGGTCTGAACCCTGAGGAGCCTGACAGATGACAAAGCCACAGACAACAGCAATGAGCTTGGCTGAAATTGAAACACTTGCGTTAAGTGTGTTCCGGGCACATGGATGTGATGAGGATAACACAGCCGCACTGGCCCGCACTGTGACCACGGCTGAGCGGGACGGCTCTGTCTCACATGGTTTGTTTCGCGTGCCGGGATATGTGGCTTCACTTCAGTCTGGCAAGGTGAACGGCTCTGCTCAGCCCACAGTCAGTAATGATCTGGCCTCTGTGGTAAGTGTTGATGGTGATTTTGGTTATGCGCCGCTGGCACTGGAACGCGGCCTGCCGGTTCTGGCTGAAGCTGCGGAAAAAACGGGTATTGCGGTGATGCGGGTGGTGAATAATTTTCACTTTGCTGCCTTATGGCCGGAAGTTGAATATCTGGCTGAACGCGGGCTGATGGGGCTGGCCTGTACCGCTTTTAAACCCACGGTCGCGCCGGCCGGGGCAACACAGGCCTTTTTCGGGACCAACCCGTTATCTTTTGCCTGGCCCCGCCCGGGGACAACACCGCTTGTATTTGATATGGCTACTTCGACACTGGCCAAGGGGGATGTGCAAATCGCTGCGCGGGATGGTCATGATGTTCCGCCCGGAACCGGTCTTGGTCCTGATGGTCAGCCCACAACCAATCCGGCTGAAATCCTGAAAGGGGTGTTGCTGCCTTTTGGCGGCTATAAAGGCTCAGCGATTGCGATGATGGTTGAATTATTGTGCGCTGGCATGACCGGCGATTATTTTTCTTATGAAGCAGGCCAGCATGATAATAATGATGGCGGGCCAGCCAAAGGGGGTGAGCTGGTAATCGCCATCAACCCGCAACTGGTCGCAGGTGACGGCTGGCAGGACCATTGCGAGGGGTTTTTCGCGGCTATCCGCCAGCTGAACGGGGTCAGACTGCCTGGTGACAGGCGGCATAAAAACCGCCTGGATACGGGGCCACGCCACATAAATTCTGACCTTATTGACCGGATTAAGGCCCTCTGCTGAAACAGCAGATGAAAAAAAGTCAGTTTTTTTCACTTTCGCTAGAGATTATTTGTCAAAACTTCTGTACACTGGTGCGCTCGTGAACATGTAGAAAGTGACAGGTACAAATCCGCATGCAGCTCAGGCGTTGGCAACAGGATATTATTGACGGTTTTCCCGATATTTTGAAAGCGCACCGGCGGTTCATTGTCAAAGCGCCGACCGGGGCTGGCAAAACCGTTCTCGCCAGTGAAATCATTAAACAGTTCTATGCTGGTGAAAAGGTCATTGTCCTGTGTCACCGGCTGGTGCTGCTGGAACAGCTGGAACGTGCATTGGCCCGTGAACACCGGGTACGTAAGCTGGATCTGAATCATACCGAAAAAGCCTTTCTGGATTATGATGTGTTGCTGTCGACCAGCACCAGGGCGCGCGAAATTCTGGATGAGGCGGTTGAACAGGCCAAGCTGGTGATTATCGATGAGGCCCATCGGGTGTCACCGAACGGGACCGGATATAAGCGCATTTTGGAAAGCTTCATGGAACGCGGACGTGATGATGCGCATCTGTTGGGGCTGACCGCGTCACCTGAACGCCGCACAGCAGATCAAAAAGACCAGCTCAGCCTGGCCTTTGATGCGATTATCGACGGTGCGGATATGGAAAAACTGTTTGATGAGGGCATCTTGGTCCGGCCGCGTTACCGGCCGCATTTCGTGCATGATCTTGAACTGGGCAATATTGATATCAGCTCAGGTGATTTTCCTGTGGCCAAGCTGGCACCGGCGATTATCAAATCATCTATGATCAGCCATGCTTGTATGATCTATTGCGAAGAACGTCAGCAGGTAAAACCGATCCCTATTTCCGCCTGGTTCTGCCCGGATGTGACAGTGGCGGAAACCACGGTTGAGGCGATTGAAGAGCTTGGCCTGTCGGTTTGTCTGATCACGGCGAACACGCCGATTAAAGAGCGGATGCAAATTCTGGCAAGCCATGCCCGCGGCGAGGTGGAAGCGGTGGTGTCTGTCGGTGTGCTGGCCGAAGGCTGGGATAATCCGAACTGTAACATCATTGTGCATATGCGCCCGACCTTGTCCAAAGTACTGTGGGGCCAGTCTGTCGGCCGCGGGCTGCGGGCAGCAGAGAACAAAGACACTTGTGTGGTGATCGATGTCAGCTCTAACTGGTCAACCTTCGGGCCGGTAGAACAGTTGAAATGGAGCTTGTGGTCACACAGGGGCTCTTATCTGAAATATAAAAACAGGTTCCAGTGGATTTCCCAACAGCCTGTTGATGAACAGAAAAGCTATTATTTATGCGACAATAAGCTGGATTCCAGCCTGCGGTGCTCACATATTTATCTGAAAGACAAATTCTCAGATTCAGGCTGTCCTGTATGTGGTTCCTACAGCGCAATTGACATCCATAAAGAACAGCGGATGGAAGATTCGGTCAATGATATCGGTCTGCATCGTCTGTTCTTTGAACGCATTCCAGCGATTTATGAAGAAATGAACCGGGACATCTGGCGCACGCTGGGCCGGACCGCCTGGACCGGGGCCGAACGGGATGAGCTGATCTTCCTGGCGTTTTGTAAGGCATTCAGTCTGGTCAGTGGCCAGCCGTCAAAGTCTGATTCTGAATTCTGGCAATTTGCCCTGCAGGGCGAGGCCGCGATCCGCTATTTCCTGGTTGAAAATAAAATTCAGATTGTTAAGGGCGATGAATTTGAACATGCGACTCTGGTGGATGGTCTGATGCATGGCCGGCGGGTACGTGCCCTGCAGGCCAATCATGGAATTCTGCTATGTGGCGAGCAGTTTGACGAGTTCAGTGAAGAAGAAATTGAACGTAAATATCAGCGGGCGTTACAAATTATCGAGCGTCTGGCAGTGATGGGCTGCTCATCTCAGGATAATTTACCATATTTTAAGGCAAAGGATGTTATATAGGCGGTTGACAGACAGCCTGAATAGCAGAGGAGCAGACATAAGATGGCGGGGAAGATATGCGTCACGGGCGCGACAGGCTTTGTCGCGCGCCACATTGTCAGCCAGGCGTTAGACGCCGGTTATGCGGTGATGGGCACGGCCCGTACAGCCGAAAAAGTCTATCAGCTTGAAAATGATTTCAGCCATCCAAAATTCAGGGCGCATAATGCTGAGCTTACCGCCAGCTGGGGCTGGCAGCCAGCAATGGCGGATTGCAAGGCGGTGATCCATTGTGCCTCTCCGTTTCCGCTGAGCGAGCCAAAACAGCCTGACGAGGTCATCGAACCAGCGGTGAAAGGGGTCAGACAAGTCCTGACTGCAGCGGTTAAGGCCGGGGTCAAACGGGTGGTGATGACCTCATCCTGTGCGGCCATCGGATATGGTCATGCAGAAGATAATCGGTATTTGACAGCTGATGACTGGACCGATCTGAATGCAGGGGTTGGCACCTATATACGCTCAAAAACGCTGGCGGAAAAAGAAGCCTGGTCTTTTGCTGAACAACATCCTGAACTTGAGCTGGTGATGATAAATCCCAGCCTGGTTCTGGGGCCGCGCTTGAAAGCGCAATCTTCAGCCAGCATTGATCTGGTCCAGATGATCATGGCGGGTAAATATCCGCTGGTCCCGAAAATCAGTTTCGCTCCTGTGGATATCCGCGATGTGGCTGCAGCGCATATTGCCGCTCTGACCGGTAAGCGGCCTGTGGGTAAACGCTTCATTCTGGCAGGCGAATCGATCTGGATGTCAGAACTGGCAGACCATCTGAAAGCCCATTCGCGCAAGGCTTCTTCACGTGAAATGCCAAACTGGCTGACGCAGGTTGCAGGGATGGTGGATGCCAATGTCAGAAGCATTCGATCAGAACTGGGGCTGATGCGGTATTTTGATACACAGCCCGCACGGAAAATTCTGAAATTTTCGCCGCGGCCATTATCTGAAACCGTTCAGGATATGGTTGCGTCCCTGCAGACTGGCTGAGCGGCTCTGCGCAACGTTAAGTGAGGATAAATCTATGGCAGTATCACCAAAACCTGTTGTCATCGCTCCATCTGTACTGGCCAGTGATTTTAGCCGGTTGGGTGAAGAAATCCGCGCTGTGGCTGCAGCAGGTGCAGATTGGATTCATCTGGATGTCATGGATGGCCAGTTTGTGCCGAATCTGACCTTTGGGGCACCCATTATCAAGGCCGTGCGCGGTGCAACAGAGGCGTATTTTGATGCGCATCTGATGATCGAAACCCCGGATGCATTGCTGGACGATTTCGCGGCTGCCGGTGTACAAGGCATAACGGTGCATGCAGAAGTCTGCCCGCATCTGGACCGGACCTTGTCCAGAATTCGCGAATTGGGCTGCCGTGCCGGGGTGGCGGTGAATCCGGCCACAGGTGTGGACCATCTGGCGCATTGCCTGCATCTGCTTGATCTGGTGCTGGTGATGACGGTTAATCCTGGCTTTGGTGGCCAGAAATTCATTTCTGAAATGCTGCCGAAAATCAGCCAGGTTGCCGAAATGATTGAAGGACGTGACATTCAGCTTCAGGTCGATGGCGGCATTACTGCCCAGACCGCGCCGCTGGCCAGACAGGCTGGTGCCAATAATCTGGTTGCAGGATCTGCTATTTTTGGAGCGGCTGAGGGGTATCAGGCAGCGATTACGGCTCTGCGCAACAACTAGCGCTCGCCCGGGTTTTCCTGAGGGTTTTCTTGAGGGTCTTTCTGGACGTTTTTCGGGGGCTTCGGCCGGGTGGCCTTGGCGCCGATATGCTGTGTGCCTCGTTGTCTGGCCAGTTCAATCTGGCGCGCACGTTCCGCAAACCGTTGTCTTTGCGCATCTGTGGTGAGATCATGACAATGCGGACAGCTGATCCCGGGCACATAATGGGCAGTCCTCATCTCATCTTCGCTAAGCGGCATCTTGCAGGCGTGACATAGCTGATATGACCCTTGGTGCAGCGCATGGTCCACAGATACGCGGCTGTCGAAAACAAAACATTCGCCGTCCCAGAGCGAGCTGTCTTGCGGAATATCCTCCAGATATTTCAAGATGCCGCCTTTCAGATGATAGACCTCATCAAAGCCGATGGATTTCATATAAGATGTTGATTTTTCACATCTGATACCGCCTGTGCAATACATCGCAATTTTGCGTGGCCGCTCATCTTCAGGCTTTTCGGCAAGGGCCTTGGCCCAGGCGGGGAATTCGCGAAAGGTGGTGGTGTGCGGGTCAGTTGCGCCGCGGAACTGGCCAATCGCTGTCTCATAATGATTACGGGTGTCGACGACCAGAACATCAGGGTCTGAGATCAGCGCGTTCCAGTCTTCAGGCGCAACATAATTACCTGCTTGCTCGCTTGGCCGGATATCAGGCTCACCCATGGTGACAATCTCGCGTTTCAGCCGCACTTTCATCCGGTGAAACGGGGCATTATCATGGAGGGCATATTTAATTTCCAGACCGGTAAAGGGGGTTACGGTGCCCAGCCATTGTACAAAATTATTGATATCATCGTAACGGCCGGCAACTGTCCCGTTCAGCCCCTCAGGGGCAATCAGCAAGGTTCCCATTAGATGACGGCTCCGGCAGATCTCTTTCAGCTTCGCTTGCCAGCCAGCACAATCATCCACGCTGACAAATTGATACAGCGCGGCCACAACATAGCGATTTGTCTTTGGGGGGAGTTCCATCTGTCCACCGCCCTCATTTATCCCGACCCGAGGCTTTGTTGTGTACACGAGCGCGGATTTACAATCAAGCAGCAAGGCGATGTGGCGGTCTGGGTCGACGCTGGTAAGAGGGCTTAGCGCGGTTGGGCCAGGGCGCTTTCAACAGCTGTTCTCAGCTTGGCTGCCTCTGGCGTGGTCACCGACGAGAACCAGTCAGAAATTTGCCCGTCCCGGCCGACCAGATATTTGTGAAAATTCCATTTTGGCTTTGCCATCATGCCAGCCTGCTGGCCAGCCCACTGATAAAAAGGATGTGCATCACCGCCTTTGACAGCTGTAATTGCCGTCATTGGAAAATCGATATTGAAATTCACTTCACAGAAGTCTTTCACCTCGGCTTCAGACGAGAGCTCTTGTGCGCCAAAATCATTGGACGGGACGCCAATGACGACCAGACCCTCATCCTTATAGTTCTGCCACAAGGTCTGCAGCGCGTCATATTGCGGCGTGAAACCACAGCGTGAAGCAGTGTTTACCACCAACAGAACCTGGCCCTGATAGCCCCGCAGCGGCATCTGGTTGCCGTCAATGTCGGTAAAGCTGAAGTCCCAGGCAGATGGGCCAGCAGAAATAGCAGCGGATAATGTCATAACCCCTCCAAGACAAACAGCGAGCAAAACAGAATAAAAACGTGTGAACATAATGATCAAGCCAGATTTTTTTTCTTCTACGTCAGCACAACCTGTCTGGATGTCACACTGGTTCAGCTGTCTGTGTCCCAGACGTCATTCAGCCAGCTCTTCATAAATCTGGGGCCAGCCAGATCAATAAACATATTTCTGGCGCGGCTGGCCAACCCGCCGAGGCGCATCACCTGGCCTGAGGCAGTGGCTTTCTGGATAATCTTCTGCACATCTTTTGAGCGGGTGGCTGCCATCTGGCTGAGCGCGTCTGATAGCGGTAACCTGGCCAATTCAGCTTTCAGACAGGCACAATCAACAAAGGTCTGGCCAGCTCCCTGAGCCAGATGAGGCGGCATGACATGTGCGGCATCCCCTATCAGGGTTACCCGTTCACGTCGCCAGACAGGCAGGGCCTGTGCTGGATATAAAGGGGTATCTGTCCATTTAACAGACGGATCAGACAAGCAGGCCAGAACAGGAAGAGAGGAAAAAATACGCTCTGCCCAGCCCGGGCCAAGCTGTTCTGAAGCGGCACAAAAAACAAGATTGTTCCGTGTCCCGCCGGCAATCGGATAGCTGACAAGATGGCATCCATCGCCCAACAGCAGCAAGGTTGACTGGCGGCGCAGAACCGCGGGCAAATGATCTGCCTTCACCTCTGCCCGCATGGCCCGATACACAGCTTTCATCTGGCTTTGGTTCTGGCCGGCGATAGCGGCTCTGGCCAGCCCGTTGGCGCCATCTGCGCCGATCACCTCATCGCCGAGGAACACCTGACCATCCTGACTGACAATCTGCGCCTTGCCCGCCTTTACGTGCAGAGCCTCAAGACGGGTATCTGTAAAACTGACCAGCGGGATCCGCTCAGCGCGCGCACTCAGCAGGTCCAGGACATCCTGTCTGGCAATGGCCGCATGTGTCTGGTCCGGCTGATGAATGATTTCTGTCAGATGGCGATGCGCGGATAAAGATTTAATCTCCACAGAGCGCAGACGCACCGCCTTTTCCAGGACCGGTTTATCCAGGCCCAGGGCAGCTAAGGCCTTAAATCCGTTTGGCGAGAGTTGCAGGCCACCCGGAGCCGGGAATCTGCGGCCTAAAACCTGGACACTATATCCGGCCTCTCCCAGCACAATAGCTGCGGTCAGGCCGGCAATGCCCTGACCCATAACAAGGATGTGAGCGTCTGTCTGATGTCCCATATTCATCGTCCACATGGTGCTGGCGAATATGTCGGTACAATGCCGGTCTGGCTGCACATAATCAAGGGTTTTGCTGAGCCCTAAATTGGGTCTGGTCAAAGCTTGTTCATATTTGTATTAAGGGGGAACAAAAAAACAGGCAGACACAAACAGATGTGCACGTACTGCCTTTGGATGAATTTGATGCAGTAAGGACGGCTCGCTATGAATTTGGATAAACTGACTGTTGGGAAAAACCCGCCTGAAGAAATTAATGTTGCTATTGAAATTCCGGCTGGCTCAGCTCCGGTAAAATACGAGCTGGACAAGGAGTCAGGCGCCCTTCTGGTTGACCGGTTTTTGCATACGCCAATGCATTATCCTGTGAATTACGGGTTTGTGCCGCATACATTGTCAGATGATGGTGACCCGATTGATGCCTGTGTGCTGACCCCGATGCCGATTGTGCATGGCTGTGTGATCGCCGCGCGTCCGATTGGTGTTCTGATGATGGAAGATGAAAGTGGTATAGATGAAAAGCTGTTATGTGTGCCTGTGGACAAGCTGCATCCTTACTATAAAGATGTGAAGTCAACAGCTGATCTGCAGCCGATTATTTTAGACCAGATTGCGCATTTCTTTGAACATTATAAAGATTTGGAAAAGACCAAATGGGTCAAGGTTCAGGGCTGGGAAGGCCCGGAAAAGGCGGCAGAGATGATCAAGGCTGCTATTGAGCGGGCCAAGGGCTGAAATTAAACAATCATGGGAACAGAACTGCAGATAATCAAACCTGATGACTGGCATCTTCATCTTCGTGATGGGGATGTGATGAAGGCGGTATTGCCTTACACCACCTTCTGGTCAGGTCGGGCGATTGTGATGCCAAATCTTGTTCCCCCTGTTGTCAGCGGTGCTGACGCTGCTGCTTATCGTGATCGAATCCTGGCGGCAATGCCTGAGGGCGCGGGCTTTACACCGCTGATGACCTTATATCTGACTGAGCAGACAGATGCAGATGATCTGGTCGTAGCGATCCGGTCTGGTATCGCCACCGCGGTCAAGCTGTATCCGGCTGGTGCCACGACCAATTCCGCCAGCGGGGTCAGGGATATCGACAAGGTAATGCCCGTATTGGAAGCTTTGGCAGAAACAGGGGCGCACTTGCTGGTACATGGCGAGGTCACAGACCCGGAAATTGATATATTTGACCGTGAAGCGGTATTTATTGACCGGATTTTGCAGCCTTTGCATGACCGGTTGCCACAGCTGAATATCGTGTTTGAACATATCACCACCAGACAGGCAGTTGATTTTGTCAGCTCATCAGGGGACAGATTGGCTGCAACCGTGACGCCGCATCATCTGATCATCAACCGTAATGCCTATCTGGCAGGCGGGATTAAGCCACATTATTACTGCCTGCCTGTGGCGAAACGCGAAACACACCGTCTGGCCCTGCTGGAGGCGGTTCTTGCGGGCACAAACAAGTTTTTCCTGGGCACAGACAGCGCGCCTCATCTGGACCCGGCCAAGCTTCAGCCCTGTGGCTGTGCGGGCATTTTCAATGCGCCAAACACAATTGCCTGTCTTGCGCAGATTTTTGATGATGCCGGATGCCTGGACAGGCTGGAAGGGTTTACATCTGTGTTTGGGCCGCAATTCTATGGTCTTGATGTAAATCAGGATAGGCTTACACTGGTAAAGCATGATGAGCCGCAACCTGTACCTGGATCAGTGCAGACGCCGGAAGGTGATATCACCGTATTTGACCCGCAAATGGATGTGTTCTGGTCGGTGAAATCCTGACCTTGGCGTGTCCAAGAAACCAAAAGGGATGATAAAGATGCTTACCCTGCCTGTAATGGATAAATCCGTGATCGCCAAATCAACAGCCTCTATGCTTCTTGAAATTGAAGCGGTTCATGTAAATGCCAGAGAGCCTTTTATTCTGACCTCGGGGGCGGCCAGCCCTGTTTATATTGATTGCCGCAAGCTGATCTCTTTTCCGCGGATACGTTCTGCACTGATGGGATTTGCTGCCTCTGTGCTGGCCCAGGATGCGGGGTTTGAGGCATTTGACAGTGTGGCGGGCGGGGAAACGGCGGGTATCCCGTTTGCGGCGTTTCTGGCTGAACGTCTGGCATTGCCGATGCAGTATGTGCGCAAAAAACCAAAAGGTTTTGGCCGCAATGCCCAAATAGAGGGCGAGCTGGTAGACGGCACAAATGTGCTGCTGGTTGAAGATTTGGCAACAGATGGTGGCAGCAAGCTGCTTTTTGCCAATGCTTTGCGACAAGCCGGGGTCAGCTGTGACCATGCGTTCGTTGTGTTTTATTATAATATTTTTGACCATGCACAAGCACAGCTTGATGAGGCTGGCCTGACCCTCCATTATCTGTCAAGCTGGTGGGATGTGCTGGCGGAAATCAAAACCAGTGATAAATTTGACAGCTTCACAGCACAGACGGTTGAAAGCTTTTTGCATGATCCCAAAGGCTGGTCAAAGGCCAATGGTGGCCAGCAGGCCTGAACAACACGAACCGCCCGGCGGATGTGATGATTTATGAGAACTGAGCAGATACCAACAGATGACAATATTTAATCTGGGCTCAATCAATATTGATTATATCTATACGCTCCCGCATCTGGTCACTGCCGGGGAAACGCTGGCGGCAACATCTTTTCAGGCTGCTCTTGGCGGCAAAGGCGCGAACCAGTCTATTGCCCTTGCCCGGGCCGGTGCTGATGTGCGGCATGCCGGACGCATTCACCAGGCTGATGATGGCTGGCTGGCGGATATGCGCGATGCTGGCGTGGATTGTGCCCATATCCAGTCAGGTGAACTGGCCACAGGTCATGCGATTGTCGCTGTTGATGCCTGCTCTGGCGAGAACCAGATTATCCTGAGCCCAAGCAGCAATCATGCGCTGACAGAGGATATGATTGCACCGTTCCTGTCTTCAGCCCGGCCGGGGGACTGGGCCCTGGCACAGAATGAGACAAATTTAACAGAACCGTTTTTGCATGCTGCCAAACAAGCCGGTCTGCAGATCTGTTATAGTGCCGCGCCATTTGTAGCTGAGGTGACTGCCGGACTGTTGCCGATTGTTGATTTGTTGGTGGTCAATCATATTGAAGCTGAAGCGCTTGAAGCCTTTACAGGTGCGCCGCTTACCGCATTGGATATTGCGCATGTGATTGTCACAAGGGGCGCAAAAGGGGCGTCTTATCTGGGCCAGCCGGACGCCCCCTTTGATGTGCCTGCTCATCCGGTTGAGGCGGTGGATACAACAGGGGCAGGGGATACCTATTTAGGCTTTGTGCTGGCTGGTCTTGATGAAGGCGTGACGGTGCGCGCCGCTATGCATCAAGCCGCAAAGGCCTCAGCCCTTCAGGTCACCCGGCTCGGGGCAAGTGCAGCAATTCCAACCCGCGCCGAACTTGATGCCTGGCAGGGCTGAAAGACGAGATCATAGATGAAACAGAAACTGATTATCGACACAGATCCCGGCATAGATGATGCGATGGCGATCCATTATGCGTTTGCGCATCAGGGCCTTGATGTGCTCGGCCTGACCACTGTTTTTGGTAATGTTTTTTCCTGGCAGGCGACTCGAAATGCGTTGCTGCTCTCAGAACAGGCAAACTACCCGCTTGATGTGGTCGAAGGAGCGTCCTGTCCCCTGACCCAGCCACTGAACCCGCCTTCGCACTATGTGCATGGTGAAGAAGGGTTTGGCGACTTGCCTGCACAGACGCCAGAAGGCGTGCCTCTGGACAAAACCACAGATACCTATTTGTCTGAGATATGCCGCGCGCATAGTGGAGAGGTGATTCTCTGTCCGGTTGGACCTCTTAGCAATATCGCGTCTGTCCTGCGGCATGACCCGGAAATTGTGCAGCATGTGAAAAAGTTGGTCATTATGGGCGGGGCGGTCTGGGCGCCTGGCAATGTGTCTGCCTATGCCGAAGCCAATATCTGGAATGATCCGCATGCCGCAGATGCTGTGTTTGCGGCTGATTGGGACATTGATCTGATTGGCCTGGATGTAACCCAGACAATTGATTGTGATGATGCCTATTTCAGGGCCTTGCGCCATACCGCCCCGGAGATAGGCGGATTTTTGCATGATATCTCTGGTTTTTATATCAAATTCTATCATTCAGTGATCGGCCGGCATGTTTGCCTGATGCATGATCCATCGGCACTGGTGGCGATTACGGATAATGATCTGTTTAGCTACAAGACAACGCCTTTATCTGTTGTTTGCTCGGACGAGCAGATCGGGAGGACGGTACCTGATGACAGCTTAAATCGGCGGGGCGTCCGGGTAGCTGTTGCAGCTGATGCCGCAAAAATCAAAGCAAGGTTTCTGGACATTTGCGGTCAAGCTGACAAAATGAGACAGATTCGCCAGATGGATGTTATGCGCTGAAGCAGTTCAGCCTGATTAAGGCACAACAGACCACTTAAGCAGAAAGTGAGCGTCTATGCAGATTGAGACAGTGGATTATAAGGCGTCTGATGCGCCGCAAAGCCTTGCCCGGTCTTTACAGGAAACCGGCTTTGCTGTGCTGGCCAATCACCCGATTTCACCGGAACGTATCGATGAGGCATATGATCTGTGGGGCGGGTTTTTTGCCAGTGAGGACAAATCCGATTATCTGCGGGATTATGAAAAACAGGATGGCTATTTCCCGTTTAAATCTGAACATGCAAAAGACGCTGCCAAAAAGGATTTAAAAGAATTTTACCATGTCTATCCCTGGGGGCGGGTACCAGACGGGTTAAACGCCTTTACCCGCCAGCTCTATGCTGACCTGACCTCAATCGGCGTTGAATTGCTGGGCTGGTTGGATCAGCAAATGCCAAAAGAATTACAGGCCAGCCTCAGCGCACCTTTGGAACAGATGATGGCTGACAGCCAGCAGAGCCTGTTGAGGATATTACATTATCCGCCTGTCGGTCAGGATGAGGATGCGGCGGCGATTCGGGCGGCTGCACATGAGGATATCAACCTAATCACCCTTCTTTTGGCGGGATCACAACCTGGTCTGCAGGCGCGCGATAAACAGGGCAACTGGCATGATGTACCGTGTGATCCGGGAATGATTACAATCAATAACGGGGATATGTTATCGCTGGCGACAGGCGGGTATTTTCCGTCAACCACACATCGGGTGGTTAATCCTGATGTCAATTTGAATCTTTCGCGCTATTCTATGCCCATGTTTTTACATCCGCGACCGGATGTAAAGCTGAGGCATGATTTTACAGCAGAACAGTTTCTGCAGGAACGGCTCAGACAAATTGGGCTGAAATCATAAAGGGAGTATCGACTATGAAACTTTTAAAAAAAGCAGCCTTTGCCGGTCTGGCAGCAATGGCAGTTGCGCTTACAGGCCCTGTGACAGCAGGTGAGTTTAAGCCAGCTGTTATTTATGATATGGGCGGTAAGTTCGACAAATCCTTCAATGAAGGGGTGTGGAACGGGGTGAAGAAATTCACCGATGAAACCGGTGTCGAGGTGATGGAATTTGAAGTCACCAATGAAACCCAGCGTGAACAGGCCATGCGGCGGATGGCAGAACGTGGTGCCACCATTATTCTGGGCGTGGGCTTTGCCCAGGCAGATGCGATTTCAAAAGTTGCAGTGGAATATCCGGACAAGAAATTCTCGATTATTGATGTCGGCTGGCTGGATGCGCCAAATCTGCGCCAATATGTGTTTAAAGAACATGAAGGCAGCTATCTTGTCGGTGTTGCCGCGGCCCTGGCCAGCAAGACCAACAAAGTCGGCTTTGTCGGAGGCATGGATATCCCTTTGATCCGAAAATTTGCTTGCGGTTATGTTGGCGGCGTGAAATCGGTCAGCGGTGCTGCTGATATCTATCAGAATATGACCGGAACAACCCCGTCTGCCTGGAATGATCCGGGTAAAGGTGCTGAACTGGCCAAAAGCCAGATTGATCGCGGGGCTGATGTGGTCTATCACGCGGCTGGCGGGACAGGTGTTGGCGTGATTCAGGCCGCAGCTGATGCAGGCAAGCTGGCAATTGGTGTCGATTCAAACCAGAATGGCATGGCCCCTGGCTCAGTCCTGACGTCTATGCTGAAGCGTGTTGATGTCGCTGCTTATGAAACCTTTAAAGATGCGATGGGTGGGTCATTCTCCTCAGGCATCAAAGTCCTGGGTGTCGCTGAAGGCGGTGTCGACTGGGCAATTGACGAGAATAACGCTTCGCTGATTACAGCTGAAATTAAATCAGCTGTTGAACAGGCCCGCAGTGATATCCTGTCTGGCAAAGTTGTTGTTCATAATTATGAGAGCGATTCAAACTGCCCATATTAAGGCACGAAATGTCGACCAATATGCATGCACAAGCAAGAGGCGATAATCCATCGCCTCTTGCTATTTCTTTACAAAATATTTCAAAAAATTTTGGTGCAGTACAGGCGAATAATAATGTGAGCCTGTCTGTCCGGCCGGGTACAATTCACGGTATTGTTGGTGAAAACGGGGCCGGAAAATCAACGTTAGTATCCATTTTATATGGGTTTTACACCGCTGACAGTGGTGAGGTGTCGATTGCCGGACAGCCGGTAAAGCTGCGCAGTTCTGCTGATGCGATCGCTGCTGGTATTGGCATGGTGCATCAGCATTTCATGCTGGTGCCGAATTTTACAGTTCTTGAAAATATCATTCTTGGTCATGAGGGCGGATTTGACCTGAATGCGGGTCAGCAGCAGGCCAAAGCCTCATTACAAAAGATTGCTGATCAATATGGGCTGAGTGTGGATTTGTCGGCTGTTGTGCAGGATTTGCCTGTTGGTTTGCAGCAACGTGTTGAAATCCTGAAGGCCTTATATCGTGGGGCCCGGGTGTTAATTCTGGATGAACCAACCGGCGTATTGACCCCTCAGGAAACCGAGCAGCTGTTTGATATATTGCGGACCCTCCAGCAGCAGGGGGTAACGGTTTTGCTGATCACCCACAAGCTGAAGGAAATTATGGCGGTAACAGATTTTGTCTCGGTGATGCGTTCAGGCGAGATGGTTGATCATCTCAGAACTGAAGATACTACTCCGCAGCAGCTGGCTGAACTAATGGTTGGCCGTCCGGTTTTGCTTGATGTGGGTTATGCAGCAGCTGAGGCTGGACACGCTGTCCTGACAGCAGAGCATCTGAGCGTGACAGGGGCATCTGGGGTTCAGCATGTGCGTGACCTCAGCTTTGCGGTTCATCAGGGTGAAATTTTGGGGATCGCAGGTGTTTCGGGGAACGGCCAGTCTGAATTGCTTGACGTGTTGGCCGGGATCCGACCGGTGGCTTCTGGGTCCATTCAGCTTGGGGGCAGACAGATTACTGCTGATCAGCCTGCCTCACCGTCTGAGGTGAAGTCTCATGGTCTGGCGCATGTTCCTGAAGATCGACATGCTGTTGGGCTGGTCTTGCCTTTTTCGGCTGCTGAATCTGCTGTTCTGGGCTATGAGTATGCAGACCTCATGGGGGGCAGCCAGATCAGCCTTTCACCACAACAGATGGAGCAGCATTGCCAGCGTCTGATGGCTGATTATGATATCCGGCCGTCAAATCCGAAGCTGAAAAGTAATTTATTTTCCGGGGGCAATCAGCAAAAGATTGTGCTTGCCCGTGAGCTGTCTTCTCAGCCAGATATTCTGCTTATTGGTCAGCCAACACGGGGTGTGGATATTGGCGCGATTGAATTTATTCACAAACAGCTTCTGGCGCTGCGGGATCAGGGCTGTGCTGTTATTCTTGTTTCTGTTGAACTGGATGAAATTATGAGCCTGTCTGACCGGATTATGGTCATGAATGAGGGACGTAATATGGGGATCGTGAGACGCGCTGATACAGATATCCAGCAAATTGGCCTGATGATGGCGGGTGTGGACACCCCGCCTGAACAGACAGGAAAGGCCCGCTGAAGATGAGCATAAGACCGCTGCCCCGCTGGATAGATGTCGGCTTGCTGCCTGTATTGAATTTGCTGGCCGCATTGGCCGTGGCCGGGATCATCATTGCCATTATCGGTGAAAATCCGTTTGTGGCGATGGGGGTGATGATTAAGGGCGCTTTTGTGTACAAAGGGGCGCTGGGCTATACCCTGTTTTACACCACAAATTTTATTTTTACCGGCCTTGCTGTTGCGGTGGCGTTTCATGCCATGTTGTTCAATATCGGCGGTGAAGGACAAGCCATGATCGGCGGTCTTGGGGTTGGGCTGGTGGTGCTGATGCTGGATGCTGTGTTGCCGCCTGTTGCTGTGTTACTTCTGGCGGTACCCGCGGCTGCTGCATTCGGGGCGTTGTGGGGGGTCATCCCTGGCTGGCTTCAGGCCAGGCGCGGCAGTCATATTGTGATTACCACCATTATGTTCAATTTTGTTGCTTCATCAATCATGGTCTGGCTGCTGGCCGGGATGTTGATGGCTCCTGGCCAGATGTCGCCGGAAACGCGCAGTTTTGCTGAAGGTGTGAATCTGCCAAAAGTTTACGAATTACTGCAGATGGCTGGCTTTTCTGTTGCCAAATCACCGTTGAATTTGTCCTTTGTGGTGGCGGTACTGGCTTGTTTTGGGGTGTGGTATCTGATCTGGCGAACCAAGCTGGGCTATATCATCCGGGCCACTGGTCACAGTGAGCGGGCAGCGGTTTATGCGGGTCATGATCCGGCGAAGATTATTATGATCGCGATGGCAATTTCCGGTGGTTTAGCCGGGCTGATGTCTCTGAACGAAATTCTGGGGGTCCAGCAGCGGGTGATTTTAAACTTCACCTCTGGCTATGGCTTCACCGGCATTGCAGTGGCATTGATGGGCCGCAATCATCCGGTCGGTATTGTTTTGGCCAGCCTGTTATTTGGCGCCTTATATCAGGGTGGGGCAGAGCTGGATTTTGAATTTCAGACCATTACACGCGAGATGGTGTTGATGATTCAGGGGCTGATTATTCTGTTTTCAGGGGCGCTGGCGTATTTGTTTACGCCTACAGTGGCGCGGCTGTATTTCCGGTTTTTCAGCCCGCGGGAGGCAGGATAATGGCTGACCTCTGGCTGCAATTTGTGTTGACCCTTGATGCGACTTTACGGGTGGCCACACCGCTGATTTTATGTGCCATGGCCGGATTATTCTCTGAACGGTCGGGTATTATTGATATCTCTTTAGAAGGCAAAATGCTGATGTCTGCCTTTGCCGCGGCGAGCGTTGCCGCGCTCACCGGCTCACCTTTTGCCGGGCTTGCAGGGGCGATTGCCGTGTCTGTCTGCCTCAGCCTTATTCATGGCTTTGCCTGTATCACCCATAAAGGCAATCAGGTCATCTCTGGTCTGGCGATCAATATTCTGGCTTCTGGGCTGACGGTCACGCTGGGGATTGCGCTGTTTTCCATGGGTGGACAGACGCCGCTTCTGGGAAAGGCAGAGCGGTTCCGCGACATCACCCTGCCGTTTGCCGAACAGGCAGGGCATATTCCGGTTCTGGGTACGATTTATAAAGAGATTATATCCGGACATAATCTGCTGGTTTGGGTGGCACTGGTGTCTGTTGTGCTGACAGGCTACGTGATTTTCAAAACCACTTTTGGATTGCGGCTACGGGCAGTAGGGGAAAAACCAGAGGCTGTGGATAGTGCAGGGATGAGCGTTTCGGCTCTACGCTTTCAGGCTGTGATGATTGCGGGCCTGCTCTGCGGGATTGCCGGGGCATATCTGTCCACTGCACATGGGGCAGGCTTTATCCGCGAGATGACAGCCGGTAAGGGCTATATTGCGCTTGCGGCGCTGATTTTTGGGAATTGGCGGCCTGTTCCGGCATTGCTGGCCTGTCTTATGTTTGGGTTTATGGATGCGCTTGCGGCGCGGCTTCAGGGGGTAGAGGTTCCGTTTATGGGCCAGATACCGACGGATTTGATTCTGGCGTTGCCTTATCTGTTGACGGTGATTTTGCTGGCCGGGTTCATCGGAAAAGCTACACCGCCACGGGCGATTGGCGTGCCTTATATTAAAGAGAGGTGAAGCGATGTCTGAGATGCTGATCAGGGCCGCCATTGCGGCGATGGACAAAGCCTATTCCCCGTATAGTGGTTTTTCTGTTGGTGCCGCGATACTGGATGAACATGGCGCTGTTCACACCGGCGCGAATATTGAAAATGCTGCCTATCCGCAGGGCTGTTGCGCAGAAGCAAGTGCCATTTCAGCCCTGATTATGTCAGGCGGGCAGCGAATCCAGAAAATTGCTGTGGCGGGCAGGGGCGAAATATTATGTACGCCATGCGGCGGGTGTCGTCAGAAAATCCGTGAATTTGGCACAGCAGAAACACAGATTTTGGTCTGTGATGAGACAGGGTTGCGTCAGAGCTTCACCTTAGACGAGTTGCTGCCACATAGTTTCGGACCTGATAATCTGAAACGCTAGACGATATCAGATCGTGTTATAAATCCGGTCGCCCGCGTCACCAAGACCAGGCAAAATATAACAATTTTGGTCTAATTGACGGTCAAGTGCAGCAGTAATGACCGGAATGTCAGGATGTGCGGCGTGGAATGTTGCTACACCTTCTGGGGCAGAGATAAGACAAACAAATACCAGATCAAGACAGCCTTTTGCCTTCAAATGATCTGCCGCCATAATGGCTGAGCCACCTGTGGCCAGCATCGGATCAGTGATGACGACCTGTCGTTTATCTATGTCAGACGGCAGTTTTTCATAATAATAAATCGGCTTATGGGTTTCAGGATCGCGCTGTAGCCCCAGATGTCCGATAGCTGCCTCAGGTAATAACGCAGACAAGGCATCAACCATTCCGTTTCCCGCACGAAGAATAGATAACAGACAGGGTACAGGCTGCTGCAGGCGTGCACCTTCTGCGGTCTCAAGAGGTGTATCGACATTGACCGGGTCAGTGCGAAGATGTGCAAAGGTCGCCATGCTCATTAGCCCGGCTATTTCATGCAGGGTACGCCGGAATTCTGGCGGCGATGTATGTTTGTCGCGTAAGACAGTCATCTTGGTCCGGATCAGCGGATGATCAAGAACGGTCAGCATTTGTTCAGGTGAGGCAGGCTGTGACATGGTATCGGATCCCGAAAAACCAGAGGAGTAAGCTGTTCAAACGATAGGCTGTTTCGCTTCAGATTTCAATTCCGGCTTTGGTGTCGGGCGGGGCCGATTTATCTGGACATTTTGGCTGAGTTGATTTAGCCAGAGCCCAAGCGTCTGACCGCAGACCGAGAATGAGAACATCACCGTGGCAAAGCTCTATTTTTCCTATTCGGCAATGAATGCCGGCAAATCGACTATTTTGTTGCAGGCCTCTCATAATTATCGTGAGCGGGGCATGCATACATTATTGTTGACAGCCGCGCTTGATGACCGTGCGGGCCAGGGACAAATCGGCTCTCGTATCGGACTGCAGGCAGATGCGCTGACCTTTGATCCTACCACAGATGTCAGCCAGCTGATCCAACAGGAACATAACCGGTTGCCGCTGGCTTGTGTTTTGGTCGATGAAGCGCAGTTTTTATCTGCTGAACAGGTCTGGCAGCTGGCGTCTGTTGTTGACCAGCTGGATATTCCGGTGATGTGTTATGGTCTGCGTACGGATTTCAGAGGCCAGCTGTTTCCGGGCTCGGCTGTGCTGCTGGCGATTGCAGATAATCTGCGCGAAATCAGGACAATTTGTCATTGCGGGCGAAAAGCCACAATGGTCATCCGCCAGACAGAGACAGGCCAGACCATGACAGATGGGGCGCAGATTGAGATTGGCGGAAATGATAAATATGTCTCTTTATGCCGGGTCCATTGGAAAGAACTGACAGGATTGCATCATGGCACATGACGTTGATCTAGCGGCTATATCCACAGCCCTTATCGTGATTGATGTACAAAATGATTTCTGCCCCGGCGGCCAGCTGGCGGTTGCTGAGGGGGATCAGGTGGTCAGCCCTATAAATCAGATGATCAAAAGGGCAAATATGGTGATTGCCACACAGGACTGGCATCCGGCTGGCCATACCAGCTTTGCATCGCGCCATGATGGGCGTTCCCCATTTGAGACGATTGAGGTCAGTTATGGGCCGCAGACATTGTGGCCGGATCACTGTATTCAGGGCACAGATGGGGCGGCTTTTCATCCAGAGCTGCATATTGATGCAGCACAGATGATCATCCGCAAAGGCTTTCGTGCCGCTGTCGACAGCTATTCAGCTTTTTTTGAAAATGACAAGGTCACCGTTACTGGTCTGCATGGCTATCTGCAGGATCGCGGGGTCAGGAAAGTGGTGATGGCCGGGCTGGCCACTGACTATTGTGTGGCCTATTCCGCTCTTGATGCAGCCAGGCTGGGTTATGAGGTTCAGGTTGTTCTGCCGGCCTGCCGGGCGATTGATCTGGATGGGTCTATGGCTGCTGCCGCACAGCAGATGACCGCAGCAGGAGTTGGGTTGGTCAGTCACCTGCCCGGTTAAGATAATATCCCGTCAGGGATAAAAATAATTTTAAGTTAGGTAAGCAGCCAGATGTCTGAAGAGTTAAGAAATATTGCGATTATTGCTCATGTTGATCATGGCAAAACAACCCTGATCGATTCAATCCTGAGGCAGAGCGGTATGTTCCGTGAAAACCAGAAGGTTGAGGAACGGCTGATGGATTCCGGCGATCTGGAAAAAGAGCGCGGCATCACGATTCTGGCAAAGCCGACATCTGTCCCGTGGGAAGGGGTGCGGATCAATATCATTGATACCCCCGGCCATGCGGATTTTGGCGGTGAGGTCGAACGGGTTTTGCATATGGCAGACGGGGTAATTTTGCTGACTGACGCCGCAGAAGGCCCGATGCCGCAAACAAAATTTGTGCTGGGCAAGGCGCTGGCTCAGGGTTTGCGGCCAATTGTGATTGTCAACAAAGTGGACAAGCCGGATGCCCGTCCTGATGAGGTGGTTGACGAGGTGTTCGATTTGTTTGTGTCTCTGGATGCAAATGATGAACAGCTGGATTTTCCCATTTTATATGCGTCTGGTCGAGATGGCTGGTGTGTTGACAAGCTTGATGATGCGCGTGACTCGCTGCGCCCCCTGATGGATAAGGTGATCGCCCATGTGCCAGCACCAAAAGGTGATGACAGTGCACCGTTTGCCTTGTTGGCCACATTGCTGGATTCTGACCAGTTTCTGGGACGGTGTCTGACCGGTCGGGTGATGCAGGGTGTGGCCAGTGTTAATGACTCTGTGCGGGCCCTGAATTTGGATGGCGAAGTGGCAGAGACAGGCCGGCTGACGAAATTGCTGCGGTTTGAAGGTACAGAACGTGTGCCCACTGATATTGTACGTGCAGGAGATATTGTCTGTATCGCAGGCTTAACCAAAGCGTCTGTTGCAGATACGATCGCCCATCCCTCTTTAACAACACCGATGCCGTCAACCCCGATTGACCCACCAACTATGGCGGTGACGATTACCGTGAATGACAGCCCGTTTGCCGGTACAGAAGGTAAGAAGGTCACCTCAACAATGATCCGTCAGCGTCTGTTAGCTGAGGCTGAGGTTAATGTCGCCATAACATTTTCCGAGAGTGAGAATAAAGACAGTTTTGAAATTGGCGGCAGAGGCGAGTTACAGCTGGGCGTTCTGATCGAAACAATGCGCCGCGAGGGGTTTGAGCTGACCGTATCGCGCCCGCGTGTTCTGTTTCAAACAATTGACGGTCAGCGTCATGAACCTGTCGAAGAAGTAACGGTTGATGTGGATGCCGATTATGCCAGCCCGGTGATTGACGCGCTCAATCAGCGGAAAGCTGAAATGGTGGATATGCGCACATCTGAAGCGGGCAAAACGCGTCTGATTTTCCTCGCCCCGTCACGTGGGCTGATCGGATTTCAGGGTAAGTTTCTGACTGAAACGCGGGGAACAGGTGTGTTGAACCGGGTGTTCCACAGCTATGCACCCTATAAAGGGGATATTGCAGGCCGGCGAAACGGGGCGTTAATTTCAACAGAAACCGGTCAGGCTGTGGCTTATGCTCTGTTCAATCTTCAAGATCGGGGGATGATGTTCGTTAATCCTCAAGATAAGGTCTATGAAGGAATGGTTGTCGGTGAACATAACCGGGATAATGATCTGGGCGTGAATGTCCTGAAAGGGAAGAAGCTGACCAATGTGCGGGCTTCTGGATCAGATGACGCGATCCTTTTGGTTCCGCCGCGTCGCCTGTCCTTAGAAGAGATGATGGCCTATATTAATGCAGATGAGCTGGTGGAAGTGACTCCAGAATCGCTGCGTCTGCGCAAACGTCATCTTGATCCGCATGAGCGAAAGCGTGCGGCACGTGCCGGACAAGAGTAATAAACGCCGCCTGCAGCTAAAATATCGGCGCGTTGATGATATTCACATCTGCCGGCACAAGCCAGTCTTAACACAAGGACAATTGGCTAGACACGTAGCAGATGCAAACATTGAAGTGCAAAAACTGTGGGACACAGTTCAAATGCGGGTCAACACCGACACGTGATTGCTGGTGTGTGAACTTGCCCAATATGCATGATCATTTTGATTTGGCGGACAGTTGTTTATGTCCTGATTGCATGACCAAGGGCCAGGCAAAAGCGATTACCCGCCAGCGCAAAACACGCAAGGCTCAGCGCGATGCTGAACGCGAATTGTATCGCTGAGCATCAACAAAACACCTTACAAACGATTACAGCCGACATAATTGCGTGACAGGCAAGACCGCGCCAGCCTCTGCGCAGTGGAAATATCTTTCGGCATCATCCGTTTGGCAATCCGATCTCGGTAATCTCTGGCTGTGCGGTTGCCTTGTGCTGCGGCAATGTTGAACCACATATGCGCTTTAATATAATCCTGTACCGCATCTTTGCCTTTGACATATACCACGCCCAGACTGACCTGAGATTCAATATGGCCTTGCTCGGCAGAAGCCAAATAGAGATCAGCTGCTCTGGTATAGCTTTGTTCCACACCGCGGCCAGCATCATACATCATGCCGAGTGCATGCTGGGCATTCATATCGCCTTTTTCGGCAGCCTGACCATACCAATAAGCCGCCTGTTCCATATCCGCTTTCAGCCCGAGCCCATTTTCCAGCAGGATGGCCAGATTATGCTGTGAGGGAACATGACCTTGCTTTGCGGCCAGCTCATAAAATTGTGCAGCCTGCGTGTAGCCTTTTAAGCCGCCTTTGCCGGTATCATAAAGAAGCGCAGTTCTGTATTGCGCCATCATATATCCTTGCTTAGCGGCCTGTTCGTAATAATAGGCGGCTTCTGTCATATCCTGTTTCACGACTGTGCCCATATGCAACAGGTCAGCAAGGGTATATTGAGCCAGCATATGGTCATTATCTGCAGCTTTTCTGAAATGGCGAATAGCCTGTTCAGGGTCAGCCGCGCTGCCTTCACCGTTCAGGCGCATTTGCCCAAGTGTAAATTCAGCTTCTCTGTCCTGCTGATCAATCGCAAGGCGCAAAAACGCAATCGCCTGTTCATAATTTTGGCTGAGCATGTCCCCTTTGCGATAGGCTTTGCCAAGAGCCAGTTGGGCGCGCACATCACCCTGGCTGGCAGCGGCCAAGAACCGTTGTTCCATCACCTCAGCATTAATGGCTATACCAAGGCCCTCTCTGGCCATAACGCCTAGACGCCAGGCAGCATCTGCATAAAGCTGGTCGGCAGGCAGTTCGTAATAACGCGCCGCTTCCGCATAATTTTGCTCTACCCCCCGCCCATCATCATAGAGCCTGGCCAGATAATAATGTGCCCCAACATGGCCATTCCGGGCTGCAGATTCATAATAGTCTGCCGCATCAGTGGCGGTTTTGCCGTCGATCGCACCCCCATCATAAAGCTGAGCCAATCTGAATTGCGCCTCAGTGATGTCCTGCGCAGCGGCCATCTCCAGATAAGTGGCTGCTTTTGTCTTGTCAGCCGGGACAACGCTGCCTTCATCAAAATAAATGCCCAAAATCAACTGCGACCGGCTGTCACCTTGTTGGGCAGCTTTGTCATACAGCACAATCGCCTCGGAAATATCTGCCTCAGACGCGCCGGGCCCTCCCAAAATCATGGCCAGTTGATACTGTGCTTCCATGATGTTTGCATCAGCTGCCCGGCGGTAATAGAACACTGCATCAGCAATATTGATCTCGGTTCCTCTGCCTGTGCGAAGCAAATCGCCTAAATGGCGGGCAGCCTGTTTATGGTCCTGGTCAGCAGCCAGCTTGAGCCAATTGAAGCTGGCCATATCATCTGCTGTAACCCCGTTCCCCTGCAGGTAACCCATACCAACCCGATATTGAGATTCAATATGATTTTGCTGAGCGGCCTGCTCAAACCAGAACATAGCCTCGGCTATATCTTCTTTCAGTCCTGTTCCGCTTTCATAGGCTGTACCTGTCTCAAACTGGGCAACAGCGTCACCCTGATTGGCGGCGAGCAAGAACCAGTCAGCTGACAGGCGGCTGTCTTTTGCTACGCCGGTGCCGGTTTTATGGGCAAATCCCAGCCAGATCTGCGCATTCATCGCACCTTGCTCAGCAGCTTTCACATACCAGCTAGCCGCGGTTTTCAGATTTACCTTTACCCCGTTTCCAGCTTCATAAATCTGTGCCAGTTTTGTTTGCGCTGCTGCCAGTCCCTGTTCTGCAGCCAGACGGAAATAGCTTAAAGCCAGCTCATCATCCTGCTTTAGGCCGCGCCCTGCTGCGTAAATTTGGCCAAGTTTATACTGGGCCGGTGCATAGCCCTGATCTGCGCTCAGCTTATAAAATTTCGCAGCCAGCGTGTCATCTTCCAGCAGGCCTTCGCCGATATCGTAAAATTCTGCTAACAGATATTGCGAGACATCATCACCTTTCTCGGCAGCGATGGCTAAAAATTCACGCGCCTGAATGATGTCTTTATCTACGCCTCTGCCCAGCATATACAGACGGCCCATCATTGCCTGAGCAGGGCCGTGACCAGAAGACGCTGCGCGCAGATACCATTTCGCAGCTTCTGCTGGATTTTCATCTGTGCCGATCCCCTGATCATATAATCTGGCCAGACGGTAGCTGGCTTCAATATGTGATTTTTCGGCAGCAAGCGTGTAAAATTGGACCGCCTTTCCTGGATTGCGCAGGATACCAATTCCTGCTTCATAGCGGGTAGCGATAATGAATTGGGACTCTGTGTCCCCCTCTAAGGCAGCTCTTTCATACCAAAGGCTGGCCGCTTCATCATCTTTACCAAGGCCAATACCGTCATCATAGGCTGACGCAAGGGCCGCCATCGCAGCAATATTGCCGCCTTTTGCTGATTTTTCGAACCAGAAGGCTGCCTGTTCAAAATCCATTCGCAGGCCATCACCATTCTTATAGCGCTGGGCAATATCAAACTGCGCATCTTCATCGCCCATATCTGCAGCCATTTTATGCCAGGCTTCTGCTTGTTGCAGATCACGCTCAACACCTTCACCTTTGCTGTACATCAGTGCAATTTGGTAGTGTGCGCCGATATGGCCTTTGTCGGCTGCTTGTTGGTAAAGCTGGATTGCTATTGTGAAGTCCTGGGCCACGCCCAAGCCAGCCTGATACAGACGGGCCAGTCCAAACTGGGAATCCATGTCGCCCTTTTTTGCAGCTTCCTCATACCATTTGGCTGCGGCAGCGTAATCCTGAATAACGCCATATCCATTTTCATACAGCCCTGCCAGATTCGCCTGAGAGGCGCGGTCGCCCTGCTCAGCTGCTGCCGTGAACCAACGTGCAGCCATCTGCATATCCTGATCCACGCCTGCACCACGCCGATATAAAGACGCCAGCATATATTGGCTGTCACGGTCTCCTTGTTCAGCTGCCATCTGATAATATTTGGCCGCTGTTGTGAAATTTTGCTTAACCCCCTGGCCACTGTAATAAAACAGCCCCAGCATATTCTGCGCTGTGGCATCGCCTCTCTCAGCAGCTTGGGTAAACCAGATCACCGCTTTGTCCAGATCACGCTCAACCCCCTGACCATTTTTGAACAGAAAAGCCAGGCTGGTCTGCGCTGACACATCACCGCGCCGGCTCAGCTTCAGCCAGATATCATAGGCTTGCTCAAAATCACCGCGCTGAGCGGCATCTTTGCCTTCCTGAAAGGTCTGTGCCTGCGCGCCACTGAACAACAGCGTGAAGAACAAAGGGAGAATAAATTTCAGCTTGAATAACATACGGACTTCCTGTGACGGGACTCTTAAACCGTTAAATTTTTTCCAAAAACCATCTGCCTGTGAGCAGGGTTTCAAGCGCCACCCCTTCCCAAAGGAAAACGACTGGACCCCGTCCCAGATTAGCAAAAACTGAATTCGGCAGCCAGCATACAATATATAGAGATAATTCATTTGATTCATACCTTATATAGTTGTATCCTGCAGAGGCAGCGATGCAGATTAACATGTGCATAGTTTATGCCAAAGACAGGCCAACAGCTTGTGAGCTATGAATTTGCACCGCGGCATGACCGATCATTATGGTGTTGATCATTGCGTAAGTAGTTAGCCTCCCTTCCTTGCCGTAGTTTCATCCATGTGGAAACTGCGGCTCTTTTCGTCTATGATTTAATCCGGTGATGGCAGCATGGTGAGCGTGCATTCTGGTGTAGAAGATACAAATGATTGAAGATCCTCCTTTATTAAAAATAAAGCAAACCCGTAATCGTCCAACAGAAACACAACTTGCAGCGTTCACAGATGTGCCGACAGGGTTTGTTGTTGATGCCATGTATGGGCGCGGCGCGCTGAGCAAAGATATTTATCCGGTTGCGGGATTGGCTGCTGGCCAGACAGTTGCCGGTCCTGCATTGACAGCAGATAACGGACCTGCGGATATTTTGGCGTCTTTAGCCGCACTTCATTATCTTCAGCCTGGTGATATTCTGGTCGCCGGCTTTGATGGCCATCAGGGCTGTGCAGCTGCCGGTGACAGGCTATGTGGCATGGTCAAAAATGCAGGCGGCATAGGCTTTATCACTGACGGCCCGGTTCGTGATCTTGACGGGCTGAATGCGGTGGGCCTGCCCTTATGGGCAACCGGGCTGACGCCTGCCTCTCCGTTTTCGTCTGGTCCGGGGGTTGTGGGCTTTCCGCTTCAGCTTGGCGGTCAACAGATTTCCAGCGGTGATATGGTGGTTGCAGACAGTGACGGGGTGGTGGTTGTTCCTTTTGCTGAGATTGATGTGGTTCTTAACAGGCTCAGCAAAATAAAGGCGTTGGAAGCTGAACGTGACCAGCAGGTTGCCGCGGGGCTGACTGTGCCGCCAAATGTGCTTGAAATTCTGCATAGCAAGCGCACATTATTAAGTGACGAGTAATGCTGGTTCTATTGCTGGCTGCTGTTTTTTCAGCTTGGCTGTTCAGCCGATAACACACAGGTAATCACATGATGACGTTAAGAACGCTTCTTAATAACGGGTCTGACGAGGCTGTTGCGCTCAGCGCGCCTGATCGGAAGTCTTTAAGCTATAACCAGCTTCGGGCTCATATTGACGGAATTGGCCAGCAGCTTGCCGGTCAGGGGCTCAGCTCAACCGATCGCGTGGCGATTGTGCTGCCAAATGGCCCGGAAATGGCGTCTGCCTTTTTGGCTGTTGCCTGTTACATGTCTGCTGCGCCGCTGAACCCAAATTATAAAAAGAGCGAATATGAATTTTATTTATCAGATTTAAAACCAGCATTGGTGATTGTTGAGCAGGGTAGTGATAATCCAGTGCGTGAAGCCGCTGCTGGCCTGGGCATCCCGGTTGTTGAAGCAAAGGTGGACGCTGGAATGGCTGCAGGCATGTTCACCCTGTTTGACAACACGGCTGAAATTTCGCCAGCACAGGCTGAAGCTGAGGCACTTGTTCTGCATACATCCGGAACAACATCACGGCCGAAAGTGGTCCCGCTCCTGCAGAAAAATATATTGGCATCTGCGCGGAATATTGCAGCCAGTCTGGAACTGACTGATGCTGATCACTGTCTGAATATTATGCCGCTGTTTCATATTCATGGGCTGATTGCGGTGCTGATTTCCAGCCTGGGGAAAGGAGCATCGGTCTGTTGCAGCTCTGGGTTTAATGCATTGAAATTCATGGAACTTGCAACAGCAGAAACCATCAGCTGGTATTCTGGTGTCCCGACCATGCATCAGGCGATATTGCTGCGGGCCAAACGTAACCCGGAACAAGCCAAGGCCTTGAAGTTGCGGTTTATACGGTCGTCTTCAGCCTCTTTGCCACCTGCTGTTTTTGAAGAGTTGTTTGAGGTGTTTGGCTGCCCGGTCATTGAAGCTTACGGGATGACTGAAGCGGCTCATCAGATGACGTCCAACCCACTTGGTGATGGGCGGCAAAAGGCCGGGTTTGTCGGCATTGCAACCTCTCCTGAGGTGTGCATTCTTGACGCAGAGGGTGCCCCGCAGCCACAAGGTGGTGAAGGTGAGGTTTGTATTCAAGGCGATAATGTCACGCCAGGCTACGAAAATAACCCTGAGGCGAATGCGTCCAGCTTTACCAACGGGTGGTTCAGGACAGGTGATCAGGGCTATTTTGATGAAGATGGCTATCTGAAAATCACCGGCCGGTTGAAAGAGATTATTAACCGGGGCGGGGAAAAAATTTCGCCTCTTGAAGTTGATAATGTGCTGATGGATCATCCTGCCATTCAACAGGTTGTTACATTTGCTGTGGCAGACAAGTTGCTTGGTGAGGACGTTGGCGCGGCGGTCGTGCTGGTTGATGGCGCAAGCCTGTCTGAGGCTGAGCTGAAGGACTATGCCAACCAGCATCTGGCAAAATTTAAAGTGCCACGGCATATCTGTTTTGTTGATGAAATCCCGAAAGGGGCAACAGGCAAGCTGCAGCGTATTGGGTTGGCCGAAAAATTGGGCATATAGGCCATGAGATGGGCGTGATGACTTCAGAGGCAGGGCTGAGATGAGCAAAATTTGTATCTATGGTGCAGGGGCGATTGGCGGGTTCATGGCGGCCCGCTTGCATGAAGCCGAAGCAGATGTAAGTTTGATTGCCAGAGGGCCGCATCTGGCGGCGATACGCGAACGGGGCTTGCGGCTGAATTATGCCGGACAGGAAACGGTTTATAATCTGCCGGCAACAGATAATCCTGCTGAGCTTGGCCCGCAAGATTATATCATTATTGCCTTGAAAGCCCATGCGCTGAGCGCGATTGCGCCTCAGCTTAATCCGCTGATGAATGAACAGACCAGCATTGTGTCAGCGGTCAATGGTGTGCCCTGGTGGTATTTTCACAAAGCCGATACAGGCACGGTTCTTGATGACAAGCCGCTTGAGGCTGTTGATCCGAGGGCTGTAATCTGGAACAGCTGGGGGCCAGAGCGGGCTATTGGTTGTGTGGTTTATCCTGCGTGCGAAATTGCCGAGCCCGGCCTCATCAGGCATCTTGACGGAGACAGATTTTCCCTGGGTGAGCCGTCAGGTGAACGAAGTGACCGGTTAAAAATACTGTCTGAGCTGATGATTAAAGGCGGGCTGAAGGCACCGCAGAAACGCCGTATCAGAGATGAAATTTGGATCAAGCTGTGGGGGAATTGTTCTTTTAATCCTGTCTCTGCTCTGACCGGAGCTAGTCTTGATCAGATCGGGACAGATCCGGGCTGTCGTGATCTGGTCCGCCAGATTATGACAGAGTGTCAGGCAGTAGGCGAGGCGCTGAATGTTCGCTTTGCGGTCTCTATTGACGAGCGTATCGAGGGGGCCGCCAGAATAGTGGGGCATAAGCCGTCAACCCGTCAGGATATTGAAGCAGGCCGGCCACTGGAAATTGACCCGCTGATGACAGCTGTCCTTGAGCTGGCAGACGGGCTGTCCATTGACACACCTGCTTTGCGTCAGGTTACCTCTTTGCTGAAACTTCAGGCCTCTACATTAGGGCTGTATCAGCATCGCTGACATCATCTGGCCTGAATAAGGAATGAGGTTATGGCACAAGGCAGTCAGAAGATAGATGCGCCGATAGATGGGATGTTTCGTCTGCATGGTAAGACAGCCCTTATCACCGGTTCAACAAGGGGTATTGGCTTTGCGATGGCACAAGGGCTTGGTGCGGCTGGGGCTGAAATTCTGGTGAATGGACGACGGTCTGATGCTGTGGCAGATGCGGTCAGCCTGTTGGCGGCAAAATCTGTCAAAGCTTCCGGATTTGTGGCGGATGTTACAGACAGTGATCAGGTCACCGAAGCGATTGATTCTTACGAAAGCGACAACGGCCCGATAGATATTCTGATCAATAATGCGGGCATGCAACATCGCGCCCCTCTTGAGGCTTTTGATCCAGACATTTTTGATCAGATGATTGCAGTGAATCTGAAGGCTGCTTTTTATACAGCAAAGGCGCTGTCCCGGCATATGATTGCCCGTCGGGCCGGGAAGGTCATCAATATTGCATCTGTGATGAGCCAGCTGGCCCGCCCCGGCATCGCCCCTTATACAGCGACAAAAGGGGCTATTGCCAATTTAACTAAGGGCATGGCAGCAGATTGGGCGAGATATGGGCTGAATTGTAACGCGATCGCCCCAGGCTATTTCAAAACTGAATTAAATGCAGCACTTGTTGCTGATGAAGCCTTCACAGACTGGCTGGTGAAACGCACACCAGCGGGCCATTGGGGGGATGTCAGAGACCTCATAGGCACAGCGATATTCTTGGCGTCTCCGGCGTCATCATTTGTGCATGGCCAGACCATCTATGTTGATGGTGGGCTGACCGCTACAGTCTGAGGTTTTGTGCCCGGGTCAATTTGTATCGCGCAGACGGGCGCGCGCTGTATCTGCTGCCTCTTTTACTTTGTTTGAACAGGCGATGTCACCGTCATTCACAAATTTCTGGTGATTGGCTTCCAGCTGTTTCGGATCATACAGATAATTGACCATCACACCATGCGAGCGGGCTTGGCCATTCTGTGATGTGTCAGCATTTGCATGAAGAGCGTGGATGCGGGCCCCGTTGCCAAGATGGAACCGCGCAACTGGATCAAGCGGCACGCTGCCGGATGATTTTTCATGCAGCAGATAGCAGGCTGCAAGTCCCATCAGGGCTGACTCTTCTGTGTTGTCAGCGCTGTCGCTGGGTTGCCTGGCCAGCCAACTGGCGAATTGGGGCAGGGGAGACAAGGTAATAAACTGATTGAGACTTTCAAATTCGCGGCGCAATTCGGCCACTACAGTCTTGATCAGTGAGTTGCCAAAGGATATGCCCGCCAGCCCAATCTGGCAGTTTGAAATAGAATAAAATGTTGCGGTTGTGGGTGCTGCCTCTTCGCTGGTATCTGGCCGGTCTGCCAGAATTGTCTGAATTGAGTTGGGTATTTCCTGGGTGAGTGCAATTTCCACAAAAATCAGCGGCTCATCGGGCATTGCCGGATGAAAAAATGCAAAACAACGTCTATCGCGGGGTTGCAGCCGACGGCGCAAATCATCCCAGCTTTCAATAGCGTGAACAGCTTCATAGGCAATGATTTTTTCCAGAATATGCGCCGGGCTTGACCAGCTGATAGGCTGCAGGACCAGAAACCCTCTGTTAAACCAGCTGGTGAATAGCTGTTGTAAATCCTGGTCAATTACGGCCAGTTCTGGGTTATCAGCTAACAGCCCCAGCAGCCTTTTGCGCATATTCACCAGCCTTTGTGTTGCCCCGGGCAGCTCGTTCAGTTTTTTGAACAATGTCTGTCGCCGAGAAGAGGCAGCAGCCATCAAAGTCCGATAGCTGGCTTTGTGCGGGTCAGCCTTATAGGTTGCAAGGGCGCTTTGCAGATTAGTCAGATCCAGATCGAAATCTGATACCAGCATGGTGAAGAAGTGTTTTTGGCCATCAGCATCCTCAGCTTCAAATTTATCGAGGATTTCCTGTGCTAAGGATAGCCCTGTGACCTCGCCTTTGTTTGACAGAAGCTGTTCAGATAAAGCTGGCAAAGACAGATCGAGGCGGTTTTGGTTATTCAGCCAATTGGTTGTCTGGCTGAAGAGATTGGTTAATAACGCGCCCAGTGAAACCATATGATCATCCTTTGCTGGTCATCTCAATCTGAACCGCCCTCATCTTTACCTTTAAATAAGATGGGACCCAGGCTCATTCAAGCATCGCTCCTCTGACAAATCAGAACAGGCCGTGCAGAACGGGATATGTCTGCACGGCCTGAAGGGTGATAAAAGACGGGTGTAGGGAAAAAATTTGGGGATTCCCGCTCTTTTATCGTTATGCCTAACGTTTCACAAACGTAATGGCATACATGGCTTCTCCTTCAAACAGTTTGGAGATTTCACGCCCGTCGCTCTGGAAATATTTCTGGCTATTGATGCTGTTTTCCAGCCGATAGCCTTTTTCCCACATATTCTGACGGTGGACTTCTAGCGCGGCCTGGCTCAAAGACGGCACAATGATTGTGAATCTCTCTTCGCTGGCGGTGTCAATGTGGTGTGTCATATCGTTCATTTTTTCCTCCGTTAGAGCGATTTATTCAGCAACATTAAGGGTGAATTGCGCTTCTTCAGTGCTGTCATTCAGCGCAGTTGTTGATGAGGCCCCACCTTTTACAGCAACCGAAATAGCATCGAACCAGCCAGCGCCCACTTCACGCTGGTGTCTGTGCGCGGTGTAGCCGTTGACCTCTGCTGCAAATTCAGCGTTCTGCAGCTGGGAGTAGGCGGCCATGCCACTTTGTTTATAGCCGCGGGCCAGTTCAAACATGCCGTAGTTCAGTGAATGGAAGCCTGCCAAAGTGATGAATTGGAACTTATAACCCATCTTGCCGATTTCTGCCTGGAAGCGGGCAATATCCTGTTCGCTCAAATTGGCTGACCAATTGAAGGACGGGCTGCAGTTATAGGCCAGAAGCTGGTCTGGAAATTCTGCTCGGATTGCTTTGGCAAAGGCCTCTGCCTGATCAAGGTCAGGTGTAGATGTTTCCATCCACAACAGGTCAGCATAAGGGGCGAAGGCCAGTCCGCGTGTAACGCATCTGTCAAAGGCATCTTCGTCTCTCAGGCAGTAAAACCCTTCTGCGGTCCGCTCGCCACTGATATAGGGCTTATCGCGGGGGTCGATATCAGATGTGATCAGTTTTGCACTTTCGGCATCTGTCCGGGCCATGATGACAGTAGACACGCGCGAGCAGTCTGCGGCTAGCCGCGCTGCATTCAGGTTTGTTACTGCCTGCTGGACAGGAACCAAAACCTTGCCGCCCATATGACCACATTTCTTTTCAGAAGCCAGTTGATCTTCAAAATGAACACCAGCGGCTCCTGCCTCGATATAGGCACGGGTCAGCTCAAACGCATTCAGGGCGCCGCCAAAACCCGCTTCACAATCAGCGACGATTGGGGCCAGCCAATCTGTTGACGGTTTGCCCTCTTCCAATGTTTCAATCTGATCTGCTCTCATTAATGTCCGGTTGATGCGCTTGGCCAGTTCTGGGCCTGAATTGGCTGGATAGATAGACTGGTCCGGATACATTGACCCAGCGGTGTTGCTGTCAGCAGCGACCTGCCATCCTGAAAGATAAATCGCTTTCAGCCCTGCTCGAATTTGCTGCATTGCCTGATTGCCTGTCATTGCGCCAAGTGTATTCACATAATCTTCTGTATGCAGCAGATGCCACAATTTGTCCGCGCCGTTTCGGGCCAATGTATGTTCCACCACCACAGATCCTGAAAGTTTGGTCACTTCGGCCATGTCATAATCCCGGGTCGTATTGGCAAAACGGCCAGGGGCGGCTCTTGTCAGCTGTTCAAATGTCTGTGTCATTGTCATCTCCTAAACAAGGTTGATCGTGATGATGCGCAAGAGGATTAGGCCGATCCGCATCTCTATCTTGTTTTCTGTGATATGGCAGTCCGGTCCGCGAAGCTAATTAAAAGGTGTAATAAATTAAATATGTAAAAATACACAATTTAATATTGTAAAAAATTGACAAGTATAGTCTAATTTTGTTTTACAAATCAGCAGCCGATCACAGGAGGCAGTAATGGCGGATTTGCAGGCGGGTAAGGTGATGGTTGGCCATAAGATCAGGCGGCTTCGGAACACGCTGAAGCTCAGCCAGTCTGATATGGCTGCAGAGCTTGGTATCTCGACTTCCTATCTGAACTTGCTGGAAAATAACGCTAGGCCGGTCACCGTGCCGATTCTGTTTCGTCTTGGCCAGACCTATGATATTGACCTGCGCGAGATGGCTGAGGATGACTCCTCCCGGCTGACGGCCCTGCTGACAGAGGTTATGTCTGATAAGGTTCTGGACGGGGTGCAGATGTCGCGCCGGGATATTCATCTTCTCGCCAGTCAGCATCCAAATGCTGCTTCAGCTCTGATCATGTTGCATCAGGCATTTGATCAGATGCGTGACGCGGCGCATCAGGGCAGCAGCCGTCAAGGCGAGGCCCATACCCCTCAACCGTTGGAGACAGTAAGGCGCGTGTTGGAGGAAGCAGGAAATTATTTTCCTGAGCTGGAAGAAGCAGCTGAGCTGTTTGTTGCCGATATGGGCCCGGCCTATAGTTCAGGAAAATTACATCAGATTACAACACATCTTGAACAGCAGCACGGTATTCGGACCCAGATTATGCCGCAGTCAGTGATGGGAAATCTGTTTCGCGAATTTGACCCGCATCGCAGCCGCTTGCTGTTGTCTGAAAATCTGCAGGAGCCGCAAAGATTATTCCAGACAGCAGCACAAATTGCCCTTGTCGGTTACCGGAACATCATTGACAGTATCATTGGTCGTCTGGGCATCGACACGGATTCGGCGACCTTGCTGCGGATAACATTATCAGGGTATTTTGCCGGGGCTGTGATGATGCCTTATTCAGATTTTCTAATGGCTGCCAAAGAAACCCGATATGATCTTGAAGCTCTTGGTAACCGGTTCACCGCGAATTTTGAACAGGTGTGTCACCGCTTAACAACATTGACGCGGCCAAATGAACGCGGCATTCCGTTCTTCTTCCTGCGGGTGGATGAGGCTGGCTATATTTCAAAACGCCTGTCTGCAGGCGGCATTGAATTTGCCAGGCATGGCGGGGCCTGTGGGCGGTGGATCCCGCATCAGGCTTTTCGGAATCCTGGTCAGATTATGACGCAAGCATCAAGTCTGGAAGAAGGTCAAAAGCTGTTGACCATTACCAGAACCCATCATATTCCGCGCACACAGCCCGCTCATTATGGCACTCCGTCCTATGCGATTGCGCTGGGGTGTGATCTGAAATTTGCTAAAGAAATCGTCTATACCGACCATATGATCAATCTCAAAGATCCTGCCCTCACACCGATTGGCCTTGGATGTCATGTGTGTGAGCGCCTGCATTGTCAGCACAGAGGTGCCTTGCCGCGAGGTCAAAAATTACGGTTTGACTTATCAAAAAGATATTCTGGCTTGTTCGATTCGCTGCGGTCCTGAACGCCAATATCCCGAATCTAAACACAGACCTAATCTATCGGCCTTGCCGAAATGTTATTTCTGACTTTACAACCGATATGATTCATGTTTGCCTTAAAAAAAAGGGTCGCAGATAAACTGCGACCAAGTTTAGGGAGGATGACACATCTGCTAAAAAAACAGATGGTCATTATAAAATACGCAGCAAACTGCGAACTGATTCACAAAAAATTAATCAAATAATGAAGTTCTGAAACCCCGTCTGTAAAAAGATGGGTTTCTTTTTATGGTTTTGAGCAGCTTACTGTTTTTCAGCAGAGCATCATGTTCTGAAATTTCCGGTAATTCCTTAACCCGGGCTATCATCTTCACTTTCCGCTGTATTTGCAGATGAAAGGAGATTTTCTGATGGATCAAAATCCAATGCCATGGTTTGAGATTTATGTTGAGGAGATGAGCCGGGCCCGTGCCTTTTGTGAAGGGCTGCTCGGTATTGAACTGACGCTGGGCGACATGTCTGGTGGTGAAATGGAAATGTATCTGTTCCAAGGTGAAATGGATCTACCAGGGGCAGCTGGCGCGTTAATAAAGCACCCGATACGCAAGCCAAATGAACAAGGGCATTTGCTGTATTTTTCTGTCCCAGATTGCGCCATAACTGCGAAATGGGCAGAACAGGCAGGTGTTCGTGTGTTTGAGAAAAAACAGCCAATCGGCGAGCACGGATTCATTGTGATCATCGGTGACAGTGAAGGCAATGTGGTCGGGCTTCATTCCTGGGTATGAGTGGTGCGAGCATGATCAGAGATCAGCCAATTCGCCAGACGCCAGATTGGCCATGGAGCCAGAAGTTGAGCCATAATGAAAAAGCCGGTAGCGGTCGGCGAAATACCCGAAAATGTATCTGTAAAGGTTCTGGCAAATGTGACGGCCGGATTGGCAAAGCTGGTTGAGGAGGTGAACCAGTAGCCAGCAGAAACATACAGTCCAACCAGAAGAGGCACAGTCGCTGGCCGATAAGCGCGGCCTATTAAAATCGCCAGAATAAGCCCGCTGGTCGCAACAAATTCTGCGCAATATAAAGGCAGGCTGGCGCGATCTGTCTGAGCAATTTGCAGGACTGGCAAATCAAACATAATATGGGTAATTGCGGTTCCGGCAAGGCCACCACTGATCTGAACAAACATATAGGCAGCTGCCAAGCGGGCTGATAGTTCTCGAGCAAAGAGGAAAGTCAGTGTGACGGCCGGATTAAAATGTGCGCCAGAAATCGGGTCGAACAAGGTGATCAGCACAACCAATATGCAGCCCGTGGCCAGCGTGTTGCCCAGAAGCGCGAGGCCGTCAATTCCCGCTGATAACTGTTCTGCCATGATGCCAGAGCCGACAACCGTCAGCACAAGGAAAAAGCTTCCTATCAATTCTGCGCAAAGTTTCTGTGCCATTCAGCTAGCTCCTGTATAGGGCGTAAGGTTAGGGGTGGAGGGCACTGACCGCCTTCGCGTTCTGGGTGGATGTATTGTAAACGACCAACCCACCACTGGGGGGGGATATACCGGTAATGGCACTAATCACAACTTGGTGTGTAATCATCAGGACCTGATCGTCAGCCGACAGGCTGTCCAGCTTATCTCTCAAAAGGCCTAAGGTTTTCTGTCTGTCAACATGGCCTTGGAAGAAGGAATTTAATCCGTCAAATTCTGCCCAGTCTCCGAGATTCAGAAGCTCGGCTGTCTGTGTGCACCGGCACCAGCGGCTGGACAAAATGGCTGTGAAAGTGAGTTGATGGTCACGAAAATAATGGCCGATAGCTTCAGCCTGTCTGCGCCCAGCCGCATCCAGATTGCGTTGTGTGTCACAGTCATCAATTCGAAAATTGTCAGGGTCACCATATCCTGGTGCCAAGGCGTGCCGCATGAACACCACATTTGCACCAGTTTGTGTAAGCGCAGCCCGAACCGGGTCTTGTGATGTATCTGCATTGGCTGCAGTGAGGGGCAAGAACAGCATGACCATCAGGCCAAGCCCGACCCGATATGCAAAATGTTTAAGGCGTTTCATCTAAACCACCACCATCCCAGTAAAATGCCGAAAAAAAGACCTTCTGCAAAGGCCAGCCATAAAATTTGATAACTGCTGAGCCCGGTCAGCTTTTGCAGCTCGTCCAGCATGCGGCCGTGCCAGTCTCGCAGCCCCCTCAGCATAGTCCGTCCTGATAAAACAGGCATAACAGGCCATTATGCCTTATCCCATTGCACCAGCTTACCGCCATTTTATTGAACATCCCATAGACGAGGTTTGTTGAACAGGGCCCTTGCCGGTTGTGGCCACCATCTGCATGGCATCCATAAGTTCTGGGCTGCGGTTATCTGCAGAGTCCATTCTGGCCTCATCCAGACGACCGCGATATTGTAGTTGCCTGGCCGCATTCAAACCAAAGAAATCTGGCGTGCATACGGCCCCATAAGTCTTTGCAACCTGCTGTGTTTCGTCAATCAGATAGGGAAAAGGCAGCTTGTGATCTTGTGCAAACGCTTTAATCTTTGCAGGGCTGTCATCAGCATATCTGTGATAATCATTCGGCATAATGGCAACACTGTTCACGCCAGACTGGCGCAGGATGTTTGTATCCTCAACCAGCCGGTCAATTATGGCCTTAACATAAGGGCAATGATAACAGATAAACGCAATCAACAGGCCATTTTCGCCCATCAGCTTTGACAGGGTGTGGTGTTGGCCATCTGTATCGGCAAGCGTGAATTCAGGAGCCTGCCAGCCGAAATCACAAATCGGCGTATCCAGCAGCATGCTTAAGACTCCTCAGCAGGTTGGCCAGTTAGGGGCAGTCAGGCTCAGTTTTGTTCAGCAGCTGCAGACATAATCAGCAAATGCCTGAAGCGAGGTAAATCTTAGCGCAGCCTGAGGTGGTTTGTCGATAATTGCAGTCGCTCCCCATGACCCCCCATCTGCCAAATTCTGGCGGTCAATCCACGTCGTATCAAGACCTGCTTGTGTCGCCGGCTGAATGTCATGAAACAGGGATTGGGCAACATGCAGAATTTCGTCCTTGCGGTCTGGTAAATGGCTGAGCATATGATCGAAATTCTGTGGATTAGGTTTATAAGAGCCGACATCCTCAGCTGTGAAAATACCGTCAAACTCTACCCCCAGGCGCGCATTGGATCCGGCGAAACTGTTTCTGTCCACATTTGACAGAATCACCAGACGAAACCGCGCCTTGAGCTGACGGAGCGCATCGGCACTATCTGCAAAGGCTGGCCAGTAGGGAACAAAGCCGCCAAACCGGCGGTCCAGCTCATCATTGGTTTGCAGCTCAAACCGCGCAGCAAACCGGCGGTGGGTCAGGGCCAGCACCTCAGGATAGAGCATAGCGGGATGGCGGGCCTGAATCTCACTTTCAATCTCTGCAAAGGCGAGCAGGCAGATATTGCGTGAAATTATGCTCTGATTGGCGCGAAGCAGCATTTGAAATCCATCCCAAATACCTGTCTCCCAATCGATCAAGGTGCCGTAGCAATCAAAGGTTAATGTTGTTTTGGTGCTGATATCTATCATCTTGGACTGTCTCTGTTATGGGGTGTCTTGGCTGTTCTGGCATTAATTGCGTAAGCATCGACAGTGCCTATTTCATTATTGCGTTTTTGCTTCAGTAACGTGAACATGAAACTATACGTGTTTCAAGGTTTTAACTGTGTGAGGAGAGTAAAATGAAGAAAGTTACAGCGTTGATATTGGCAACCGTCTGGCTGGCCGGGCTTTCAGCCTGTTCCAGCTATCCCAGCTGGGTTCCGGATTGGGCGCAGATTGGCGCAGATACAGCCGAAGAGGCGAGCAGCTAACGCAAAAAAGACAGATGACCGGGCTTTGCACCTATCATCCCAGTACCAAACAGGCCAGCAGCTTTTCAGTTATGCTGGCCTGGCCTTCCTGCTTGTTTGACTTAATCGGTTGTTGTGCCGAAACCGCTGCCAGCTGTTCTATATTCTTCACGCGGCGGCGCAAATACATCTAAAATCACACATCCTTCGGGGCCCGCGATAACACTATGCTCGACATTAGATGGTGTGCGCCAGAATGAACCTTTTTCAACAGGGATATGTTCACCATCTTGAATGCGTATAGCTGACCCCTCAATAAGATACCCCCATTGTTCTTCTGGATGGCTGTGCAGGCTGCCTTTGGCGTTGGCCTCAATGCGTACCACGGACAACATCGCTTGTTTGCCGGGGAAAATGCGGGTTGTCACGCCATCAGCAAGTTCGCGGGGGAGACCTTGAGACAGGTCATCAATATGAAAGAAATCTTCAGCCATTATTTTATCCTTGCCAGATATAATTTATAATTCCGAACATGAACAACGGCAGCTGCAGACAAAAATTTGTCAGCAAGGCCCGGTCTCTGGTCAGATAGCCAGCAATCGTCCATCCCGCAGCCCCTGCCCCGTGGATCATGATATTCACAGGATAGATATTGAAGTTGGTAAGGGCAATCCCTGTCAGAACGGCAAGGGTGCTGGTCCATTTTATTACCTTGATCTTATCCATCTGTTTGGCCTCGCTGTGTGGTTTGTGTTTCTTTTTGAAATACAACAGCTGTTGGGCGCGTCAATGTGTAAGACAGGATCTTGTGCTCAGATAAGGAGTTGTCTACTGTTTGGCGACCTGGAGTTTGTCGAGTTATTGTCCCGGAGTCGCCGACCATGCCGCATGCTGAACGTCTGCAAAGTCAAAAAGCTAGATTGGCCGTCATCGGTGCCGGGCTTGTGGGTAAGAAACATATTGCGCTTATCCGTCAAAGCCCGATTTGCCGTCTGGTTTGCATTGTTGACCCAGATGAGGCTGCGCGTACCCTGGCGCAGGATTTGTTGGTAAACTGGTATCCGTCAGTTACACAGATGTGTGCTGAAGAGGGTGTAGATGGTGCTATCGTCGCAACGCCTAACCAATTCCATGTGGAACATGGTCTGATGCTGATCGAAAAGGAGATTCCTGCACTGGTTGAAAAGCCGCTGGCCAGTGATGTGGCCGGCGCACGCCAATTGGTTGCGGCAGCTGAGGCTGCCAATGTGGCCCTGTTAACAGGGCATCATCGCCGCCATAACCCGCTCATTCAAAAGGCAAAAGCTATGATTGATGCAGGCCAGATTGGCCGGCCTGTTTCGCTGTCCATGACCTGTTGGCTGATGAAACCTGAATATTATTACCAGGCTGACTGGCGCACAAAAAAAGGTGCCGGGCCGATTTATATCAATTTGATCCATGATCTGGACCTGGCCCGTCATTTCTTAGGTGATGTTAAAAAAGTTATGGCGATGCAGTCTTCTGCAACCAGAGGGTTTGAGGTTGAAGACAGCGCAGTTATTCTGCTTGAATTTGCCAATGGGGCATTGGGCACCATTAATCTGTCTGACACGATTGTCAGCCCGTGGAGCTGGGAGCTGAGCTCAGGTGAAAATGCAGATTACCCTACCACAACTGAACATGCCTATATGATTGGCGGCTCTGCTGGTGCCTTGGCTGTGCCCAACCTGTCCTTATGGGCGGCAGAAACAAAGCCGAGCTGGTGGCAGCCTATAAAACAGGTAAAGCCTGTCTATGGGTCTGCTGATCCGCTGGTCCGGCAGATTGAACAATTTGTTGCGGTTATTAATGGTGAGGAAGCCCCACTCGTGAATGGGGCAGATGGGCTTGCGTCTCTTGTGCTGATTGAAGCAGTGAAACAGGCAGCCGAAACCGGACAGGCCGTCTATTTGGATGATTTTGGTATTTGATCGTCCTTTTTTCCAGAATTTTTGGTGGTGGGCAGAGAAAATGCTAAAGTCAAAACAGCCTTCACCACAATGCGCAGGAGCATAATGCGACTCTGAGATGAGTGAATATCTGACCACCAAAGAAGTTGCTGAACTGATGCGGGTAAAACAACGCAAGATTTATGATCTTGTGGCCCGTGCTGATATTCCATTCACCAAGACTACGGGAAAATTGCTATTTCCCAAAGATGCTGTGCTGGCCTGGATCAATAAGGATAGCGCTTCTGTAAAATCAGGCCAGTTGACGATTTCGGGTAGCCATGATCCGCTCCTTGAAGCTGTTTTGCGTCATTCTCAAGCGGAAATCGCCACTATCTGGAATGGCAGTAGCGCTGGTCTGGAGCTGGTCTCTTCAGGCCGGGCTTCAGCTGCGGTTCTGCATATTTTCAGTCCTGATGATCACAGCTGGAATCTTCGCGCGGTAGAGACAACCTGCTCAGAACAGGATGTTGTTTTATTACACTGGGCGAAGCGGACACGCGGGCTGGTGATGACCAAAGCCAGTGCAGATAAAGTCACCAGCCTTGCTGATATTCAGCCCTTTCGTGTAAGCCGCCGACAGCCAGGAGCTGGTGCGCAGATTTTATTTGACTGTCTGTTGGAAGAGGCTGGTCTTGCACACACCAGCTTACACCAGACAGAAGCGTTTCACACTGAGCTAGAAGCGGTGCTGGCACTGTTGGAAGGACAGGCGGATATTGCGTTTGGTCTGCAGCATTTGGCCAGCCGGTATAATCTGGCTTTTCTGCCCTTAATCACTGAATCTGTGGATATCGTTGTCGACCGGAGAATGGTGTTTGAACCGGCCTTTCAGGCCTTGTTGGCCTTTTGCCGGACAGCTGAATTCAGTGAGTTGGCAGCGAGGTTTGGTGGTTATGACATCAGCCAGCTTGGCACGGTCAGATTAAATATCTGATCAGAGCGGCTATTGCGCGTTTGCAAAAAACACTTGCTTGCCATTGATCTGATAAGCAGAGATCGCCTGCTGACCCGCCTCAGACACCAGCCAGTCAATAAAGGCCTGCCCAGCTTTTTCATTCACTGTCGGGCATTTTGCGGGACTTACCAGCATCACACCATAAGGGTTGAAAAGCCGTTCATCGCCTTCGACCAGAATTCTCATATCGGCTTTATTGCCAAAATTTGTCCAGCTGGCCCTGTCTGTAAGCGTATAGCCCGCCATGCCCACAGCAATGTTTAAGGTGGCCCCCATACCAGAACCTGTCTCTCTGTACCAGGTTCCAGAGCTGGTGCGTGGGTCAAGCCCGGCAGCATCCCAAATGCTGGTCTCCTTGCCATGCGTGCCAGACAGATCCCCACGCGAGGCAAAAACAGATTGTGATGAGGCAATTCGTGAGAAGGCCTCTGTGGCATCTGTCAGTTCAGCAATTTTTGCCTGGTCAGAGGGCGGCCCGATGATGACATAATCATTATACATGACATCATAGCGACGGGACGCAAACCCATCAGCGACAAATTTATCTTCCCGTTTGCGGCTGTGCACAAAAAGAATATCTCCATCACAATTCATGGCATTTTTAATCGCTGCCCCGGTGCCAACAGCAACAATATGTGCCCTTACCCCTGTATCCTGTTCCATCAAGGGAAGGATATAGTCATACAGGCCTGAATTTTTGGTCGATGTTGTTGATTGGACAATAATTTCATCAGCAACGGATGCCTGGCTGAACAAAAAGAAGGCCAGGCATGTGGGAAGGAAGATGCGGGATAAAGTCATTATTTTCATATCTCTTACTCAGGTTGGCCTATCTGTTTGGGTTCAGTTCAACAAGGTCACCTCGCAGGTAAGTTTGCGCAGGCTCCGACTGTGGCGAGGTAAAAAAGCGGGCAGCACCTGTATGTTCTGTCAGTTGGCCATAGCTGAAAAACAATACGTCCTCAGCCAGACGGCGGGCCTGGCCGATATCATGAGTGACCACAATAATTTTCATCCCCTGCTGTGCCGCCATTTTCAGGCTGTGTTCGATAATCTGCACTGATGCGGGGTCAAGATTGGCGGTGGCCTCATCCATCAGCAGCAGATCAGGTGTGGTCAACAAGGCCCGCGCCATGGCCAGACGCTGTTTTTCCCCGCCGGACAACAGCCGGGCAGGCTGGTCACGCAAATCGCCCAGCCGCATCTCTGCCAGCAGTTGATAGACTGTGTCCATCGTGATATCTGGCCGCAAACCAGCAACAAAGGTCAGATTGTCAAATACCGTCCGGCGCAGCACAGTTGGTGACTGAAACACAAAGGATTGCCGTTTCATAACAGCCTCACTCAGACGCTGACCGGCAAACTGAATATCACCTGCTGCAGGGTGAATCAGCCCATGCAGGCATCGCAAAAACAAACTTTTTCCAGCCCCGTTTGGACCCATAATGACAGTGATACCGTCTGAGGTAATATCACAGCCGACGCCGTTCAGCAGAGCGCGTTTCTGTGTTGTCACGCTGAGCTCACGAACCTGGATCGGCAGCAGATTGGGCACAGGAGCGCTACACATAGGCGCGCACCTTTGCAGCTGTCTTCAGCCGCAGCCCCACAGCATTAACCAGCAATGCCTTGCCCATCAGGACCATGCCAAGAGCTAATGCCAGTTCCAGCTCTCCTTTGGAGGTTTCAAGAGCAATAGTTGTCGTCATCACACGTGTCAGATGGTCGATATTGCCGCCAACAACAATCACAGCCCCTACCTCAGAGACGGCACGGCCAAACCCGGCCAGCACAACAGTCAGCAACGAAAATCGGGCATCGTAAATATAGCTGAACACAGCTATGCGGCGCGGCACCACCAGTGAGGTGAACAGGTCGCGGTAATCTTCATGCAAATCCTCCAGAATTTGGCAGCTCAGCGCCGCAATAATCGGCGTGATTAAAATCACCTGGGCAATAATCATCGCTGTTGGGGTGTATAGCAGGCCCAGCCAGCCAAGAGGCCCAGATCTGGAAAGGTGAAGATAAACAATTAAGCCGACAACAACCGGTGGCATCCCCATTAATGTATTGACAATGCTTACCAGTGCGCCGCGCCCGGGAAATCGCTGAACCGCCAGAACGGCCCCAAGAGGCAGGCCAATCGCACAGGCGATCAGCACTGCTGTGAGGCTGACCTTTACCGAAAGCCAGAATATTTCGGTCAGAGCAGCGTCACCAGAGAAGATCAGGCTGAAGGCTTGTAGAATTGCGGTGCTGTAAATCTCCATCATTCTATGTTAAATTATGCATTTTTTACAATAAATGAAAAAAATTACATATTCCACAGATTAAAAGCTGGAGGCTGACAGCCAGGTTATGATCAGTTAAGGTGCAGCAGATTTGATCCTTGGACTAATCATAACGTCAGGAGGGCTGTACAGGTGATCGGTGAAATCGGGGAACGCCCATGGGGTAAATATGAGGTTCTTGCTGAACGTGACGGCTATAAGGTCAAGCGGATTACAGTTGTGCCAGGCGGGCGTTTATCCCTTCAGTCGCATCAACATCGCGCAGAACATTGGGTGGTTGTCATGGGCACAGCAACAGTAACCGTTGATGAGGCTGTGTTAACAGTGGCCGCGACCGAACATGTGCATATTCCCCTGCAGGCAAAACACCGGCTGGAAAATCACACTGACCTGCCTGTTGTTCTGATAGAGGTTCAGACTGGCAACTATCTTGGTGAAGATGATATTGTCCGTTATGACGATATTTATGGACGAAGCTAGCTAGCCCGTGCTGACGATCCAAGATCTCTCGTTCCGGATTGATGGTAAGCCTTTATTCACAGAGGCAAATGCACTTATTCCGGCCGGACATAAAATTGGTATTGTCGGACGGAACGGGTCTGGAAAGACGTCTTTGTTTAAGTTAATCAAAGGAGATTGGCATCCAGAAGGGGGCAGCATTGCTGTGCCCGCTAATTATCGTATTGGCAGTGTTGAACAAGAAGCGCCAGCAACCCATCATTCTTTATTGGAGACGGTGCTTGCGGCGGATGAGGAACGGGCAGCCTTGCTTGCAGAGGCTGAAACCGCTGAGGCGGCAGACAGAATCGCCTATATTCATCAGCGTCTGGCGGATATCCAGTCTCATTCAGCAGAGGCCCGCGCCGCAACGATTTTGCATGGCCTGGGATTTGATTCGGCTGCCCAGAACCAGCCCTGTCATGAATTTTCAGGCGGCTGGCGCATGCGGGTGGCTTTGGCGGCTATTTTGTTTGCCGCCCCTGATTTGCTGCTGCTTGATGAGCCGACCAACTATTTGGACCTAGAAGGGGCAGTCTGGTTAGAGCAGTTTTTATCCAGATACAATCATACAGCCCTTATCATTTCTCATGACAGGCAGCTGTTAAACCGGTCAGTTGACAGTATCTTATATCTGTCAGACGGGCGCCTCAGCCTACATGGTGGGGGCTATGATCAATTTGATGCAGAACGAAAGGCCCGGCTGGCCAACAGCCTGTCTGCCCAACGCAAGCAAGAGGCGCAACGTGCCCATATTCAGTCCTTTGTTGATCGTTTCAGGGCCAAGGCAACCAAAGCACGTCAGGCCCAGTCCCGGCTGAAAATGCTGGAACGACTTGAACCCGTCCAGGCCATCATTGAGCAGCGTGTGGCGCCAATCAGCTTTCCGCAGCCAGATGAGATCAGCCCGCCTGTCCTGCAGATTGAAAACGGTCAGCTTGGCTATCAAGGTAAAGTGGTGCTTTCGGGGCTGAACCTACGGCTTGACGGGGATGACAGAATTGCGCTTTTGGGTGCCAATGGCGAAGGTAAATCAACCCTGTCAAAATTGATTGCCGGCCGGTTACAGCTGATGGCTGGACAGGAACAAAGAGCACGCAAACTGAAGGTCGGCTATTTTGCGCAGCATCAGATGGATGAGCTGAGGGCAGGGGAGAGCGCCTTTGATCATCTGCTCCGGGAATATCCTGACTTGCCCAACAGCAAGATCAGATCAAAATTGGGCGCGGCCGGATTTTCAGCAGAGCTTGCAGACGTCCCGACAAGCCGCCTGTCTGGTGGACAGAAAGCCAGATTGCTGTTGTTTTTGGCGACTCTTGATGCGCCGCATATCCTGATTCTGGATGAGCCAACAAACCACCTTGATATCGAAAGCCGGGATGCGTTGGTGATGGCGTTGAACAGCTATCAGGGGGCGGTCATTTTGGTCAGCCATGATACACATCTGGTGCAAAATGTTGCGGACAGGCTGTGGCTGGTTAAGGACGGCCGGGTCAAAGATTATGAGGGTGATATCGCCAGTTACAGTGCGGCTGTCCTGTCAGCCAGAACAGATAAAAAACAAAACAAAGACCCCAAACCAAAGGTCCAGAAACAAGCCAGAGAGCGATACAATCTTGCCCGGGCAGAAAAAGCACTGCGCAAGCTGGAAGAAAAGCTGCAGGCAACAGAAAAGCAAAAAGCAGAGCTGGAAGAAGAAATGGCTTCAGCGGCGTTTTATCAAATCAATGAAAAAGCAATCATAGACCGGAAATCAGCGTTGCTGGCAGAGTTGCTATCCATGGTCGATACGCTAGAAAATGAATGGATGATGTTATCATCAGAGATTGAAGAGCATCAAACTTAGACCATCTTCTGAAGCAGCATCTGTTAAATTTCACTGAAAGCTTAAGTCTTTTTCCAGTTCTGCGATCAGCTTCACGGCAAATGAAGTGAACCTCAATAAGTGCGTTCTATCGATTGCTTGAACCTGTGAGGTCAGGCGCATTTTCAAAATACAATTCTCGCGTCTGCCCATGCCTAAGAAGGACAAGGTCAGATTGTTTGGTGCCACAAGCGGTTTAATGCTTGCAAGAGAGAGCGTTTCAGCAGATGTGATGACTTGTTCAGGCACTCGCCAGGGTTTTAAAATTTTGATGTTTGGGTTGTATTTTCTCAGCTCATTGCCAATCGACGCCTCGGCTGCATCAAAAAGAAACTGTAAGGCAGGCTGTTGAGGCGTATCTGTCCCTGAATCAAAACTATATAGTGTGAATTTAGATCCGTTTCGGTGAAATTCTACGCCATAGCCCAGTCGGCGGTCAGCATATTCAATTTCATCGGTAAGATGCCAGTCAGGACCGATTGCACCATCTGATAAGACTGGCTTGCAACTGCCAAAAGCAGGAGAAATCTGCGCCAAAATCAAAATTGACATCAGATAGCAGCAACGCTTCACAAGGTCAAAAATTCTCAGTCTCATCATTATTCGTGGCCTCCTCGTCAGATGCTGCACAGATTATGCCATAAATGTCTGTGATGCTCTTTAAACTCCCTTCGTTTGTGTCGTTATTTCTCGTTAGGAGCTAAGGATGGATGTCAAACTGACAACAAACGCAACCCTGAGCTTGCTCAATCAGGTTGCCCGCACTGATGGTGATCCAGTGGTTGATAAGACCACTGCACCGCAGGATGGTGCGGAAATCACGCCTACCTTTGCTGCTGATATGAATACCCTGATGATAAGGGACCAGCTGTCATCAGATGCGTATGTGTATGGGTTCGTCAATATGAGCAACACAGAATTAGAGCAGTTGGGCTCATTTCTGGTTGATATACGGGATAAAGAGCTGGCTTTGGCCAAAGAAACCGTGGGGACAGCAGCACATACTCAGCTGATTTCCGAAAAACAGACGATTGAGACAAATATGTCTCTGTTCATTGCAGATAAAGTGCATATGGATGAATTCGATATGCAGGCAGGCATATCTACAACCGGTCTGGATAACAGCTTTTTTGACATAATCGAACTTAATGGCGGTACCGGACAGGGTGACGAGCTGAAAGGCCTTTTGTCTGTAGTTGAAGTTGAACTGGATGTGATTTTCCAGAATGCGCATCACCCGGCTTCATGCCCGCACTGTCAGGCAGCCGAAGCATCCAAACAGGCAGGCAGCCAAGTTCAGGCTCATAATGTTGGCTATAACACGTCAACCGCAGGGGCCAGCGCTGCAAGTGCACAGAGTGACAGCGACATTGAAACCCTCCGCATGGGCTCAAAATGGAATGTGACGGGAAGTGACACCCTGTCCTATTCATTTTTGAATCCATCTGCGCAAAAAGTTGCAAACTACAATAATAACCCCGGCCCTGTATTTACTTCAACTGCTGATGTTCAGGACCCAAATTATTACGGCAGTGATAATCAGGCGGGTCTGCGTGAAGTGATGGCTGCCTGGGATAAAGCGGTTGATTTTGATTTTACAGAAATTACAGAGACAGCAGGTGGGTCGGATGTTGGAGAAATCCGGATCGCCTTCACTGATGGGGGCTCATCAGGCGGACCAGGTGGCCGGGCTGCATTTGCTTATGGGCCGGGGTCTTCATACGTCAATGGTGATGTGTGGTTCGAATCTCACGATATTGATGTTTCTGGTGACAGCAGTGACTTTGACTCAACGGGCACAGGTGATGACGGGTTCAGCTACTTTGCAGCTTTGCATGAAGTTGGTCATGCTATTGGTCTCAGCCATCCGTTTGGCGGAAGTGCAAGCGGGTCAATTTTATCATCTGATGATGATACTATCAGAAATACGGTCATGAGTTACACCCAGATTGACCGGAATATGGTCGTTGATTTCTCACCTCCGCCCAGCACATCATCGGCACCAACTTACCGTGTCTATTCCTCCACGCCTATGATCATGGACGTAAAGGCAGTTGAATTTCTGTATGGGATGGAAAGCGTTTCAGATGGGGACAGCACATACACATTTACAAATGATTCCACGCGTCTTCAGCCGATTATGATGAAGACCCTTATCGATAGCGGCGGCAATGATACAATCGATGCCTCTAATCAGACGCGGGCAAATACAATTAACCTTAACTCTGGAACTTTTTCATCCATTGGCCTTTTTACTGAGGCTGAGCAAAAAAATTATTGGAATTCGACTAGGGGCTTTAGTCTAGCTTCTGTCCAAAATATCTTTGATTTCTACGATAATCAGGCTCAATCAGCGTCCAACAGTGGTAACAGTGTTGCCAATGCGAACCGGAAGGCGATCTATACAGGTGAAGACAACCTGGCGATCGCGCATAACGCACAGATTGAAAACGCTATTGGTGGTTCTGCAGCAGATACCATAACAGGTAACTCGCTTGATAATGCAATTGAAGGCCGTGGTGGCAATGATACCCTGAATGGCGGTACAGGAAATGATGCGCTTACCGGCGGTATGGGGGATGATACGCTTGATGGTGGTGAAGGTGTGGATACTGGCGTCCTGACCGGCTCATCTGATCAATATAGTTTCGATTACACAAATTATGACAAATCCACACAAACTGGAACTATTATTGTGACAGACACGCAAAGTGGACGAGATGGCTCAGATACATTGCAAAATGTTGAGTTCCTGAAATTTTCAGCAGGTGAAGCAACTTCCAGAGGCGCGCAGGTACGCACTGATTCAGTCACGGCTACAGATATGACAGGCGTGCATCAAATGGGCATTGAAATTGATGGAGGGGCAGAAGTAACCGTAACCTTTACCGGACGGGATTATTCTACTCTGGGCTTGTCGGCTCTCGCCTCGGACATGCAAAGCGCAATCAATGCAGCGTTGACAGCTGCTGGACAAACCTCATCTGTCAGCGTGACTGTGAACTCTCCTCTGACAATTACATCAGATGACACATCGGCGAATTCGGCTGTGCAACTGACCAGTCTGTCTTTGGATCTTCAGGCGGCGTTGGGGACGATCACCCAGGAAGGTGCAATATCTGTTGGTGATGTTGTTTATTATAACCTGGGTGGGGGATTTGTGACCACATATGCCCCGCTGGTTTTGCCAACAATTCAAACCACCTCTGGCACATCTACACCAGGTGGCGGCACAACCCCCTCAACCTCGCAAACCAGTGGCGGGGGTACAGGAAATGGCGGCACATCCGGAACAGGCGGCAGCACGCAGCCTGTTGGCAATGGTCTGGGAGGAACCGGACTGCCGAACCTCAGCAGTGTTTCTGTGCTGACGCAAGAAGATACGATTATTGCGATTCAGACGATAGATAGGGCGATTAACCAGATTTCACAAAATCAGGCGCGGCTGGGCGCAATTCAAAATCGTATGCAGCATAATATTGACAATATGATGACTCAAGTGATGCAGACAGAATCCGCTAGAGGCAGAATTGTTGATGCAGATTTTGCATCAGAAACTGCGCAGTTGATGAAAGACCAGATTCTACAGCAGGCTGCGATGCAAGCTATGAATATGGCTATGAACAGCAAGCAGGGTGTCATGGGTCTGCTGGGTTAGATTGATTAGATTAAGTCAATTAATGTCTGGATATTTGCGTTTCTCGTATTGGCATAACTTAACATTGCAGTTGCCGCGTCATTCAGGATTAGAAACTTCGCCATATCTGCAGATTCCCTTGCGTAATCAGCATCGATGATACGGCCTGCGGTCAATTCACTTTGCAGAAGAGAAAAATTCAGGGAATTAAGGTTATGATGGAGCCGTGATTCTGTTGCACCCAATTTAGAACGTGCTGCATTTATCCGTCTTATAACTTCCATCAGCACACCCTGACCTTCAGTTGCGTGTTGTAGCGTGCTGATGTTTACTTCCTCAAAGGATAAAAGGTTGTTGTCTATTGGATCATCACTCACATAAATATGTATATCTTCTTCATAAAATTCATTTCCAGCTCCATTGATGTATCTCATTAGCAGGCTGTAGTGAATTTTTTCACTCTCATAATCAAACAATATATCCCCAATTAACCGACCGGCGGTGGTGACTTCAAACAATTTGTGGTCATCGGGGTTAAAAGAAGAAGATGCTAATTCAAAGCGTCCACTCATTCCGTCACTTTGCGCATATTTATAAATGTTTGGAAGTGCCCCTGGTTCAAGTTCAAGCAGCGAACCCTCACTTATATCTAGGTCAGTTCGGCTTCTTAATAATGAGGTAGGGGAGATGTTAAGTTCGATGTTATCACGAAACTCGTTTCCAAACATGTCTTCGTATATTGCCTGGATAACAAATTGGTTCTTTGGGAGAATTCGAACTTCAGAAATTGAGCTGATATCTCCTAAGGTTGAAATACTGAAAAATTTATTGTCCTCTGTAGAACCAAGTCGAAAGCCACCCTGGAAATTGTCTTTAGTGGCGTATTCTCTAAGACTAGAAAGTGTCTGGTTCTCAACTATTACTAAACTAGCTTCTTCTGCTGACAAGCTAGTTGTCGAGCTTAAGGTATCAAGGATATTCAGAGTGATACGTTCTGTGACTACTGTAGATGAGCTTGAAGTGTAAACAGCGTTAAACACATATTGCTGTTTGTCGTCATATTCCAAACTACCATTTGAAACAATGTTTCCACTGCTATCAATTGTAAAATAATTATGATCCCCATTTGAACTAGATAAAGAGAATGTTCCTAAAAAATTGTCGGTGAGAGCGATCGTCGAAGCTAAATTTAAATCAGTTCCTGAGATCATTCCCTGCCCAGTCTCTGCGAGGTTGAAGATGCCTTCAGCATCAAATGTTTCTGTCACGTTAAGTCGGACAGTTTCCGTTATCATTGTAGATAGGTCCGCGGATGTGTAGGTCACATCAAAGGTCAATTCAGTAGAGGGAGCGAAAAATTCTATGGGCACAACCGAAGAAATATTGCCCTGTGTGTCAATTGTGAACTTAGCGTGATCTGATCCGCTTGCAACGATTTGATAGGTGCCCAACTTGCCATCTGAAACCGCATATTCATCTAACTTTGCGAGTTGATTTGCAGCTATATTGACTGTTGTTGCCTCTTGTACAGTCAAATCGACCTCAGAGGTATAGATCATCGCATTTACAGCTGAGACTGCCGAGTTGCGGACAACATCTACATTATCAACAATCAGCGTTGCTCCCGCCACAGTTCCGAATGTCTCGTCAAATGTGCCGGATACAAAGACAAATTTATAGTCACCGGTTGTGGTGACCCGGTTTGAGACATTAATGACGCCTGTATCAGAATTGCCAATCCCTGTTCTGTTCAAGAGCTCAATTGTATTGCCTGTGCTGGTCTCAAGAAGATAGGCATATACATCAAACGCGTCACCCCCGCCAAAGGCGCGGTAATCAAATTCAACGTCATCCCCAACAGTAAGAGACACAGAATTATCTGAAATAAGATATGGGCCATGCACCACATCACCACCTGGGATGACCATGCTAGAGCTTAATCTGGCCATGCCTCCAGTTGTCTGGAAACTGAGCGTTGCCCCCGGGGCAGCATTTCCATCACCGGCAGATACCTGAGAGATGTTATTCGGATTAACAGGATTTGCACTGGTATCTGTAGGGGTTAAAAACCCACCAATATGCCCATATTCAACATCAGACACAGATGTCCCGCTTGCGGTGCTGTTTGCCGGAACTGGATTTAAATTATTATCATTAATGGTCAATGCAATCCGTTCTGAAAACGTGTTGCCAATTGTGTCTTCAAATTCAATCGTGACGTCATATACGCCATCAGCATCTGAATCGATTGCCGTAGACCCGGCCGTCAATGTTGCCAGCGTGCCGACAGACGAGGTGGTGGATAATGAAGCATCAGTGAATTGAAAATTGGAAGCGGTGAAGGTGCCCGCGTTATTAGAGGTAATGCGCAGGTTGTTTCCGTTTGCTGAGAAGGTAACATCAGCCGGTGTGCCCAACAGCGCATTCGCTGCATTTAAATCAGCGGCCAGCCGCGTGGCGGTATAGTCGCCCGGATTTATAACACCGGTCACCATGGCCGTTGTGATGGTACCTGTTCCTGCTATATCAATTGAAAACCTGTCGCCATTACGTGTGTCCAGGAATGGAGTATTCAGACCTGTTATCCGATCAACCTGATTGACTGATGCGCTTAGGGCGTTGGCCGCAAGGCCTGCTCTGGTTTGGGTCTGGGTGCCTGATGCTGAGCCGATGCCACCATCGGTGAAGGTGAAGTTTGAGGCTGTGAAAGTTGCGGTTCCTTTTGCATTCGCGGTAATCAGCAAATTATTTCCATCTGTAGAAAAAGTAACAGCAGCAGGTGTGCTCATCAGCGCATTTGCTGCATTCAGATCACTCGCCAAAGCAGCAACGGAATAATCACCAGGACTGGCCGCAACAGTAATAGGTCCCGTGCTGATGGTGCCTGTGCCCGCAATATCAACAGAAAAACGGTCTCCATTAATCGCTGTGGCGATATCACCGGTTATGCCAGAAATCGTTTCTAGCTGTGTTGACCCGCTGGTCAGATCAAAGGTCCCGTTGCCGTTGTCAACAAAGGTGAATAAATCCCCATCATCGGCCGTTGATAAAGAAAAGCTGCCGCCAGTTGAGGTGGTCAGATCGGAAAATGTTTTGATGCTGGTCAGAACCGTCTCGTCAGCGGTGATTGTTCCGGATGTTTCATTCGCGCTCAAGGTTGTGACAGACTGGAAAATATCTGCATTTGGGCCCAGCATAACCTGCCGGCGATGCACCTCCCATCCGGCAAATGTATCCACATTTCCGCTGGTGGTTACGGTTACATTATCAAAATCCCCGTTCTGGAAGCCGCCGCCAATATACCGAGAAGCAACTAATGGTATTGCAGTGCCTAAAGGATGTTGAAATTCAACTGTCTGGCCGGTTGCTGTTGCAGTAATGGGGGTATCATAAGATGAGGTGCCTACAGCCTTATCAATATTCAAGATTTCGTATACAGAACCACCTTCAGGTTCGACCCTTCCTGTCACTGTATTTTCTAGGCGAAGACCGTCGATAGCCAGATTTAGTTCTTCACCTAAATTTGCCCCTGCCAGAATATCCGCATCATAAGTGCCGTCCAAGAGCTGCACCCCGTTATATTTGGTGTTGTAGACAATACGAAAGACTTCTTTTCTTAAGGCTTCAAATTCGAAAGCGGCATTATCATAGTCAGACGCGGCATAAACCCCGTTTGACATCTGCAGGGTTAATTCATTCATCCTGTGGATGATATCATTTACAGCCGAAAGTCCGCTATCTGCGGTCTGGACAAGTGAGATGGCGTTTGATGCGTTCAGATAGGCTTTTTCGACGCTGTGAATCTGTTTTTTGATCTTGTTGGAAACAGCAAGTCCCGCCGCGTCGTCCGCACTACTGTTCAAACGCAATCCGGTTGACAACCTGGTGATTGACGTTTTCATCTCTTCAGTAGTTTTCGACGCGGAGTACTGCGCACGCAGTGCCCCAAAATTCGTATTTATCGTCGTCAAAGCTCCACCTTCCGGACATAACAACGACTGAAAAGGGGGCTGTGTTAGCGCTGAGCACAGAAATTCATCACAATATCTGAACATTTGTTTTGGCTGCCCGGGTGGGCAAAAACATCGTATTTTTCATGCGAATATTTACAAAAGACTGTCTTTTGACCGCTGCAGGATGTCAGGTTTTCACCTTTTCAATCGCCATCAGTATATGAACATAATCCATTGCATGTCCTTCCGGATTTGCGGCAACCTGTTGTTCATAAGCATTGTAAACCGCATCAACGATATCTTGGCGTTCGTCTTCTGGCCGCCCTTCCAAGGCAGTTCTGAAGACGGTTTCAGACCAGCTACGCATGGTTGGAATCAGGCTGGCGGCATAATCAGCTGATGTCATCTGTCCTGCTGCATTTTGAAAAGCAGCGTTGTAAGGGCAGGGAGTCAGGCGCGTTTCAACTGAAACCAATTTCAGCCCCGCCTGACACACAGCTGACTGCGGATTTGCAAAGGGTGCAGTGAATTCATCAACAGTCCGATAATGCTGGGCGAAAGTTGCCCGCCTGAATTCATCTTCGTTTATCTGGCCGTCATCACGCAAGGCCCGCCAATGAGCGGTGAAATTATCAAACATGGACTGGCCACCTGTATGGCCGAGGTAGCGGCCTTCTTCATCAATGCCGAAATTCAGGCAGATAAACCGCCCGCCGGGGGAAAGCTCGGCTGCTCTGGCTAGAAGAATTCTTTCCCAATCCGCTGCTGCTTGTGCGCTGAATTTGGCCTGTTCGGTCTTATCTGCCCCCACCATATGAACGTGATTTTCGATCTCACACGGCTTTTCAGAAACGTAATGCATTGCCGTTGCCGAAAAGCCCAGACATAAGCTGGCATCCGCCATTAACTGCTTATGAAATCCGGTACCACAGCCATGAACAAATACATTCTCATGCTGGGACTGGTAAGCATGCTGTTGGTCTCCTTGCATACCCTGCATCGTTCTGAACAATGTTGAAAAATCATTTGAGGCAAGATCTGTATATAGCATTTCAACAGGTCTTTGATCACCGCCTTCGCGAAGAGTTGTGATCAGACCAGACCACAGTTCCTGGCTTGTCCCGCCATCCGCAGCCCCAAAATCAGCAAACCGCAGGACCGGTTGGTCAGGCAGGGCGGCCAGAGCCTGTTCCAGAAAGGGCCGGACCTTATCAATTGCATGTTTGGCTCCTGCAGTGCGGGCGGAATAATAACCCTCACCCTTCATTGCCAGCACAGCTTGTGTATTCAGATTTACTGTCTTGTCACTCATCACTCTCTCCTATCTGTCATTTTCCTTTCGCCAGGCTGTAAAGGCGTCACGGTGTTCATCTTTGGTACAGGGATAAAGCCCTATGATGGACACACCTTTTCTGACCTGTTCAGCAACAAAATCCTCATAAGCGGTCATCTCATATCCCTCTGCAGCCAGCTCATCCACCAGATGAGCGGGAATGACAATCACACTGTCATTATCGCCGACAAGCACATCACCTGGAAACACGGCAACGTCACCACAGCCAATCGGCACATTGATATCGATCGCTTCATGCAGGGTCAGATTTGTCGGGCTGGATGGCCGGTTGTGATAGGCAGGGATATCCAGCTCAGCAATGCTGTCTGAATCGCGAAACCCGCCATCTGTGACAACACCTGCACCGCCTCGCATCATCAGCCGTGAGATCAGAATGTCGCCTGCTGAGGCCGCACGCGGGTCTTTGCGGCTGTCCATCACCAGAATATGCCCTGGCGGACATTGTTCTATCGCTTGTCTTTGCGGGTGATCTGGGTTCTGAAATTCAGCCAGTGTGTTCCGATCTTCACGTGCAGGCATGTAGCGCAATGTAAAGGCAGGTCCAACCATATTTGGCTGATTGTCTTTTGCGGGCAGGTTATGATGAGCACGTACTGGCCGCACATCCTGGATCACCTGATTGCGCAAACCCCGCTTATATAAGGCTGTGGCAAGCGTCGCCACTGAGACATGTTTTAGAATTTCAATGGCGCTTTCAGACGGACCTGAACTCATGATACTGTTCCTGTTTGCTTTGTCATTGTTGATCTCTTGTCTGGTTTCAGTCTAGCGAGATGTCTGGTTCTCGCAACAGGCTCTCCTTTAAGTCTTTGCGTCTGATCTTGCCTGTTGCTGTCAGGGGAAGATGATCCATCCAGATAATGCGGCGTGGCACCAGATGGGCAGACAGCCGTTCACGGACATGTTGTTTTAATGTGTCTGCCAGCGTGTCTGTTCCTGTTCCGGTGGCCGGAACAATACAAGCTGTCACCGCTTCTGTGCGAACATCATCTGGCAGGCCAATAACAGCAGCAAGGGAAATAGAGGCATGCTGCATCAGGCAGTTTTCAATTTCGGCCGGACCTATCCGGTAGCCAGAGCTGGTGATCACATCATCATCACGTGAAATGAAAGTGAAAAAGCCCTTTTCGTCCTGGCAGCCCAAATCGCCTGTCAAAAGCCAGCCTTGTTTAATTTTTTCGGCGGTTTCCTGAGGTTTGTTCCAGTAGCGCAGGAACATGACCGGGTCAGGGGCTTTTACCGCTATTTCGCCGATGATGCCCGGGTCTGCCAGACAGCCATCCGGACCCAGAATACACACCTGATGCCCGGGAACAGCCCTTCCCATCGCCCCGTCTGGGACAGGCAAGCCTGTGGGTCTGGAGGTGCAAATCACAAGATTACATTCGGTCTGCCCATAAATTTCATTAATCTCTACTTTCAGAACACGTCTGGCCCAGTCTAGAAGGGATGCGCCTAATGCCTCACCGCCAGACGCAATGCTGCGCACTGCCATAGCAGGCAGATGGTCTGCTGTCCGTTCATACTGGCGCATCAGCTTCAGAGCTGTCGGCGGCAGAAACATATTTCTGATCTGATGGTTGGCAATGAACTGAAAGGTGTGCTCAGGGTCAAATTTTGTCTGGCGATAACTGACCAGCGGGACACCGTAATAAAGACAGGGCAGGGCGAGATCCATCAATCCGCCAATCCAGGCCCAGTCGGCAGGTGTCCAGCCTCTGTCGTTTGTTTGGGGGAAGCCCTGATGGCTGATTTCGATATTGGGCAGATGCCCCATCAAAAACCGATGAGCATGTAAGGCCCCTTTGGGATGACCTGTGGTCCCGGATGTGTAAATCAGCATGGCGGGGTCATCGGCACCGGTTTCTGCGGCAATGCCAGCCATGGGCATCTGGCTGATCTCATCCCAGAATGACCGGAGCGTAACAGTCCCCATCGTTATTGGCTGGTCTTCTGGCTGCCCACAGACCAGAACCTGAAACAGGCTTGGCAAACTGGTGCTTATCTGGGCTATTTTTTCAAGGCTGTCTGTATCTGTGATGACCAGCTTTGCACCACTGTCAGATAATCTGTACTGCAGGGCATCTGGTCCGAACAGGGTAAAAAGCGGCAGTAAAATCGCCCCAATCCTGTAAGCGGCAAAATGGGCAATCAGCACCTCAGGGCCTTGTGGTAGCAACACCGCAACACGATCACCTTCGGCGATATTCTGTTCACGCAGGTAATGCGCCAGCTGATTAGCCGCTCTGAACAGCTCTGCATAAGACCAGTATTTGGCCTCTTGATTGTCTTTAGCCTCTATAAGAGCCAACCTGTCCGGCTGGGCCTTTGCCCATCTGTCGCAGCACATATCGGCAATGTTAAAGCTGTCAGCCAGCGGCCAGGTTGCTGGCCCGTCATCACCTGTTTTGCTGGATATTTGGCTCAGCACGGAGGGGGCGAAAAGGGTATCAGGTCCGATCATCTCTTTTGCCTCATCCCGCTTTATGCCTAAAGATAGCGTCTGGCCCGCTCTGTCTGTGCGGTTATTGCAGCGGTGTAATCCTCACGCAGACGGGCAACAAGCTCAGCCACCGATGGTATGTCAGATATTGACCCAACACCATGGCCAGCTGACCATAGATCGCGCCACGGCTTGGCGCTGTTCTGGCTGGGGTCAAGCGCTTCTGCCAGCTCTTTGTTGATATCGACCTCACCATGTGCAGATAGGTTGTCGGGATCATAACCGGCCTGGCTGAGGCTCTGTTTGATAAAATTCGCGTTCACACCTGTTATTGCGTCAGTCAGCATAATATCACTTGCCGCCGCCTGAACGATCATCGTTTTATAGGCTTCAGGAGACTGGCATTCCTTGGTGGTGATAAAGCGGGTGCCCATATACGCCAAATCAGCCCCGATCATCTGCGCCGCCGCAATATCCGCGCCAGTGCTTAAAGACCCTGACAGCAGAACAGTGCCGTCAAAACTGGCTTTGATCTCATTAATCAGACCAAAAGGGCTGGCCTGGCCAGTATGTCCGCCTGCGCCCGCACAGACCGCGATCAGGCCGTCCACACCTGCTGAAGCGGCTTTTTCAGCATGCCGCAAATTGATCACATCATGGAAAACCAGCCCGCCATAATCATGAATTTGTCTGACCAGATCGCTTACCGCGCCAAGAGAGGTAATGATCAAAGGCACATTGTATTTTTTGCATAAGGCCAGCTCGTCGGCCAGGACATCATTTGATTTATGAACGATCAGGTTGACCCCAAAAGGGGCGGCGGGCTGGCCTGTCTCATCTTCATATTTTGATAAATCAGTGGTGATGTGGTGAAGCCAGGCTTCCAGCCCGTCTGCGGTGCGTTGGTTTTTTGCCGGAAATGTACCCACAATTCCCGCTTTGCAGCAAGCCGTAACCAGTTCAGGACCTGAGGCCAGAAACATCGGCGCAGCAATAAGCGGGAGCGTTAATTTATGCTCAAAAAGAGGCGGAATAGACATTGGCTCTGCTCTTAACAGCCTTCAATAATAACTAATGTGCCTGATGAATTATCCAGCCGCATCTGTTTGACAGGGGCATACTCAGGGCTGTTCACAAAGGCTTTAGCCTGAGCCACAGATGGAAATTTTAACAATACAAGCCGGGTGGGATGCCACAATTCATCCTGAATAACATCCAGCGTCCCGCCACGGGCAATATATTCACCCCGAAACGCGGTGACAATCGGGACGACTTTCTGTTTATAGTCTTCATAAATTTCCGGATTGTGAATATCAACATCCACCAGAATATAGGCCGGTTTGTCCGCCATGACTTTTTGCTCCTGTTCAAATCCACCCTCTAACTATGCCCGCAGAACGGTCAGCTGTCAGCAGAATTTGACATTACACAAAACAGCCAAACGGTCAGCATAACTGACCGCAAAAGCCTAAGCTGGTCAGGTTAATAGCCTGCGGCCATACCATCTTTGCGCGGATCAGATCCCGCGATGAGCATGCCAGTCTGTTCATCAATCCAGATGGCCTGCGACCCGCCGACCGGGATTTTCGCCCGCCGGATGTTATGACCTTTTGCGCGCAACGCCTCACAAATCTCCTCAGGTACGCCATCTTCAACATCCACCACATCCGAAAATGGATCGGGGAAGAAACGCGGATAATCTTGGGCCTGCTGAATATCCAAACCGTAATCCAGCATGCGTGTCAGCAGCTGCATATGGCCAAAGGCTTGATATTCACCGCCCATAACCCCGAACGGCATCACGGTTTTACCGTCTTTTTTCAGCATGCCAGGGATAATTGTATGCAGTGGTCTTTTGCCAGGTTCGATACAATTTGGGTGGCCAGGCTGAACAACAAAGCCTTGTCCGCGGCATTGAAACAGCACACCAGACTGCGGTGCAAGCAGGCCAGCTCCAAATGTATGGTAAACCGTATTGATAAAGCTGCAGGCATTCCGGTCTTTATCAACTACAGTGATGTAAACTGTACTTTTATGTTTCGGCAGGGTGGTTTCTGGCAAGTCTGTCATGGCCGTTTCGGGATTAATCAGCCTGCGAAGCTGTGCGGCATAGTCAGGATTAAGCAGCCCGTCCACAGGCACATCACAAAAGTCCGGGTCAGCCAGATACAAAGACCGATCACGATAGGCCAGGCGGCCAGCTTCAATTTCATGATGCATGCGCTCAACCGTGATCGGATGATCGCCAAAATTATCAATTCCCGCCATAATATTCAGCAATAACAGCGCAATCATACCTTGCCCGTTAGGCGGGCATTCCCAGACATCATAGCCTCTGAACTGGCTTTTGATCGGTGTTACATAGGTAGCCAGCGCAGCATCAAGATCAGCCTGAGTATGCCGTCCACCAAGCGCAGTCAGCTTCTCCAGCATATCCTCAGCGACCCAGCCTTTGTAAAACCCGTCACGGCCATGCTCGGCAATGGCGGTAAGCGTTTTAGCCAATGCAGGTTGCTTTAACACCTCTCCCATCTGATAGGTGCGGCCGTCCTTCAAAAATACATTGCCGGCATCCTCATCCCCTGTCAGCAGCTCAAGGCAACCAGAGAAATCAAAGGCTGAACGCTGGCCTACTGGAAAGCCGTCTTGTGCATAGCCGATCGCCGGTGCCAGCAGCTGGTCAAGCGGTAAGCGGCCATGGTCACGGCTCAGCTGCACCCAGGCATCTACGGCTGTGGGAACGGTAACCGCATGCGCAGATTGCTGAGGGATGCTGTCTATGCCCTGATTCAAAAGCCATTGTGCATCAAGGTTCAGAGGCGCGCGCCCCGATCCGTTTATGGCAATCACCTCATCTGAATCAGCCGGAGCATAGAGGCAAAAACAATCTCCGCCAATACCGGTAGAAGCCGGTTCGACAACACACTGCACGGCTACAGCCGCCAGCGCTGCATCAAGTGCATTACCCCCATTTTGAAGGACCTCCAGGCCGGCGGCAGTTGAAAGCGGTTGTGATGTGCCGACCATCCCGTTCGGGGCAAGCACAGGAGAACGACCAGGAAGCTGCAGATTTCGCATGGATTTTCGGTCCTTGTTCAGTAAATATTTTTGAGACTGCACAATGAGGCTGTGCAACAGACAGGGTAAAGACATAGCCCTGTTTTCGGTGCCTTTCAAGTCTGCCTCTTTATTCACGGCGTTGTGGTGAAAAACGGAATAACCAGCTCAAGCAGTTCATCCGGGCTTTCTTCGGGCAGAAAATGGCCGCCAGGAACCTGGGCAGTTTGCACGCTGGTGAAGCCGTGCTCCCATTCAGCGGCCAGATCGTAACGGGAAGACACAAAGCTGGCCGCACCGCTGATCGCAAATAACGGGATATCCAGCTTGCGATCTGTATCTTCTGCATCATGGATAAGGTCAATGCTGGCAGCAGCACGGTAATCTTCACAAGAGGCGTGGATGGTGGCCGGATTCGAAAAACAGCGCAAGTAATCTGCCATCGCCTCATCTGTGTGGACATCTCCTGATTTGCCCCAAGTGCCAATTTTCTGACGTAAATAAAATTCTGGATCGGCACCAATCAGGGTTTCAGGCAACGGATAGGGTTGAATGAGAAAGAACCAGTGATAGTAGGCCTTTGCAAATTTCATATCTGCAGTTTGGTACATATTCGCAGTCGGGGCAATATCCAGAACTGCCAATTTGGTCACACGTTCAGAGTGATCGCGGGCCAGCCTGTGGGCGACCCGTCCGCCCCTGTCATGACCCATTACAAAAAATGTCTGATGACCAAGGCCAGTCATCAGCTGGGCCATATCTGCGGCCATTGCCCGTTTTGAATAGGGGCTGTGGGTGGCATCTGTTTGCGGTTTGCCGCTGTCGCCATAGCCGCGCAAATCCGCCAGGACAACAGTGAAATGTTCAGCCAGCCTGTCGGCAACCAGATGCCACATAAACTGGGTTTGCGGATAGCCATGCAATAACAGTAAAGCAGGGCCAGTTCCGCCTGTACGGTAGGCAATTGTTGTTTCGGTGCTGGTTAAGTGGCCTGTTGCAAATTGTTCTAGATTGGGCATATCAGGCATCCTGCTTAATCAGGTCAGCAGCTTTTTCCGCTATCATTATAGTGGGGGCATTGGTATTTCCAGACACCAGTTCCGGCATGATAGAGGCGTCAACCACCCGCACGCCCTCTACCCCATGAACGCGCAATCTGGCATCAACCACATCACCGCGATTCGGATCTGGTCCCATCCGGCAGGTCGATACCGGATGATAGAGCGTCACCCCTGTTTGGCGGGCGTAGTCCAGCAAAGCATCATCACTGTCTAGCTCTGCTCCGGGTTTTGTTTCCTCAACAATTTCATCTCTCATTAACGGGCTGTTCATAATCGTGCGGGCAATCCGCATGCCAGCAATATGGACCTGTTGGTCCTGTTCTGCATCGAGGTAATTAGGCTGGATGGCAGGAGCCGCAAACGGGTCAGCAGAAGTTATATGAACATAGCCTTTTGATTCCGGCCTCAGCTGGCATGGTCCAATAGTAAAACCGGGAAAATTATGGAACTGGCGTTTTGCAGGATTTTCAAAGCTGGCATGGGCAATATGATATTGTATATCAGGCTCACTTAATGCCGGATCAGATTTCACAAACCCGCCTAACACGCCTGCTGGCAAAGACAGAAGCCCGCGCCGCGTTAGAAGATAACGTCCGACTTCCGCTGCCAGCCGCAGGCCATGGGCCCGGTTATTCAAAGAGACATTCCGCTTTAGCCGCCAGGATAATCGGGAGATGTAATGATCTGAAAAATTCTCGCCTACACCAGCCAGCTCATGCCGAATGGAAATACCATGTTGCTGCAGAAGATCAGGTCGGCCAATTCCGGACAATTCCAGAATTTGCGGTGATTGTATGGCCCCGGCTGATAAAATGACCTCCCGTCGCGCTGTGATCGCAACGTCTTGCCCGCCGCGTCGGCACAGAACACCACAGAGCCGTTTGCCAGTCTCTGCAAAGCGCAGTTTTGTTACATGACCATGAGTGATGATGGTCAGGTTTTTCCGCTGCCGGACAGGGCTGATATAGGCTTTTTTGGCGGAAAATCGCAGGCCGCCTTTCTGCGTAACCTGATAATAACCAAAGCCTTCTTGTGAGGGGCCATTAAAATCTGTGTTACGGGGAAAGCCACATTGTTCTGCGGCATCTGCAAACTGGTCTAAAATCGGATAAGTGGATCTTACATCAGAAACATTCAGGGGGCCGCCTGTGCCGTGATATTCTGGTGATAAGGCTGCATCTGACCCGCGCCATACAGAGCTGTCATTGGCATCAGCATGTTCTGCCTTTTTAAAATAGGGCAACACATCTTCGTAAGACCAGCCTGGGTTTCCCCGCTGCGCCCACAAATTATAGTCTGCGGCCTGTCCGCGCACATATAACATCGCGTTAATCGCAGATGATCCCCCCAGAACTTTTCCTCTAGGCATGTCAATGCGGCGGCCATGCACGCCTGCGGTGGGCTCATTTTTAAACATCCAGTTCATCGCCGGATTGAACATTGTTTTGATGTAACCTGCAGGAACATGAAGAAGCGGGTTGATATCATTGCCACCTGCTTCAATCAGGATAACATGATGATCTGGGTTTTCACTTAAGCGGGCGGCCAGAACGCATCCTGCCGATCCGCCCCCAACAATCACATAATCTGCTTCCATCTCTTATTCTGTTGCCCTGTCATTTTGATTGCTGTGTGATCTGATAACCTCATGATTGAGCGATTGAAAGAATTTGTCCAGATTACAATGCAGCTCAATCTGCCAGATTTTTGCGCAGCAGGCGGGCTTTGGCATTTGCAATCTGCTCTGCCTCTTCCTGACTGACAACGGTAAATCTGACCGTCCGGTGAGGGTGCAGGCGGGTCAGCTTGGCCAGATCAGCTGAAATGACGGTGGCAATTTTGGTATAGCCGCCAGTGGTCTGATGATCTGCCATCAGAATGATGGGCTGGCCATCGCCGGGAACCTGGATCGCGCCTTTGACAATGCCATCTGACAGAATATCGGCAGAGATTTTATGGTGCAAAGCCGGACCAGACAGGCGCAGGCCCATCCGGTTCATTCTTGTGGTCAGGGTCCAGCCTGTCGAGACCAGCTTATCAATCTGGCCTGAATCGAAACAAAAATCCTGCGGCCCCAGAACAATACGAAAAACCTCTTCTGGTGTGAATATATCAGCAAGGCTAGAGGGCAGTTGCCGCTCAGCAGGAGTGGTCTTTATCTCTGTCAAGGCCAGCTTATCTCCTGTTTTCAGCATGTCACCATTCAGTCCGCCGATTTTCGCATTTGCTGAAATACCCACAGATCCAAAAACAGGGGCCAGGTCAAACCGGGCAGAGACAGCCAGAAACACAAGATTACTGCAGCGCAGAGGCGGGATAGTGACGTGGTCTCCGGCCTGAAGATAAACTGTTTGTCCGACGGCCTCATTTCTGGTCTGCCCAGAGACTGAAGTAATCTGAAGACTGTCTGACAGGCTTCCAGCTAGAGCCACAGCAAGGGCAGTGTCTGTATGAAAGGACAAACCGCCTATGAATATTTCTAATCCGGCGGCATCTGCTGGCTGGCCTACCAGCCAGTTCGCACTGATTCGGGCGTCCGGGTCAACGGCCCCGCCTTCTGGTACACCTAAGGCCTGAAAGCCGGTACGCCCTTTATCTTGAATGCTGGTATATGGGCCGGCAGTGATTAAGGTTAGACAGGCCATCAGCTGGCCTCCTCTGACATTGTCGGGCAAATCGGCAGATGACCATCTGCACAGGCGGCCTCCAATGCGCTGAATTCATTTTCACTGACGGCATGAAAACAAACCTTATCTCCTGCGGTAAGCAAGATGGGCTGCGCCCTTCTCTGATCAAAAAGGGGGATGGGCATGCGACCGATCAGGTTCCACCCGCCTGGTGAGTCAAGCGGGTAAATCACAGTCTGATCCATGGCGATGCCGACTGACCCTTGGGCAACAAATGTGCGGGGGTCACTGCGGCGCGGCAAATATAAGGCGTTATCCACCCCTGTCATATATCCTAATCCAGGCAGAAACCCCATAATGGCAACTTCCAGAACTGACGCTGTATGGCGGGTGATGACCTCATCAGGGGTCAGTTTGGTCCGCTTTGCGATCTCGTCAAGATCAGGGCCAAACGCGCCGCCATAACAAACCGGCAGTCGCCATAATTGTGCCGGGGTATCTGCAGCTTCATCCAGCCGGTCAAGAAACAGTGAGACCATTGCCTTAATGTCAGCTGCTGAAGTGAGCAGGGGGTCATAATGGAACAATATACTGCACAGGCCAGGGACGATATCGGTGATGCCACAGATCGTATTTTCATTCACATGTTGCCTGACCATCTGGCCCAGCAGCCGTGCATTGCGGGTCAGTTGGGCCCTCACGTCGGTTGCAAGCGGCGGCAGGCCAAAAGACGGGCCGTAACCTGAAAAATCAAGCAATAGCCCTGTGTCGCCACAGGCAAACCAGACAGGCTGGCGCATATTCATCCCCTATTCCCTATCGTTTCAGATCTGCCCAGACGCTTGACTGGTCACCTGTTCATCACGTTTGATAATAAAGGGGAAACCAAACTCGACAAGAGCTGATATGCCCAAGCAGTGAAGAATAAGGCACAGAGAAGATGACAGATTTTAATCTGAATGCGGATATGGCTGAAGGTTATGGCCCGTGGCGGATGGGAGATGATGATGGGCTGTTGCACATTATAAGCTCTGCCAATATCGCTTGCGGCTTTCATGCTGGCGATTACCACATCATGGGTGAAGTGATGAAAAAAGCCCACCAGCAAGGGGTATCCATTGGGGCACATCCGGGTTTTTATGATTTGCACGGGTTTGGCCGCCGGCAGATGAATTTGTCTGATGCAGAGGTTGAGAGGCTTATCGCCTATCAGCTAGGTGCCAGCCTTGGTGTGGCGGCAGCAGAGAAAGTGGCCGTGACGCATATCAAACCCCATGGCGCGATTAATAATATGGCCTGTGCTGACGCAGGACTTTCAGCGGCGATTGTCAGAGCTGTCAAAGCAGTTGACCCAGATATCATTATGTTGGCCCCGGTATTGAGCGAATTGCTGAGCGAAGCCGAGAAAGCTGGCCTTAAGGTGGCAGCCGAAGTATTTGCTGACCGCGCCTATATGCCAGATGGCCAGCTTGTGCCGCGCAGCCGTCCGGATGCGATGATCCATGACCCTAAAGATAGCCTGGAGCATTGTTTGCGCATGTTTGGCGACGGCGTGATCAAAACTGTTGATGGGGGCGTCTTAACAGCGGCAGCTCAGTCTGTGTGTGTGCATGGGGATGGTCCTGCTGCTCTTGCTACAGCACGCCATATAAAAAATGGTTTGCAGGCTGCGGGGTTTGAGATGAAAATCCTGCCGCAGATGATCGTCTAAAGCCTGTTCATCTGGCGGCGCCAATTCTGCCAGCATAATTTCTGGATTAAGTCTGCACCAAACCCATAGGAATGCATCGCTTCTATCAAGCGGGGCAGACAGGCACAATTTGCAAGATAGTAGGGCAGCACTGCCCCGTCAAAATCAGACCCCAGCCCCACATGATTTTCACCCAGCTTACTGATCAGATAGTCTAGCTGGCGGATGATCAGCTCTATATCTGTATCTGGGTTTTTCTGGCCATCATGACGCAGGTAAGCCGTTGCAAAACAGGCCCCAACCAGCCCCCCTGAGGCAGCAATGGCCCCCAGCTGTTTGTCAGTCAGATTACGCGGTGAGGGACATAGCGCATAAGCATTTGAATGGCTGGCAATCAAAGGATAGTTGGACAGCTTGGCAATATCCCAGAATCCGGCCTCATTCAGATGAGAGACATCCAATAAGATATTCATCTCATCGCAGGCCTGAACCAAAGCTTTGCCCCTGTCTGTCAGGCCCGGCCCCTGGTCAGGATGGCCGGGAAAGCTGAACGGCACGCCAAATCCAAATTGGTTGCGGCGAGACCAGAGCGGGCCGACAGACCGCACGCCGCGCTGATAAAATTCTGCTAATCTGTCTAAATCGGCCCCGACAGGTTCTGCACCTTCCAGGTGAAGAAGGGCGGCCAGCGCGCCATCATCAACTGCTTTATCGATGCTGGCAGCAGTGGTGCATAATCTGAATTTGTCTGGGTGTGAATTGGCCAGCTCCTGCAACGTGTCTACCATCTGAAGGGCAACTGTGAATGCATAGGTTTGATCAATTACAGCTGTCGCCTCCAGGCTTTCGCCTTGTTGCGGTACAAACAGCGCAAACAAGCCAGCAGCCAGGCCCCCTGTCTTGGCCTGTTTACAGGTAATGTGCAGCTTGTCCTCATCTGTGTTTAAGAAGGCTGAAGCTTCTGTATCCCCCCGCCGCCACAGCTGGTAGGCCAAATCATTATGGCCATCAAAAATACTTACCTGGTTGCCGCTGGTCATTTTGGTGTGCCCGTCTGTTGTGCGGCATTGAGGTGGCTGGCAAGAACAGGTGTCTGCGTTTTGGCAATCCGTTCTTCTGTCATCTCGCCTCTGGCCAGCAGCAGATCACCTTTCAGCCCAAACAGATAAGGATACCATTCACGGGCCAAAGGGCTTTTCCATTTCCATAAAAGATGATCAAGGGCTGCCAGCATCGCGTCAGTATCATGCTGATAGGCTGGCACGCTTTGATGTGAAAATACAGGATGCCAGAAACAGTGTTCTACCCCAGAAAACGCTTCTGGTATGCCTGCTGCTGCGAACAGCTTTAGCCGGTCCTGTCCAGCCATCAGCCCTAACAATAATTTATCTGTTTCCGGAAGGCCGGTTCCGTTCAGCAGAACAGGATCAGCCGCATTTCGTCCCGTCCATGGACCGGTGAACAGCCGGCGCGGACAGTAATCATTACAATATAAATTATCCCAGATGACTGTCCGGTGGCGCAACTGACGCGCAAGGGTACCTGCCTTGTCCGGCAGGCTTATGGTTCTGGCCACAATGGTCTGCCCACAGGTGAATATGCTGACATCGTCAGCCAAATTGTGATTCAGATCAGCAGTATAAGCAGCGTGGTCTCCGTCTATTTCGTCAGCATATAAGCGCGGAACCAAAAGAAGCGGACACCCGGTTTCTGTGTGCAGCCTGTTCACCAGCCGGGCATGGGCAATCCCTTCAGATAAGCCTGCTTCGGCAAATACAGACACATCATCACTGATATCATCAAACATCAGCACAAGCGCATCAGCGCCCGCGGCCTGCATCTGACGCGCCTTGGTCAGCAGGGCAGCAAAATCAGCCTCATCTTCTGCAAAATTGAAATCAAGCCCGGGGGCAATTCCGGCCAAAACATAAATTTGGCGTGCTTTTGCATCTACACAAAAGGCGGCGAAATCAGCACACCAGCCCTCAGGATAAGGGCGGCGCCAGTCAAACCGGTGGCAGAGATCATCTTTGGGTGCGTACAGATAGCTGTCCATGGACAGCCCTTGCAGGCAAGCGAGCAGCTTATGCCTGTCCGCAAAAGACAATAATTTGCCGTAATAGCCTTCGATATAGCCGCGATGTATCTTATCCAGCATGGATGGGATGCCTGATTGCTCTTGCTTGTTCTGTCAGGCATTATGAAGCGGTCAGCCCGTGCTGGCGAGAAAAAACAAAAGAGGGCTGCAGATGCGTATTCTTGCAATTGGGGCGCACCCGGATGATCTGGAAATATTCTGTTATGGTCTGCTTGCGGCATGCAAGTCCCGCGGCGACGAGCTTCATCTGGCGGTAGCAACTGACGGGGCAGCAGGCACAGTTGCCGGACGCGATGACCGCCTTGCCGTAAGGCGCGCCGATGAGACCAGAACAGCTCTGACCGTGCTTGGTGTGCCTGTTTTGCTGGGGTTGCCAGACGGCGCTTTGTCAACAGCGATAAACGGGCGTGAAGTGATTGCTGATCATATGGGCAAGATTGCCCCGGATATGGTCATCACACATGATCCGGCTGATTATCATACAGATCACCGCGCATTGTCGTCCTGGGTCACAGAGCTGGCGGGATTCAGCTGTCCAGTTATCTATGCAGATACATTGATGGGGGTCGGATTTCAGCCTGAATTGTATGTGGATATCACGGCCTGGCAGGCAGATAAACAAGCGGCCATTCTGGCTCATGAAAGCCAGGTTCCAGAGCGGTTTGCTAATGGTGCGGCCTTATTAAATCGGTTTCGAGCAGCACAATGTAACGCGCCGGACGGGCATTATGCTGAAGCCTACCGGACAGCTGCCCGTTTTCCGTTTGCTGATATCCGCGCACTGTTGCCGCCTGCACCGCCCTACCGGCCGTTTTATGTGCCTGGGTCAGATGCTTATTTATAAAGGCTCAGCCCGCACGCCGGCAATCTGCGGGGCAGATGTGTTTGTGGTTTGCGGCCAGGTAGAAACAAGCCCTGCATTATGACGGGCGGCCAGAAGGGCGATCAGTTCAGCTTCGATCATATCTGAAGAGGCGTTAATCTGCTCTGCTGTTTTGATAAATGTATCAGCGGGCAGATGGGTTTCGATCAGCGTCATCAGGGTCTTGTTATGCACCCCGCCGCCAGCAATGATCAGGGTGTTCACGCTGAAAGGAAGGCGGGCAAGGGCATCTGCCAAGCTCTGGGCAGTCACAGCCGCCAGGCTGGCCAGCTTGTCTTCAACAGGCAAAGCGATAAAGTCAGGGTTGTGCAGATAGGACCTAAATTGGGCCCAGTCCAATGAGCGCGGGCCGGACAGGCGAAACCATGGGTCAGCCAACACCGCCTGAATAAAGGGCGGGCAGGGGGTGCCAGCCGCGGCCAACGCGCCGTCTTTATCAAATGCAAGGCCAAGCTGTTGCTGACAGACGGCATCCATCAGCCCGTTTGCCGGACCGGTGTCAAATCCCAGCAAATCATTGCCTGAACAGACGGTAAGATTAGCAACGCCGCCGAGATTCAGAAACCCTGCCGGTTCAGCCAATCTGGCCTGACGCAATAATATCTGGTGATAGACAGGGGCCAGCGGGGCGCCCTGTCCGCCTGCCTCCATATCTGCATGTCTGAAATCATAAATTACCGGCAGGCCAGTTTCGCGGGCCATCTGTTGGCCGTCACCCAGCTGAATGGTACGCCCGGCCGACGGGTTGTGATAAACAGTCTGCCCGTGAAAACCGATCAGCTGAACAGGAGGCAAATCCGCAGCAGCAGCGGTGTGAACCAGCTGGTGCACGATCTGTATATGATCATCTGTAACTGCGGTAGTTAAGGCCTGTCGCCGCTGCGGGTCGCTCAGATATCCGGCCGGATCATCACGGGCAGCCAGAACCGCTCTGGCCACTTCAGGCCGGTAGGGCTGGCACAGGTTAATGCCGGTGCGGGTGACGCTTTGCCCGTCTGTCAGCATAACACAGCCATCAATGCCGTCTGCGCTTGTGCCAGACATCAGTCCGATGATCGGAATCAATTCTGCAATGGCGGTCGTCTGGGTCATATTGTTGTGGTAATGCATAACTTTGCCTCTTACAAGTTTGCCCTGTTCCGCCTACACTGGGCGTCATGACAGACCACACAACTGAAAGCCGTCTTTCGGCAGATAAATGGCTGGACAGCCTGAACACAGCAGACGCGTTGATTGTGATGCTGGACAGCCAGGCAGAGGCTGTTAATGCGGTGCGCGCTGCAATGCCGCAAATCGAACAGGCCGTTACCGCGCTGTATACCCGTCTTGCCGCCAGCCAGACTGGCCGCCTGATTTATGCAGGGGCAGGCACATCAGCGCGTATCGGCGTGCAGGATGGCACAGAATTACTGCCGACTTTTGACTGGCCGGACAGCCGCACAGATTTTCTTATCGCTGGCGGCATGGCGGCTTTGCTGCAGCCGGTTGAATATGCTGAAGATGACGAAGTTGCTGCGCAGCAGGCTGTCGCCGCGCTTCAGCCAGGGCCAGATGATTGTGTGATCGGATTGGCGGCAAGCGGTAAAACGCCGTTTACAATAGCTGTTTTGCGGGCGGCGCGGGCAGCAGGTTGCCTGACGATTGGGATCAGTAATAATTCCGGCGCGCCCTTGCTTGATGAGGCTGAGTATCCGATCTGTCTTGCCACCGGGGCAGAGGCGCTGGCCGGGTCAACACGGCTGAAGGCCGGAACCGCGCAGAAAATCTGCCTGAACCTGATTTCAACACAGATTATGGTGTTGCTGGGCAAGGTGAAAAACGGGCTGATGGCTGAAATGAAGCCGCGCAATGCCAAGCTTGAAGCTCGCCATGCTGACATTCAGGCGATGCTGGCCGCAGATTGCAACCCCTAAATCAGGTCAATCTAGGTCAGGGTCAGATCGCTCAGATCATTTGTGGCCAGAAACTCATCCAGCACCAACACCACCTCATCAGTTGCGCCCCGCTGTCCTGAATTATAAATGATGTTCAGATCATAGGTGTCTGTGGTATCTGTCTCCAGGCGCAGGCTGACTGCATCCAGCAGGTCTTTCAGGCTGCCGTAATTCGCGATAGCCGGCCTGTTTGCCTGATCCGGATTGGTGATGGTGATCTTATCATTGGTGGTAAAATCAGTGATGATATCTGCGGCCCGGGCCCCATCAGCCAGTTCAAGTTCAAATTTATCATCGCCTGTGCCGCCGGTCAGTAAATCTGCACCTGCACCGCCATAGATGGTGTCATCACCAAACCCGCCGGTCAGGGTGTCCGCGCCTTCATCCTGATATCTGATCTTATCAACAAATTCAGACACCGGGTCACTGTTCAGACAAAATGAGGACACATCTGCCCCGGCCATATCCGCAACTGAGATCAGAAATATATCCAGCCCAGCTTCAGGCAGAGACAAAGGCGAAAGCGCATTAATCGCGGCCAGATCTGCTGGCGTGCCGATACGCACAAATTGCAGCTCACACCCGGCGGTCAGAATATACAGCTTGCCGTCGCTTAAGATCAGCTGGGTGACCTCACCAAAATTATTCAGTGTTGTAATGATTAGTTCTGCGTCTGTGTCTTGTGCCCCGGCTTTCTGATACACGCCGATGGCGAGCAGCGATAATAACAAGCTGATCTGCTCTGTGCTTAACAGGGGGGCTGAACGCCTGCTCGCTGTTATTGGTTGCCTCAGCTTGTCTTGAAAAAAAATTTGTTGAGGCTGAGCTCAAAAGGAGGAAGACTGACACCAGACATACGCAACATCCTGTTAATAAAAAATTAATACAATAAGTCGTTTTTATTACACCGCAAAACAATTAAGAGATGCAAAAAATCAAAAACCGGTTTTGACGGTTAAATTGATGTGTTTGTTCATAAATCGTTAAGAATAAATCGTCAGATAGCTTGTGGGGGCCAGCCCTGGCAACAGGGCCAACAGGTCAGCCTTTGCCAAAGCAACACATCCTTCTGTTGCTGTTGTGTCCGGCTCAGCACAATGCAGAAAGATGGCACTTCCTGCTGCTGGCCGGATTGGTCCGTCATTATATCCCAAAGGCAGGATCAGATCATATAACCCATCTTGACGCCAAAGCTTTTCATGTCTGTCTGTGCATGGCAAAATAACAGGCTGGTTATAAACAGCGCTCGCCGGGGCATCGACCCAGCCCATCTGGGAGGTGATCGGCCTGCAGGGCAGCTGGCTGATCTGTTTTATCTGATCTTCGGCTATTCTGTCAGGCCGGTAATACAGGCCGCGCACGGGCCAGTCGCCGATGGGTGTGGCCCCGTCCCCTTCTGTTTTCTGATCTGCAGAAACCATCCCTGATCGGCCGATAACACAAGGAAAGATGAGCTGATCAGCGGCTAACTGATATCCAGATACTGTTTTGGTGATACGAATCTGCTCAAAAAATGTCATTAGCCGTGTTTTTCTTGTGCATATAGTATGTTCTGATTACTATTTTGCCTTAAGGAAAGGCGCGCTGTCAAAATCTGTCACAAAATCGTCATTTGTATTTTTGCGAAAGCCAGGGGATACAGAAGAAGAAAAACCTTGAGCGCTTATCATGGACAGAACGTGACGTAGTACGGGGATATTTCGATGACAAAAAAAGTTGCACTGAACGGGTTAGGGCGGATTGGTCGCATGGTTGTGCGGTCGGCATTCGGCGGGGTAAGCCGCGACCGTCTTGATCCACAACAACAGCTAGATGTGGCTGTTGTCCATATTAATGATTTGGCTGAACCGGCTGTACTGGCCCATCTGCTGGAGTTTGATTCCGTTCACGGCAGGTGGCAGGCAGATATATCGTCAGATGATGCTTCTATCACGATCAACGGGACACGCATTCCGGTCAGCCGGAACCGCGATTTGGCCGCTACGGACTGGGTAGGATCTGGTGCAGAAGTGGTGTTGGACTGTACGGGTAAATTCCGCAGTGAAGAGCTTGCGCAGCCCTATTTTGATCAGGGCGTGAAAAAAGTCATCATCTCAGCCCCGGTCATGACTGATAATGTGCTGAATGTGGTGATGGGGGTGAATGAGGACAGCTATGATCCGGCGCTTCATAAGCTGCTGACCGCTGCGTCCTGCACCACCAATTGTCTGGCCCCGGTGGTGAAGATCATTCATGAACATTTCACTATCCGCCATGGCCAGATGACCACCATCCATGATCCCACAACCTCTAATGTGGTGATTGACGCCCCGGTTTCTGATCTGCGGCGGGCGCGATCTGCATTGACCAATATTCAGCCGACCAGCACAGGATCTGCAAAAGCAATTGCCGCGATTTATCCTGACCTGCAAGGCAAGCTGAATGGGCATGCGGTGCGTATTCCGGTGCTGAATTCCAGCCTGACAGATTGTGTGTTTGAAGTGGAAACGCCGACAGATGTGGATACAGTGAATGCCCGCTTAAGTGAAGCGGCATTATCTGGTCCATTGGCAGGTATTCTGGGTGTGGAAAGCCGCCCTTTGGTGTCTTCAGACTATGTCAATGATACACGCTCTTCTATTGTTGATCTGCCGTCTACTCTGGTGACTGATGGCACCATGATTAAGATTTATGCCTGGTATGACAATGAAATGGGTTATGCGAACCGGATGCTTGATCTGGCCCGTTATGTAATCAGCAAGGGTGTATAGATGATTGCATGATGAACATGCCGGCTGGCGACACTATCTGAAAGTCGGGGCCTGTTATTGGGGCTTTACCCTGTCTGACGGCGCGCTGCGGTTGCTGGTCTTGTTTCATTTCTTTCAGTTAGGTTATACCCCTTTTCAGCTGGCCTTTTTGTTTGTGTTTTATGAACTGGCGGGTATTTTCGCTACCCTTGCTGGTGGTTGGCTGGCCACCCGCTACGGCCTGCGCACGATGCTGGCGGCTGGGGTCAGCTTGCAAATTATCGGCCTGCTGTCACTGTCTTTTCTGCAGCCACATTGGATGCCCGCTGTCTCTTTTATTTGGGTTGTTTTAACCCAAGGGATATCTGGCATTGCCAAAGACCTCACTAAAACTGCATCCAAGGCGGCAATTAAGATTGTAGGTGTGAGGTCCAATGACCAGCTGTTCCATTGGGTTGCCTGGTTTACTGGTTCCAAGAACGCGATAAAAGGAGTGGGGTTTTTTGTTGGCAGCCTCGGCATGGCGGTGGCAGGGTTCAGCCTGTCTTTATGGATACTTGCCGGGGTCCTGCTGGCCAGTCTTGCCACCCTGCCGGCGGGTCTGGGCCAGAGGCCTGCATCGACATCTATATCTGAATTTTTCAGTAAATCATCTGCTGTTAATCTTCTGGCCGCTGCGCGTGTGTTTCTTTTCTGGGCGCGTGATATCTGGTTTGTTGTTGGTATATCTATTTATTTATACCAGTCAGGATGGCATTTCTGGTAGGTGGGCAGCTTTCTAGCGATATGGACGATCTTTTATGGGGGTGTGCAGAGTGTTGCTCCTCGTCTGATCAGACGATCTGTAAGCAGAAATTCCGGCGTCCCGCTTGGCTATAGTTTTCTGTGCAATGGTCCCCTTTATCCTTGGTCTCTGGGCAATGACAGATGCGCAGAATGCTGACTTTGTCTTGCTGCCGGTCACAGGTGTGGTAGCAGGTTTGTTTGTGTTCGCGATTTTGTTTGCGCTCAACTCGTCTCTGCATTCCTATCTTATTCTGGCTTATGCAGGCTCCAAGAAAGTGGCAGAGGATGTCGGCTTTTATTATGCCGCCAATGCAGCTGGACGTCTCATCGGAACAATTTTGTCGGGCGTATGTTACAGTGCGGGCGGGCTTGCAGGATGCCTGCTTGCCTCTGCTGTTTTTCTGTTTTTCTGTACAGCGATATGTTGGCGCCTGCCCACGCGAACAGCATGATATCTTGCCAGCAGTCTTTTGCCTGACGTAGACTGTGAGAAGGTAAAGTGCCAAGACGGGGGTGTGGAGATGAATAAGGTCACCAGTTTTTCATTATTTCTGGACAGGCGTATGCGCCGCATTTTCCTGCTTGGCGTGATGAGCGGCTTTCCCTGGGTATTGATCGGCAGCTCCCTCAGCCTGTGGCTGAAAGAAGATGGGTTATCCCGATCTGCGGTTGGCTGGGCGGGGCTTATTTTTGCTGTTTATGCTGTGAATTTTCTATGGGCTCCCTTGGTAGACAGGTTGCGCCTGCCCTATTTGACAGACCGGCTGGGACATCGAAAAAGCTGGATTTTAATGATGCAGGTGCTGATCCTGGCCAGCCTGTTATTCTGGTCCACGCTGGCACCGTCAGTGAATATTACACTTGTAATCGGGGCAGGTTTGCTGATCGCTGTCTGTTCGGCCACCCAAGATATCACGATTGATGCCCTGCGGATTGAACAGATTGACAAAGCAGATACAGCTGCAATGGCCGCCGGGGCATCTGTTGCTGTTATCGGCTGGTGGTCAGGCTTTAAAATTGGCGGTCTGATTGCTCTGATGGTTGCTGACAAGCTAGAGCTGATGGGGTTTGAGAATTACTGGCAGATGACGTTTATCCTGCTGGGTGCGTTGGTTGTGTTATGTAATATCGGCCTGTTGTTGATCCCGGAGACCGGGACCAAAGAGCGCAGTCTTGCGCAGGCAGAAGCTCAAGCCGCGTTTCAACAGAAATTGGGCGGCGATAATCTGGCCACACAGGCCGCCAGTTGGATTGGCTCAACCGTGCTGATGCCTTTGCTGAGCTTTTTCCAGAAAAATGGTCTGAAAATGGGTCTTGCCATACTCAGCTTCATTTTCCTGTTCAAGATAGGTGAAGCCTTCATGGGAAAGATGTCGATCATTTTCTATAAGGAAGTTGGCTTTTCAAAATCAGATATTGCCCTCTATTCCAAAGGTTTGGGGTGGATCACTACGGTGGTGTTTACCTTGCTGGGCGGATATTTTGCGCTGAAATCAGGCGTGGTTCGGGCTTTGCTTATTTCTGGGGTTGTAATGGCAGCGACCAATATTCTGTTTTCTGCCTTGGCCTGGGCAGGTAAGGTCGAATGGCTGTTTGCGGTGGCTGTCATTTTGGATGATTTAGCAGCTGCGTTTGCAACAGTTGCCTTTGTGACATTTATCTCTTTGCTGGTTGACCGGAATTATACCGCGACCCAATATGCTTTATTAGCGTCAATCGGAACGCTTGGGCGGACCTTGCTGGCCTCGTCTTCTGGTGAGCTGGTCGACTGGCTGGAAGGCGACTGGGGACTGTTTTTCATCATCACGGCGTTTATGGTGATCCCGTCTCTGGCGATTCTGTGGGCAATGCGCAAACGCCTGACGGTATCTAGCGCTTCGTGATTGCTGCTGCGGGTATGTAGGCCAGTGGCAAACCGGCACTGGGCCTGATCCGCTCTATGGCTTCATTGCGTGGCTCAGTCGCAACGCTGTGATGATAAGCATTCGCATGGATGATAGCGTCTTCGTCAACACAGATGGCCACATGGCCATCCCAATAGATCAAATCACCTCTGCTGCAGTTCTCAAAAGCGTGATCGCAAGCAAGGCCATCACTGGCCAGGGTCTGTCTTTGTGGTCCTGTATCGCGGGGCACATGAATGCCACAAGCAGACAGGCTCAGCTGAATAAGTGCTGAACAATCAAGCCCAGAGGCGGTGCGCCCGCCCCATTTATAAGGAGCACCGATAAAGGCCTCTGCCCAGCTGACCCAGTCTTTATTGTACGCTGCATCATCATCAGCAAACAAATGATGGCGCGCAACATAGCCAGTCAAGGGCATGCCGTCATCAGCAAAGCTGTACACAGGTGCAAATCCGGATATTGTAGGGCCTGTGACAGTCAGTCTTGCGCCAAAGGGTAATGACTTCAGATGTGCGGATTTCACATCTGGTCCGGCGGTGATCATGCTGAAGGGCTGGCAGATGGTTGCGTTAGGGGTGAGCGAGGAAGACCAGTGGCCCAGATCGGCTAACCGCACCCAGCCCTGATAACCGTCTGTCTGCGCGGTGACACACACAAACCCCTGCTCAGTGGTTTTGCTGGAAACAGATACAGCCTCGCCTGACAGCAATTCGGTATCCAGTACAGACTCTGTCTGGCCAAAGACTGGCGGGCTTGCATAAAGGCCTGTAAAGGAGGGCAGAATGTAGCAGGTTTGCCCCGCCAGCAAACACGCGTTCTGCCACCAGGACCGTACGTCAAAATTAGGACAGGTTTTGTGGGTGTCCTGAATGTCACGGTGACCGACAATTTCGGCAGCGGGATATTGGCATTTCAGCTGATGCAGCAGACGTGACAGGCTGTTCATCTGCGCCGGGCTGAACTGGCTGCGCCCAATCAGACAGATGCCCAGGCTGTTTTCATTTTGCCCGTAGACATGTGCCCCTTGCCAATAATGTGGGCGGCCAGGTTGAATTTCGCCATCTTTGCGGATGATATGATGATATCCAGCCCCATCCCAGCCAAATCCAAGATGCATGCTGTGAATATCAGCGGCCTGCAGATCAACTTCATCAGGTGTGTCTGCACAATGCACAACAAGATAGGTGATGTTCTCTTTTTTCAGCATGACCTCATCATGCCCATACAGCCCCGGCCAAAGCAAGTCAGCTTAACAAACAAAATTCACCGCTTGACAGACATCGATAGGGTTGTGTTTGTTAATCGCATCATGACTGCTTATTTTCACCATCCGCGTTTTTCACCTGCGCTCCATCTTGTTATTTGCGATATGGATGGTTTGTTGTTGGATACAGAACGCCTGTCAGAGGATAGCTTTCGGCAAACCAGCGCGGCTTTTCATCTGGATTTTGATGCCCGCTTGTTTGCTGCCTTAACAGGGCTGTCCGGGCCTGCACATTTACCTGTTCTGGATGCGCATCTGCCGCAACAGATTGAGGCTGCCGCTTTCGATAAATTATGGAAACAGACCTATCATAACAGCCTTGCAGATGAAGTGCCTGTTAAGGATGAGGCAGTTGCTTTTGTCAGCTATATTTCGGCAATGGGCGTGCCTGTTGCGGTGGCGACATCAAGCCGGACAGACAAGGCAGTTGACCAGCTGAGCCGGGCAGGGCTGGCCTCTTTTTTAACGTTGATTATTGGCGGTGATCAGGTCTCACAGGCAAAACCGCATCCTGAGATTTATCACAAGGTCATCTCTTGTTTTGAGCTGCAGCCTGAGCAGGTTCTTGTCCTGGAAGATTCAAATAACGGGGTCCGCGCAGGGCTTGCAGCAGGGGCGAATGTGATTCAAATACCAGACAGGGTGCCGCCAGACCCTGCCTTTGCCAACCTGCCCAGTTATAACAGACAGGACAGCCTGAAACAGGTTCAGGACCATCTGTCTGTTGCGACTTGTGAGCTGAGTTGATTTTCGCTTACACTAGGCATATCTGCCGAACAGCTGTGCCGTCATTTTTTCTCTCAAGGAGTTTTGTTGCCCATGTCCACTTTTCAGTTTCATCAGTTTTTATACGGCTCTGATAATTATGGGGTCTTGATGCATGATCCACAGACAGGTCAGACTGCCGCGATTGATGCGGGCGATCTGGACAGCTATCTGGCTGCTCTGGACCAGACCGGCTGGACTTTATCTCATATTTTGGTGACCCATCATCATGGTGACCATACTGAAGGGCTGGCGATGCTCGCGGCGCAGACAGGGGCAACAGTTTATGGGCCTGCCGGTGACAAGCCTGGTCATGAGGCCATTGAAAACACCCTTGTCGATGGTGACAAGCTGACATTTGCAGGAACCCCGGTTGAGGCGATTGCCACCCCTGGTCATACGCTGGATATGCTGAATTATTATCTGCCTGATCAATCTGTCTGCTTTACTGGTGATACCTTGTTCGCGCTCGGCTGCGGGCGCGTGTTTGAAGGTACAGCAGAGATGATGTGGGACAGCTTAAGCAAATTGATGGTCCTGCCCGCAGATACTGTTTTATATTCCAGCCATGAATATACTGCAGCAAATGCGCGGTTTGCAGTGACAATCGATCCAGATAATGCAGCGCTGGCTGACCGCGTCAAATCTGTTGAGGCGTTACGTGCAGATAACCAGCCAACCGTACCCAGTTTGTTGAGTGAAGAGCTGGCCACAAACCCGTTCCTGCGCGCATCTGATCAGGCCGTGCGGGCCCATTTAGGCATGGCTGACGCAACCGATAGTGCAGTGTTTGCTGAAATCCGCGGCCGGAAGGATAATTTCTAGCTTTTTGTCTTTTAGGTCACCTAGATGAAAGACGCCCAGTACAGAATATATCAGCTGCTTGAAAAAGCAGAAGAAGGAGACAAAGCCAGCCGCCTGGTTGATGTTGGTCTGTCTGTATTGGTGTTTGTGAATGTTATCGCCGTGTCACTGGAGACAGTGGAAAGCCTGCGCCAGGCCTATGCAGGGCTGTTCTGGTGGATTGAGACGGTCTCGGTCACCTTGTTTGCAATTGAATATAGTCTGCGCTTCTGGTCTGTTGGTGCCCCTGCTGCTGAGCGGGGGATAACCCCTCTCAAAGCTCGGCTGTCTTATATGTTCAGCCCGACCGGTATCATTGATCTGGTTGCTATCCTGCCGAGCCTGCTGCCGCTGCTGTTTGGGTCAATTGATTTGCGCTGGCTGCGTATTCTCAGGCTTGCCAGATTATTCAAATTCTCACATTACACGTCTGCACTTGAAGATTTGATCTCGTCAGTCAGGCGAGAGCGGCAAGCCTTCGTGGCGACAATCTATCTTCTGTTTTTGGCATTAATGATCTCATCAACATTAATTTATGTGTTTGAACATGATCTGCAGCCAGATTATTTCGGGTCTATTCCTGAATCGATGTGGTGGTCATTTGTCACTCTGACCACGGTTGGTTATGGCGATGTTGTGCCTATCAGTGCAGCAGGCCGGGCGGTCGCGGCCATGACTGCCCTGATGGGGGTATGTGTGGTGGCCTTATTGACAGGTATTGTGGCAACCGGCTTTTCAAAACAGATGACCCTAAAACAATCTGTTCTGGAAGATGAAATTAAACAGGCTATGGCAGATGGTCATATCTCAGATGAAGAGCAGGAACGCATTGATAAGCTCACCCGCCATCTTCATTTGGATGCGGATGAAGAACGTCTGTTGTTGGCCAGGCTGATGTCAAAGCACGCCTCACAGTCGAAAAAGAGATCGCGTTAAACGACAATATCTTGTTATTTTTCGTTGACGTCCCCCCTTCATATGGTGTAATTGTTTGCGATCAGGCAGGAGAACCGCGCTCATAATGCACAACCCGCATATTGACACCCCATCCGTCCGGCAATTGTCACTGGATTTCAGTGAGGGGTTTATTGTCTCTGAGCCTCGGTCAGCTCCGCGCCTGATTACCCGGACGATTGTGTTTCCCAAACATATCATGATACCGAAATTTGGCCGGTTTCAGCGTCAGGTAAATGTGTTATTTGCGCCTCTCGGCATTTCAGTTGAATTTCGGCTGACGCGTCAGAAGCGTCTGGAAATGAAATGGATTTTTCCGCCCGAATTACAGGCTGGACCGGTGCCATCCCCGGAATTCGAACCCTTGACGACGATGCCGTCAGGCCCTGAATTATCACAAGAAGAGCTGGATGCTTTTGAATCAGTGGTGTTTTCTATGGCAGGGGCACATTAAAATTGTCATCCAGCTGGACAGCCGGGCAGTGCAGGGGGTCAGGCCACCACAAGCTTCAGGATATGAACCTCTGTGATGCCTGGATTTTCACTCTCTTCGTCTCTGTTCAGAACATCATTCATTTCTGTACGGATATCGTCTGCCAGCCGTTCTCTGTCCTGACGAGAGGTCAGCTTTTCAGGGTCCTGAGTTGACAGAAAGCTGAGAATACGTGAGCGCAACACAGGTTCAATTTTGCGCAAATCTTCGATAAAGCTGTCTGCTTCAAAAGGCGATTGGGTTGTTGCCAGCGCCAGCTCAATTGTGATCAGCTTACGGCTGTTGTGCAGGTTAGAGATAAACGGCGCTGGAAATGCAAAATAGCGATGCACAGGCTTGTTGAATGCCAGCAAGCCGTCCTCACCATCTTCGGTAAATTCTTCTCCATCTGCCTCATCAATGAGGTCCATATCCTGTTCATCATTGCTGCCAAAATGACTGGTTGCCGCCAACCGGGCCTCTAATTCAGGATCGGAAGGCTCAGCCGGGGCAGACAGATAGATGATGCCATAGCCGAACAGGGCCAGCACGGACAAGGTCACGCTGCCGAACAGGCCACTCAGCAGAAGTCTTAATTTCAGCTGTGCGCGTGCAGCGCGCCGATGCGCCAGTTTCTGCTGGTGTGCAAAATCGTCATTGTCCTCAGCATCTGCCATTTATATGCTTGTTCCTCAGATTAAGCCAAACCGGGCGATCAGACCCAGAACAGCATCAAAGCTGTTATTCAGAACTGAGGCTGAAAGCGCCAGCATCATATCTGGATTGAGCCAGAATAACCATCCGGCAATTCCAGCCGCCATGACAAACAGCACAAGAACCAACGGCCCCAAAAAGCCTCCCTGACGCCGAGGCGCAGCTGTGTCCTGCTCCAGCTCTGCCTGTCTGTTTGCCAGTTGACGCACCAGTTTCAGTAATGCCGTAAGGTCCTGTTGCTGTTTTTCAGCTCGGCCTTCCAGCTGGTCTATCCGTTCGGTCAGTGCCTGAAGCTCTTCTGAAGCTGTTCCGGGATCGCCAAGCTTGTTAAATACTTCCTGTCGAATTGCTGTCAGAGGATCAGCTGCAGGCTCTGCCTGAACCCTCATTTCGGGCGGGGCTGGCTGTGCCGGTGTGGCCAGCTGGTCACCTGTAGCGCTATCGTCCTTATCATGCATTCTCTGTCGCTTTCCAAATTGTTCAGAAGGGGGAATATCAACCTTGTTTTGGGCCCAAAACGGCTTTGGCTGTGCCTCTGGTTTAGCGGCTGGCCCTCTGCGGGTCTGTGCGGCCTCATTCATCAGTTCGCGGACACGTCCCATGATGTGTTCCTGCGCAAGCATGTCAGTGTGGGTGTTGTGACCAGCCGTAGCTGATTGCTGCTCAGGTCCGGACTGAAGATAGGTTTGTTGGACGTCAGTGTCGTCAACAGATGGGTCACGTTCACGGGTTTTGCTTGCCACAAATGCCCGTTTCGCATTTTCAATCTGGGTTTTAATCTGTTCGTTTTCCATCGTCCATGCTCGTCAGCATTTTGTCAAAAATAACAGGGCGGAGGGCTGTTGCTGTCATCCTCGCCCATAGCGATAGCCTTCAATCTTGCAAGATTTGATCCGATCAAAGGTTTTCAGCTCAGAATTTACAATTTCTGTCCAGATCGACTGGCCAAAGGATTGGATCAGGCGGTTGCTGATGGTCTGTACCGTTCGGCTGCATTGCCCGGTCTGTGATACGTCAAGAGGCAGATCATTTGCCCGGCAATCCGCATCACTATTCCCGATTATGGTGTTTTGCGCATCCAGCCATAATACTGAAACAGTGCTGACAGGTTGTGGTCTGGTGTTTTTTATCTGCAGGAATAACCGGTAACGGACCAGCTGGCCGCCAGCCTCATCACGAGAGAATTCCAGCCGCACCTGACAAGGGACTGTCTGGCCCTCAGCCGCTATCAGGGCTGATGAAAAACTGGTCAACACAACCAGAACGCTCAGCCCCAACAGCCAGAAAATCGTCAGCTGGACTTGCTTGATTATCCAAAACGGTCCTGATTTTGCATGACGCCTATTCATGAAACGATTTAGCCTTGTGAAAATACATCTCTTGGTTCGCCAGTAACGGCGTGCCCAGACTTGTTCTTATATTAACAAAAACTGTTGATGATGTATAATTCCGGGTCTGTGATGACCAGACCCAAAACAAAGAGGAGCCAGTAATGTCTGATGAAACCGACCTGAGTGTGCGTTTGCAGACGGTTATTGATGAAATTCGCGATGTAATGGAAAAGCGCAGGGACAGAATTGAAGAACTGCGTCAGGAAATTGCGGATATCGAACGTGACAATGAAGAATTGGAACGTACCATTGCTGAACTGCTCGGTGGGTTTAACTAACCGCCGCCTCTTTTCTGGCAGCTCAATAATGGTCAATCGTCACCAACGGTATCGTCTTGATGAAGCGCGCGGCCCTGAATAGCCTTAGCCCCGAATATCGTGGTCAGCTCAGTTGTATTTTCAATCAGTGTGGTCAGTTGTTCAGCAACCATCTGTTCGGCTTGCTCTGGGGTATCTGCTTCCACACTCATAATACCGTCAACAAGCCAATGAACATCAATTTTCATCTGCTGCCTCACTCTGTGGTTGGCGGATCGGCTCACCAGCTAAAAGCCGGTTAAAGATGGCTGTACTTTCTTCCTGAAGTGCGCCGATTTGCTCTGGCTCAAGCTCATCTTCCATATCATCGCGACGGTCGATTACCTCTGGCAGGCTTAAGGCTACAGCAATTGCATACCACAAATAGGCCTGTTCAAAATCAGGCTCTGGCAACAGGCTGTGGTGATAAGCAGCCAATTGCGGGATGGCTTCAAATTCACCCGCTTCAATGCGGCGCTCTAATGCAGAGGCTACTCTGTCCAGTACGGGCTTAAGCTGTTTTTCAGACAGCCTGTCTTCAATTTCATCTGCCAAATCTTCAGCCAGTTCAATGCCGCCAAGCTGTGCCAGCTTTACCCAATATAACGCTTCTGTGTAATTTTGTGGCCGGCCTTTGCCATGCCGCAGCAAATAAGCAAGATTATATTGTGCTTCATATTCTGAACGGCTGGCGGCAGTTTCAAACAGGTTTATGGCCAATTGGAAATTTTTATTTTTGACTGCCTGAACACCGCGTGAGAATGCATTTGTTGGGTCGGTGCTTGGCTGAGCTGATTCGCTCATCGTTTGTGCGGTTGCCGGGGCTTGATACATGGTGCCGGTCACAACAAGCCCGATCAGAGCTGCAAAACACACACAGCTGACAGACCAGCGCAGCAGATGCCGCATGGTCAACGGCCCGCCATCATCACCAGCTGCAAATAAAAAACCCGCAGCTTGAATTTAGACCCCGGACGACGTTCAAACACAACAATTCGCGGGCGTTCAGTATCTTTGCGCTGAAATTCAATTTCGGTGTTTTCTGGCAGAACTACGCCATTTTTAGCCAAGGTTTTTTCAGGATTACTGGAAAAATCGCGGTGAAATTCAGTGTCGATCCAAATGCGCGCCAATACCTTGCCCAAAATATCCGGCAGATATTTTTTCACATCTTCGCGCGTCGTAAACTGATAATTATTTTCATTTAACGATGACGTTGCGGTCACATTGCCAGCTGGTTTAACGCTGATATCGCGTTTCGGCAGGGGCACAAGTGAACGAGACGTGCTGCTGGACATAATAACGGACTCCTTTGGTCTTCGCCGCGGACTCATATAATGCTTAATAACCTATATCTAAACAAGATTAATTTTTTCAAACAAGCTCTTTGACGGGTAAAATGCGGAATGATCTTGGCACGGAATTTGCGATGCTGTGGTAATCAAATCTCAAGGAGCTGAATCTCATGATGTCTGTTATCCGTTCTGGCCTTGACGCCTCAATGAAGCAAATCGGCGTGTTGTCGAACAATATTGCGAATGCGCGCACAACCGGATTTAAAAAGTCGATGGCCTCTTTTCAGGATATTTATGCGCAGAAAGCGACCTTGCTGAATCCCGGGAAAATCGGACATGGGGCGCGGACCGAAACAATCCGTCCCAGCCAGATCCAAGGCCCGCTGACACAGACTGGCCAGACGCTTGATCTGGCGGTGGAAGGGCAGGGCATGTTTGTGATCAAACGTGCTGATGATACAAGTGCTGACGCGCAAAGCTATACCCGGGATGGTTCATTCTCGTTGGATAATGAAGGCTTTGTCATCACCGGTGATGGTCATCGTGTCTTGTCTGATCAGGGCCAGTTTTTACAAGTGCCTTTTGAACGCACTGTCGGCGACGAACGCCTTGCTCTTGAAGAATTGACGATCGATGAATATGGCAATGTGCGGGCTCAGCTCGGGCGGGACCAAATCGAAGAGGTCGGCCGTGTTGGCTTGGCTCTGTTTGCTGACATCAACAAGCTGACGCCGGTTGGTAATAATCTGTTCAAGGCAAATGAAGCTTCTGGTGCTGCGGAAATTGCCAGCGGGCTTGATGCTGACGGGCTTTACGGCAAGGTGATGTCAGGATCTCTGGAGATGGCCAATACGAACATGTCAAATGAGCTGTCTGTGTTGATTCAGGCCCAGCAGGCTTTCAGCGGCGCATCACGCATGTTGCAGGCTGAAACAGATATGACCAAACGGTTCACAAGCTGATAAATCAGGGTGATTATTTTATAGGGATATTCACCTGAAGGCTGACAATCTGTGATGTGCGGTCATCATCTATAAATAAAAATCCTTCCAGCGAAACAGGAAGCTTGTCGCCCAGCTGCACAGCTAATGTGACCGGGCGGGCAGGCGAGACACTTAACGCCTGGAACATTCTTTCAAACTGTTTTTCCCCTACCGTGATGCTTCCGGACATAACCGGCCGGTCTGCTGAAATGACAAGCTCGCCACAGGCATCAGCTGTTGCGGGTAGTGCAGAGGTGAGGGTGAGATGGCAGCTGCCTCTGGCGATATTGACCAAAGAACAGGATAAAAACAATATCGGGTCGTCTAGGTGAGGCTCAAACCGCATCTCTGCTGTCTGTACAGACATCTGGATGAGATCGGTGTTTTCCCACTGTTGTGACATGGCGTTGCTTAATCGACCTGATTGGCTTTCTCAATGAATTGGCGAAGCTGGCCAACAGCAGACTTTTTGATTTGTGATACCCGGCCAGTTGACACTTCCAGAACCTCAGCAATTTCAAAAACGTTCAACTCTTCAACGTAATATAGTTGAATAACCAGAGCTTCTCTTTCTGGCAAGTGCCGCAAGGCTTCTTTCAATAGCTCTTGTAGCTCAACCTCATTTACCTCTTCTTCAGGGTTATTGTCAGGAGAGGTGAACCAGATAGAAAACTGGTCATAGACAGAATCAATTGATTGTGGGGTGTTGGCCTGAAACGCGGCCTCCCATTCGATCAGCTGATCTTCGCTCATATCCAGCTCATCTGCGATTTCAAGCCGGTTTGGCTGCCGCAATAACCGGCGTTCCAGCTTTTCAACTGCCTGATTATATTTTTTCTTTATCTGGATAGTTGTGCGGCAAAGATTAGAACTTTTGCGCAGGTAATCAACAATTGCGCCGCGGATACGGATGCTGGCATAGGATGCAAAACTAGCCCCATCCAGAGGGGTATAATTCTGGGCCGCAACAATCAGCCCGGTATACCCGATTTGCATAATATCTTCGATTTCCGTGATATGGCGGGCGCGGCCGTGGATTTGCCAGGCGATTTTGCGCACCAATTCGGAATGAGATGCAATCAGCTCTTCAACATCAGGCTGTTGCTCTGCATAGGAATGTTTCATCAGCGTTTTGCCTCCACATCACTGTGAAAAAACCTGATACCATCATGCGTATTGACCGGTGCGTTTGTCATTTGTTTGGCCAGTTCCAAAAAAGCTTTGGCTTCCGGGCTTCCGGGCTGACCAATTGAAATCGGTGCCCGTTTGACAATCGACCTGCGGATCGCATTCGACAGAGGTATCATCCCTGCGTAATGCAAATTTACATCCAGAAAGCGTCTGCAGATCTCAAAAAATTTGTCAAAATTCTTTTTTGCCGCGGCGGAACCATCAGACATATTAACTAAAACGCTGAAATTATTTATATTTTTTTCAATATGTGCGGCCTTGATTAACGCATAGGCATCCAGAAAACTTGTTGGCTCAGCGACCAGAACAACCAGAGGTACAGTTGCTGCACTGGCAAAAAACAGCGCACTCTCAGAGGCTCCGGCAGGCGTGTCGACTACCAGATAATCAATATCATCTTCCAAATTAGCCAGCGATTGCAGCATCTGATAACGCGCATGGTTATCCAGATTTAATAACTCAAGCAGCCCGCTGCCCCCGGCGATAAACCGCAAGCCAGAGGGCCCATCTGTCAGGATGCTGTCCAGATCTGTATTGCCGCGCAGAAAGTCAGCGGCAGTATGTTTGGGGTTAGTACCCAACAGAATATGGGCGTTCGCCATACCGAAATCGGTATCAAACAGCACCACTCTTTTCCCCATTTTCGTCAGGCTGAGCGACAGATTAACCGCACAGTTGGTCTTGCCTACGCCGCCTTTGCCACTCGTGACTGCAATTGAAACTGTCATATCTTACAACTTCCCTTCTGATGGGCGGGTTAACTAAACCACAAGGTTGTCTGACGTATCTGCCTGGAAATTTTCCTTCAGATACTGCGCCAGAATTTTCGCTGAGGCAAATGCGATGGCCCCAACAACAGATTTGGTGCCGGACAACAGGCTGATGCGTGCTCCGGCTTCGGCAAGTGCCGAAAATTCAGTAGATGTGGTCTCGCATTCATCCAGCTTTGTCAGCCCGATAGTAGGGGCCAATGCGGCGAATTGGGCAACAGTCAGCGAAATCATCTTTGCTGAACTTCCCCCTGACAGCGACATGACCACAGCCGCGTTCTGTTCACCCAGATGTTGTTTCAACCGGCTGACGCGCTCGACAGCTTCGTCAGCATGAAGGGTGACATCAACCACCATCATGTCAAAATCAGTCATTTTATCAAAATGTTGGTCAGGCACATCCTGGGTCAATTGGCTGACCGGAATATTTAACAGACGCGCATAGCTTCGCAGCTTTGTGTCCGTCTCATTCAATGTCGCAGACAGGCTGGCCAGGGCAACTTCTTTGCCAGGATGGGCATCTTTCAAGCTGGCCGCCAGTTTAGAGGCCAGTGTGGTGCGTCCGGAACCGGTTGCGCCGACAACAAATATCACCCGTTTCTGCAGTAAGCTCTCACTTTTCAGATCTGTTAAATCTTCGGCCAGGCAATCCAGAAAGGAACTTACCCCTGTTTCATAACCCAGCCCAGCGTAAGAAGGCTGCAGACGCAGAATGGTTTTCTGGCTGTAGCCTGCGCGGCTTAATTGCAGGGGCGTGCTTTCCTGTAAATCCGCGTTCAGTCCGGCTGGACCCGTCAGCATCATACCAGCCAGTTTGCGGTCAAGCTGGTCAATGCGGTCAGCCATCAGCCCCATAGCCTGCATCATTGCCCGCTGGGCTGTATCAGGCAGTTCAGCTTGCGCTGCTGACGTAGCTGCGGTCGCTGCGGCTGGCCGCGCCTTTGGTTCTGGTGACAGGCGCGGCTTGCCAGGCAGAGACCCGGACAGTCCGGCATTATACATCTGATTAAAATCTTCAGATGGTCTGGACGGGGTAGCCGGGGCAGGCAAATCCGCGCCATTTGTGGCTCGCATGATGACCTTGCCATCTTTTTTTGAGGTCGACAGGATCAGAGCATCTTCGCCAAGACGTTCTGCGATTTCTTCCATTGCCGATGCTGTATCTGCGGCCTGAATGGTCAATGTTGTCATCTCGGTTCTCCTTTATGATACGGGTGGCCCGCATCTGCTCAATCTTAAGACTGCTGCTCATCCTCGCCGCTGATTGTGGCGATCACGTTAATTTTTCTGCTATCAGGCAGTTCGGTGAAGCCCAGCACAATCATGTCATCAATATGATGGCGGATGATGGCGGAGAGCTGTTTTCTGATTGCTGGCGAAACCACCATGACAGCCTGGCGGCCTTCAGCTGAGGCACGTTCAGAAGCGGTATTCACTGATTTGATCATTTTTTCTGCAAGGGCGTTATCCAGCATCAAGCCCGCTTCGCCTGATTGCCGCACCATCTGGATCAACATATGCTCAAGCTCTGAGCTGAGTGTGATTACAGGTAGTGGCTGGCTGAGCGGAGCGATTTGCTGAACCAGCAAGCCAGCCAGCCCAGGACGCAGTGCTTCTGCAGATTCCGTAATGCTCAGATTCTTGCCCGCGAGATTGGCCAGCGTTTCCAAAATCCGCCGCAGGTCGCTGATCGGCATACGTTCTGCCAGTAATTCGCGCAGGATACCTGTTAAAGAATGTAACGGGATCAGCTTAGGCACAACAGACTGGACCAGGCTTGGCGCGCTGTTGGACAGATTGTCCAGCAGGGCCTGAACATCATCCTGCCCAAGCAGCTCGCCAGCATATTTGGTCATCATATGGCTGACATGAGTTGTCAGGACTGTTTCAGGTTCAACCACCACATAGCCTTGCGACTCTGCCTCGGTCTGCTTATGTGCTTCAATCCAGATCGCATCAATACCAAAAGTCGGCTCTTTGACCTCAATTCCAGGCAGCTTCAGATTTGACTGCTCACCTGGAATAGCCAGCTTTCTGTCAGGATAGACTTCATCTTCACCAACAATGGTCTGGCCAATCCGCAACCGGTACTGGTTGGCGGTCAGGCTCATATCATCGCGCACCCGCACCGCCGGGATGACAAAGCCCAGATTACGCGAGATTTGCTTGCGGATACCAGTGATCCTGTTGATCAACGGGCCGCCTGTCTGTTCATCCACCATTTCAATCAGCCCATAGCCGAGCTGGATAGACACAGGTGAATTATCTGTTACGTCAGACAGCTCAATCCGGTCAGGCGCAGATGGCTCTGCATTTTCATCAGCAGCGCCGCCCGGACCTTGGCCGCTAGCCACGCTAGCGCCGCCTGCTGCTCCGGCAACGGTTTCGTCATCCTCTGGGGTGTAATTCCGCAGGAACCACGCTGTCAGCCCTGCTGCAGTTGCGGCGAATAAGAACAGAAAGTTCGGCATGCCGGGCACAAAGCCGATCAACAGCAAAACGCCTGCAACCGGCACCCAGGCACGAAACATACTGACCTGGCGGCCAATATGTTTGGCCATATCCTGTGTGGTGGACACACGGGTAACGATAATCGCTGTGGCGATGGCCAGAAGTAAAGAGGGGATCTGGGCAACAAGACCGTCACCAATCGACAAAAGAATATAGGATTCAGCAGCAGATTGAAGGCTGAGCCCATGTTGGGCTAGCCCGATGATCAGCCCGCCGATAATATTGATTGCCAAAATCAAAATACCAGCGATGGCATCACCTTTGACAAATTTAGAGGCACCATCCATCGCCCCATAAAAATCAGCTTCCTGCGTGATTTCCTCACGGCGTATCTTGGCCTCTTCATTGGTCAGCACACCAGCGTTCAGATCAGCATCAATGGCCATCTGTTTGCCGGGCATGGCGTCCAGGGTGAAGCGAGCGGAGACTTCTGAGACACGCCCCGCACCTTTGGTAATCACGACCAGATTGATGATCACAAGGATGACAAAGACGAACATTCCGACAGCAAAGTTTCCGGCAATAACAAATTGACCAAATGCTTCGATCACCTTTCCGGCAGCTGTCGAGCCTTCATGCCCTTTGCCCAGGATGATCCGGGTAGAGGCCACATTCAGCCCCAGGCGCAGAACAGTGGCAATCAGCAAGAGTGTCGGAAAGCTGGAAAATTCAAGCGGCCGGTGTGTATGCATGGCCACCATAAGGATCAGTAGAGACAATAAAATGTTTGTTACAAAAAACGTATCCAGCATGTAGGCTGGCAATGGCAAGACCATCATGGCGACCAATATCAGGATGCCGACCGGCATGACAAAGCCGCCAAGCAGTGATTTCACATTTGTGATCCCGAGGCGGGACAACGTCATTTCCATGACGGTCTCCTTGTGTCAAATATCAGACGGGGTGTTGGTATCTGCTGGATGCTCATCATCTGATCTTATGTTAACTCATTGAATTCATTAATTTATAAAAGTGTATCGTGATGTGAGGTACAGCATATCTGCGCCTGCACTCAACAGAAGAGGCAAAATATATGCCAACTTATGCTGTACAGATCTTTTTATCTGCGGATTGGCAGCTTTGGCATAAATGATGCATCGCCTTACCCGAGATATCTGAATGCTGTTCGGTTGTGCGTGGGCCAGAGCCCGTGAAGAAAGATAAAGAGCAGCAACCAAACAGAGAAGGCCATGGAGCTCATGATGAAACACCTTTTCAAAACCAGTCTGATTGCTGTGCTTGGCACAGGCATGTTAACCGGCTGTAATCATATGATGACCACAGCGATGACCCAGCCGATGACATCATCTGGCCAAGACATGGCTATGGTAGAGGCATCGCAGACACAATCTGTTGTGACGCTGAAAGATGTCCTGGATGCGGATACAGATGATATCCCGACCCTTACAGCTATCGGTTATGCGGTGACGTCATCACAGCCAGGCCGCAGTGAAGCCCAGAAACGTTTGATGGCCATCCGTTCAGCGCGGATGGCGGCGATGCGGGATTTGGCTGAGCAGATTCATGGTCTGCAGGTCGATTCAAGCACTACAGTGATTGATCTCATGGTGCAGAACGATACCTTCCGCGGCGTCGTGTCTGGCACAATTCGCGGTGCACGCACAGTGCGGATTAACCCGACCGGTTCAGACACTTATGAAGTGGTGTTGGAAATTGATCGCGAGATGATCGGCTATCTGCTGTCAACAGCCCGTCAGACTGTCTGAGCGGGCAGGGCAGGCAGGCCTTTTGGGTTTGTAATAAGTGAGGAGCTGTATAATGGGCTTCATTTTGCTGGTAATTTGGACTATCGCGGCAGCGATTTTCATGCCTCAGGCAGCGTTATCACAAGGTGCCTCAGCCTTGAGTGATGACGGTCTGCGGTTGGTGACGGTGACTGGTCGGGCGGCAATCCAGCATCAGGATGCTATCGGTGAAGCACGGGATATGGCGCTTGAAGATGCCCTCTATTATGCAGCGTTGAAAGGCGGGGCAAAGATTGACGGGTTCAGCTCAGTTGATGCCCAGACAAACCTGAATGACATGTTTGTGGTGCGCCCGGCATCGCAAATTCTGGATTACAGCATCACCAATGAGATTCAGGATGAAACACATTATGCTGTGACCATCGAAGCTGTGGTTGGGGATATGGCGACATCAGGATGTCAGAACCGGCCGGTCAGTCATCTGACGTTATTCCAGCCTGCGTTACATATGGCCAGCGACCTGCCGCATTGGATGTCTCAGCTGCCAGCCAGCCTTTCGCAACTGCTGGCCATCCGGTTATCTGAACAGCCAACTTTGCGCCTGCGCGATGCCCGAACCACAAAACTTTCAGCCGCAACAACACCAGAAAACCCGTTGAACGCATATGATTATAAACAATTAACATCTGGCCGGGTGGTGATGCGGGCAGGGGATTTTGCTGTTGAAACGAAAATTTCATTCCGCTCAGAGAGCAAATCAAAATTGCTGTCCAAAACCGAATATGCGGTGATGACGATTGAAAGCACCTTGTCAGGTGGTATGTCTCATCATGCCCCGCAAAAGGTCACAGACGAATTCAAATTACAGCTTGGTAAACATCTGCCGCTGCGCAGCCTGACCGTATTCAGTCAGGAAACCCGCGAGGCGATTAAGTCCCTTGTGGTGATGGCAGCTGACGTGCATGCCGAAAAAATTGCAGAAACACTGACCTGTTTGCCGATGACTGCCCAGCTGGAAATGACAGACGGGAAATTGCGGGCCAAATTAGGCAGACGTCAGGGCCTGAGCCGTAATCATCTGGCCGTCGCTGAAGGTCAGCAGACCCCGTGGACTATTCTGCGTGTGGCTGAAGCAAGTGACAATGCTGTCTTTCTTATGCCGCTGGATGCCAGCCGAAATATTGGCGAGCTTGCCGGGGCAGAGGTAACGTTTCTGGAGTTCAATTGATGCTAAACAGATCAGTCAAAACAGCCCTCCGCACGGGATATGCGCATGCTGTCATGCAAACCGCGCTGACTGTGGTTGGCCTGACATTGGCCAGCATAAGCCTGCCTGTCGGCGCAGAACCGATTGTGGTTCTTGAATATCGGTCATCTGAACAGATGATGGACGGACAAGGCAGCACACATCCGTTTCGAATGGACCCTGATTATTCTGCCCATCATACTGTGCGCCAGGATGAAACCCTCAGCCACATAATTGCAAATTACTATGGGGGCAGCGGGCTGGATAAAGCGTTTGTCCAGATGGCCATCATCAAGAAAAACCGGTCTGCATTCGTGCGCAGCAACCCGCATTATCTGTTTGCAGGTAAATCACTTCACCTGCCGTCTTTGAATGAAATCAGAGCAATGCTGGTGAAGCAGACCAAAGCGCCAAAAAACACCGATACCTCGAGAGACAATCGTGAACATATCTTTTTCTTTGGCAGCTAAGCGGCTGTTTGCTGCTATTGGCCTGTTCGGCCTGAGCATATCTTCCCTCTATGCTGGTGGGTTTATTTCAGGCGCAGAGGTGCGCACACAGCTTAACGCATTTTTAGCTTCACAAGGGCTGAACGCTGCACCGGCAATCGATGATGCGCGCCAGTTCAGAGCCTGCAGTGATGCGCTGGTTTTCACCCCCTTATTTGGCAGCTTTCAGACCATTCAAATCCGTTGTCCGGATAAGGATGGCTGGAAAATTGCGGTTCGGTCCAAGCTGACAGACCGCATAACATCTGCCCGGAAAACTGCTCAAACCATGCCATCTGTTGCGGGTCAAACGGCGGTGGTTGTCAATAAACGGTTATCAAAGAACAGTATTATCTCTCCGTCCGATGTCAGTCTGGAAATTGTGCCGACAACAGCCGGAACAGATTATTTCACGCGGCTGGAAGATGTTGTTGGTCGCCGGGTAAAGAGGAGCCTGCGCACACAACAAGTCATTCAGGCCCGGCATTTGCAGACAGACTGGCTGATTGAAAAAGGACAGCCGGTCATTCTGGAAAGCCGGATTGGCGCGGTTCAGGTTTTAAGTGAAGGAATTGCGCTTCATAACGCCCAGTGGGGCGAATTGGCACGGTTCTTGAACATCAGATCAGATAAAGAAGTGTTTGGTACGGTCATGTCAGAAAAAAAAGTTGTCATCCGGACTAAAACTTCTCAAAAGTAAGTCGTTAAAAGTGACATTAGGAGGTAAGAATGGTTGATAGTGTCAAAAGCGCCATCAGTCGAATTGAGACACCAAAGGCACGCAAAGCTGACGCGCCGTCAGCTCAAAATGCTCAAGGGTCAAAAACAGCACAGGCAAAGTCTGCGGCTGCTGCAAGCGATTCAGTTCAGCTGAAATCTGCTGAAATTGCGGCTACAGCTAAAGAAATGGCCTCTGCTGCGCCTGTAGACATGGAAAATGTCAATCGCATCAAGAGCGCAATAAAAGAGGGTAGATACCCAATTGATATTGACAAAATCTCTGATGCGCTGATGGATGCATATCGGGAGTTAAAGTCGTAATTAAATCATCTTAACCGAGTGACAAGATTATGACTGAACAACTTCCTCTGTCTGAAGTTCTTGACACTGCCAAGCAGAAGCTCGGCAGCGTTTCTGCGTGTCTGAATGATTCAGCTGCCTTTGCTGCGGCTGTGAATGCGTTTGACGACTGGCTTTCGGAGCATAAAGAGCGGATCGCGCGCACCACTGATCAGGCAGATAGCCGCCAGCAAATTGAACAGCTGATCCGCGAATTAACCCGGCTGGAAATGCAAGCCCGGTACAACATCTCTCTTGTATCAGACATGCAAGGCTATATTCGGGGGCAATTGGATACGGCGCCGATACCGCCGACCCCTTATCACCGCTCACTGTGAATTGACAAAAACAGCCCTTCTGTATGATAGTGAGATTGAGGTTTCAATCAGAAGGTCAGTGCTGTGTCGGTAGCTGTTTTTATGTCGAATTTTGGCTTTGCCGCCGTCATTTTTTTGCTGCTTTTGGGGGTAATTCTGATCCTCAATAATTTTCAGAAAAAAACCTTAAATATTCTCTCCCGCTTATCTGCCACCTATAATGACATTGAAACGCTTTTGGTGCGGATTACCAATTCTATCGATCTGATGAACACACAGATCAGCGCATTGGAAAAACAGCTTGGCACGATACAAGATGCGCAGGCACAAATGCAGCGCGAATTAACGCGTTTGGCAGATGGGACAACAGCTCAGGGCCAGGTGTCAAAAGCCATTGAGCTGGCAAGAGACGGGGCGTCTGCTTCTGAGATTATGCTCTCTACAAATCTGCCAAAAGAAGAAGCTGAAGCAATTGCCCGGTTTCATTCCGCGCAGAACAGCTGAATCCCGTTATAGCGGCTACAGAGTAAACACGCTTTGTGTACAGTTCAGGCTGTAATATTTATTGCGTTTCTGGGCGGTAACCTGACCGCTTTTGCGGTTAATCTGCAGGGCCAGGTCGTCTGCTTCAACAATCAGCAGCCTGTCGCTGGCTGACGTGATTACTGCTGTCCGGTCAGATGCAGCTCCGGTGATTTTTACCTCACTGCCTGTCTTCGCATGGCGTACAATGATGTCATAAATATCAAGACGAGGATGATTGCAGGCATATTTTTCATGCCTGAACCGCTCAAGGTTACAGCTGCTCAAGGCAGTCAGGCCAAGGCAGAGAACAAGACCTGTTGCCAGAAAAGGCGGATTAACTTTGCGTCTGGTCGCGTTCATCGCTTTCCTCTTCAGCCAGACCAGGTTGCGCAGATAGATCTTCTGCTGTGCTAGCATCTGTATCTGGTTCTGTTCCGGCGATATCTTCACCGGGCAGACCCGCATCCTCGGCGATCACAACTGATGCATCAGGCGTGTTATCCGCGCGCATTGTATCATCTAGCGCTGCTGCACTTATCTCATCACTCTCCTCAGATGATAGGCTGTCTGTGGTGTCCAGAACAGTACCATCCTCAGCTACCCGCACGGCTTTTCCTGTTTCCAGCAAGCGGGCGGCATCCTCTTTACCAACAGTAATGGTCACACCACTTGGAATGCGCACGCCGTTCACCTCACCATCTTCGATTGTGATCAGCTCGTTCCACTCTTCCAATTCTGGCTCGCCTTCAGCCTCAGGATGCGCAAAAGTGATCTCGGGTTCATCGTCTTCAAAATGGTTTACCAGCTCATGCGGGCTGACTTCTTCTACCTTACTCATCAGCGGGTTTTCGTTAAATTCGCCGATTTTACTGATCCGGGTGCGCAGGATATAGACCCGGGCTGCCAGAATACCGATACGTTTACTCTCATCTTTCTCGCTGTCCAATGCAGAGGCAAGAAAGCTGTTCAGCTCGTCCAACGACTTGTCAATGAATTTTTCAATGATGGCATCACGCACCCGAATAGAGGTGGCAGACAGGGCAATCGCTGAGCCGGGACCGGACCCGTAGGTGAGGGCTGCTGATTTCATCTTTTTTCTCCGCCAGAACAACTTGGCACCCTATTTGCAAATTCTACACCAAATCGGGTGTGTCGCACCTGAAAAAAACATGTTTTTTGAATTAGATGAACAAGTGGTTCGCAAATGAATAAAATTGGAAATTATTTGGATTTTCATGGCCAGGCGCTGCAATTGCGCTCGCGCCGCAATGAAATCCTTGCCTCCAATATCGCAAATGCGGCCACACCTCATTTTAAAGCGCGCGACATGGATTTTGAGCGCGAAATGCAGCGCAACATCAAACACGGGCCTTTGCAGGTCACCAATGATGTGCATTTCCCGACCAACACCCATCCTTTACGTGAACAAATGATGTTTCGTGACCCCATCAACCCATCTTTGGATGGCAATACAGTTGAAATGGCGGTCGAGCAGATGGAATTTTCTGAAAACGTCGTGCGGTATCAGACCACGTTACAGTTTCTGAATAACCGGATCAGCGGGCTGATGTCTGCGATCAAAGGGGAATAGGAAGGACGACCAGCATGCCTGATGTGAAAAATATATTTGATATTGCTGGCCGCTCTATGGCCTCACAGATGATCCGCCTGAATACAGTCGCCAGTAATCTGGCCAATGCGGGCGCAGTGACGGGTGATAAGGATAATGCGTTTCGCGCATTAAAGCCTGTATTCGAAACACAGTTTGCTGACCAGCTGAAGCGCACAGGGGTTTCAACCGTCGATGTGGTTGATGTGAAACCGGTGCTGCGTGAGCCGGAACGCGTTTACATGCCTCAACATCCTGAATCTGATGAAGAAGGGTATGTGTTCCGCGCAGCTGTGGATGAAAATGAAGAGATGGTGGAAATGCTGGAAGCGTCTCGCCAATACCAAAATAATGTTGAGGTTGTCTCAACGCTGCGTAGCTTGATGATGCGCACAATAACGATGGGTAAATAAGGCCCTGTAAGCGGAGAAAATCATGAGTACGGTTAACAGTAACCAATCTTTGAACAGCATTCTCGACAAGCTGGGCATTCAGCAGCAGGAAGAGAAAAAACGTGCTGATGGCGGCGCGCTGGGACAAGAGGATTTCCTGA
>AFXB01000009.1 GCA_000238815.2 SAR116 cluster alpha proteobacterium HIMB100 | reverse complement strand
CTGCTGTTACCTATGCCCTGCGTCAACTCAAGTCACCCTTGAGCAATATCAATAGGTTAGACAATCACTGAATAGTGTCAACAGGCACATTTGTTATACTGGGTGTTATACTAGCGGAGACTTGAGACTCCTTACGGGCTTGAGTGACCCCCGGTGGGTGACGACAAACACGACTTCAAAAAAGGGGCTAAAGGGTCGATTGGTTGTTGTTGTTGAAAGATTGGCAAGATTTATTCTGGCTCAGGGCAGGCCCAGCAAGAAAGCCGCAGCGATAGGAAGAAATGTGAGTAAATACGGACAAAATTGGTGAACGGAGGGCAGTCAAGCTGAGCATAGTCAAATTTGCATAAAATTTGGCTAGCTTTAGCCGTTTATGTTAGATTTGGCGAACGTTGGAAATATTTCTCCTTGCAATTGCAAAAATCTTTATGCGGTATTTTGTTTTACTGATATTAATATTGTCTCCGATGGCCGTTTTCGGTCAGTCAGTATCTGGACCAACAAGCGTCTCGGTAACTGATTCCAGTGTTTACAATGCTATACCTGGCTCTGGGGCGCCTGTGTCTGTGTCAGGGGCAGACCCGATAAAAGCGTTCGTCTCCACGACTTCTGGAAATGTTAAGATAACAACAACCACCGGTCTCACTGCTCCAACAGGTTTTTCGTCAAGCGATTGGAGTGGCAGCACATCAATTGCCATTGAAGGTAGCTTGAGCAACGTAAACGCTGCACTGGCCTCGTTGGAGATGATGGGAGAAGGAACTATATCGGTTGCTGCTGCTAGTTCAAATGTTTTCTACTCAACGGTAACAGGCAATTTCTATGAATTTGTAAACACGAACAGTAGTTGGGCGACCGCAAATACTAACGCCCAGGGCCGCACATTTGGAGGGAATTCAGGTTATCTTGCAACGATTACATCCGCTGCAGAATTTTCATATGTAGTTTCCAAAGCTGGTCTCGGTACAAGGGTATGGCTTGGTGCAAGTGACGCTGCTGTCGAAGGTGAATGGCGTTGGACTGATGGCCCTGAGGCTGGCCAACAATTTTGGCAAGGAGACGAGAATGGTAGTGCAGTCGGTGGCGCATACACCAATTGGACATTTAGCGGTGGCTCTCAAAGTGAACCGAATGATTGGGGAAGTGGTGAAGACTATCTTATGATTATGCCAAATGGCACGATGAATGATTATCCAGGTTCAGGGTATCCCATCCCGTACATTGTGGAATATAACGGCTCTGGCTCAACAGCAATTCGCTCTATTAGCGTGAGTGACAATACTGACCCATCTGTAACACTTTCTTCTTCTTCTTTATCCAGTGGAGATTCAACAAACAGCAGTTCCATTACGGCTCAATTCACAGTCTCTGAGGCAGTGACAGGATTTACAGCAGCTGATGTGACGGTAATGAACGGTTCACTGGGTGCATTGTCGGTATCTGGCAACGTATATTCTGGAACAATGACAGCAGCCTCACAAGGTACGGTGCAGTTTGAGGTGAATTCTGGTTTGTTTGCTGACACAGCTGGCAACCTCAATACGGCCTCTCCTACAATATTCAGTTGGACTTATGACAACACACCGCCAACTATAGCTATCACAGCTGCAGAGGTTACAGATGGAGCAACTTCAAATGATACAAGTTTATCGCTCACATTCACTTCAAGTGAAGCAACATCTGACTTTTCGGCAAGTGATGTTTCAGTAACTAACGGCACGTTATCTGGCTTTTCAGCTACATCTTCAACTGTTTACACGGCCACATTCACGCCAACAGTGGCTGGCGCAACAACCATTGACATAACAAGTGGTGGTTTTACCGATGCAGCGGGGAATAATAACTCTGCTGCACCTCAATTCAACTGGACATATTATACGACCGTTCCTTCTGTCACAATATCGTCGCCGGACGTCACCAGTGGAACGACCTCAAATGACGCCAGTATTTCGGTGGACTTCACCTTATCGTCAGCGTCTACAGACTTCATCGCCTCAGATATCTCAGTTACTGGAGGCAGTCTCTCAGCTTTTTCAGGGAGCGGCAGTAATTACAGCGCAACATTCACGCCTTCTGGAGACGGAGCAACGACTGTTTCGGTTGCTGCAAATCAGTTTACAGACTCACTGAGTGTTTCTAACTCTGCATCAAACGTTTTCAGCTGGACATTTGACAGTACCTCACCAACTATTTCGATATCTTCTCCGACAGTAACAAGTGGTGACACGTCCAGTGACGCATCAATAACACTCAACTTTACAACCTCAGAACAAACGACAGATTTTGTTGTGTCAGATGTAAGTCTGAGCGGAGGCACACTGAGCGCCTTCACCGGCTCAGGTGCTAGCTATAGTGCCACATTTACACCTTCTGGTAGTGCAAGTTATACGATTTCAGTCCCTGTTGCTGTGTTTTCAGATACAGGAGGTAACACAAATGTTGCATCGTCAAACTTCTTGTGGACCTACACGCCTGGAAGCAGTTCAGACCCAAATGACCCGATTGTAAAGAAAGCTATTGAGGACACCCAAACAATCATTGCAGAGCATATAGGAGGCGAAACACGTGCGCTTATGATTGCATCTCAGAGTTTGGTGCAAACGAGTGTCGATAATCTAGCTTTGCAAAGCATACAAACAATTCAAGCGTCTCGTGGCACTGATACCCAGACAGCCTCTAAATCCGGCCCTGCTCAAAACAGCTCGTTTCAGACAGATGAAAGCTGGGGTGAGAAGATTTCGAAAGGCATTAAGTTTCTTGAAGCAGACGCAAATGATTTTGGTGCTAGCGGGAAGTTACGTTTTGATGATTACAGTCCGCTTCAAGACAAAAACGAAGCTTTAGTCACAAAAATTACTGCTTCCTTTAGTCAACAGGATAACGGCCCAGACGCATCCAATGTCATTTTCAGTATTGGGAAAGAACGAAAGGCTGATGACCAAGAATCATTAACAGCCCATTTTTTACAGCTTTCGCATACAAGTGCCGAATTTACGCACAGTCAAACAGGCACACAAGAATCGAAGCGAGCCTCTGTTGGCTTCTATCATATCTATAACCCTGACGTAAACTTATTGGCCACAACACTCTTCTCCTTTGGTGTGTCTCAAACTGAATTGGATGTTGTCTTCAATTCAGCAAGGGTTGTGGATGACTTTTATGGCTATAACGCTCAAGCTAGTTTTACACTTTCCCGGCATATAGCAGGGCCTTTGTTTGATTTGGCAATCAAAGGAGGCGCAGAGGGGTCAATCAGTCTGCAGGAAAATCGCAGGGCAAATGTTTACATTGGTTCTGCTGTGTATAATGCGCCAGTTAAAAGTAACACAGTGACTGATTATAGCTTTAGCCTATCTCCGGTATTCACTTTTGAATTAGAATCAGAATTTCCTAAAAATATTGAGTTTGCTCCATCAGTCAAATGTGGAAACGGAACAGCTAAATCCAGCTGCGGATATGGTATTAAGTCCAGCCTCAGTCAAATGGTTGAGGAAGACGGGGAGCATTATTCCTTAGGTATTTCTCTCGACAGATATAGAAAGACTGACACAATATCTTACGCATTCGATTACAAGAAACCACTTTTGAAGAAAGATGGCCCTGAATTCACCACTAACTTGCATCAAAAGCTCGACCCCGAACAACTATATTGGGCGGGTGATTATGAGATAAAGTCGACGCTAAAAGTGCCATTCCAGTATTAAAATTAGAGATTGTTGACACTTTTCCGAAAAGCCTTCATTGGTAGCTGCTTGCTGCTGGACCAACCGCAACACAAGTAACTTTATTCACGGCTGTTGTAGAAAATAGGCTTTGGTTGTTTGGGCAGTGGTAGTAGTAATCACCATCAACCATCACTTTAGAAACCATGACCTTAGATACCAGGGGGACTATGGTCTCTGTATAGGGTTATATTGATAGTAGCAGTAGTCATACCACCATCAACTACCCTACCTACTACTTAGGCACTACGTGGATCGTACTAATAAGCGTAAGAACAAAGGTGAGTAATATGGATGTTGCTGTCGATTATGACTATCTTAACCACGCTACCTATATGTCTTTGTCTTATTCTCCAAAGACTGACCAAGCTAAAACTTTTGCTGCTAGCATAGCTACTCTTTAAAAAGCAAATCAGACAAGACAACGCAAGCTTAAGGAGCAAGATGAGCTGCAGTTCAACAGAACAGTTGCCTTAATCTTAGGCGACCTTTTGCTAGCTCATGACGAGGGTATTAGGAACACAGGTGATAAGAGTAACAACGGTCTTTCTTATCATCCTATGTCTGCCAACTACTTCACCGACCTCATAGTTGGCTATGAGATGTTCTATTGTGTAGTTCATAGCCTCGAGGAACTTGGTCTTATTGAAATATATGATGGTAAAAACAGTCGCCCCATAGATTGGGGTGAAGGCATGAAGAAGACTTATTTTGGTGGTCTTGCTACACGCTTCAAACCTCTGCAGCCCCTGATAGATAAGACAGCAGAATATGGTTTATCTGAAGAAGCTTTCCATGAGCATTTTCATATTGTCATGCCAGCCAATGTGGTGGAGGTGAGAGCATCCAAAGAACCAAGTGGTAAAAGAGGCAAGAAGATGAAGCTTCCCTCATTCCCCCGCTCTCGGCAAATCATCAACGACATCACTGCCATAAATGACTTCCTCTCTACATTTACTTATGAGGGCATGGTCTTCACTGGTCTGCGAAGGCTATTTAACGAGGGCGATAGAGGTAACTTTGATTTTAATCTTGGTGGTCGGCTCTATCCATCTGGAAGTCTTGGCTATATGGGCATGAACAGCCAAGAGCGGTCTTCAATAACGATAAATGAAGAAGCGGTTGTCGAAATTGATATTAATGCTTCTTATCTCGCCATACTCCATGCACTCAAAGGCATAGCGATGCCTGACGCAGAGGATATATACGCCATCGGAGGCTTACCAAGAGAGGTGGTAAAGAAGTGGTTCTCTATCACCTTAGGGTCAGACGCTTTCCATGCTAAATGGCTCAAGGGAAATGCTGCTGAACTCAAAGAAGCAGGAGTTGCCTACAAATCTTGGATGACGGTTAAAACAGTTGAAAAGGTCGTTCTTGAGCATTTCCCGCTTATGAGAGACTGGCCGAAACAAGAGGTGCGATGGCCTAACCTGATGTTCATTGAGAGCGAAGTAATCATCAGCACGATGCAGGAGATAATGCTTAAGCATCAAATGCCCTCACTTCCTGTTCATGATTGCATCATTGTCCGAGAGTCAGACAAGGAGTTAGCGATGAATTCTCTGTCAGAACAGTTCAGGAAAATAGTCGGAATAAAGCCTCGACTGAAAGTTAAACAACATCAATAATCACGCCTCACAAAAGACTCGATTTAAGACTCACTGAGGGCCATCTTGTGTTTGACTGGTGGCAAACCACCCACAGTCAACTCACTGTCTCAGCGACTCTTAAATCGCCAGCAATCGACTTGGAGACTAGGTCGGAGAGTTTATCAATCAAACGGAACCATACGGTGTCTAGTAATGATTGAACCAAACAACATAGTTTCTGCGTATACATTATTTGTATTAGGAGTCTGAAAATGCAAAAAGTAATCGCAAACATGTGGAATGGGGTCATGGACCACAGAATAAATCCACTTAGACATATCGATGATTTGCAGACACAACACGTAGTGATGCAGTTCCTTGCGTGGATGTGGTGTATTATCTTTTCCATGAGCCTTGGGTCTATGACTATATTTGGCGTGAGCGCAATTGCCCATGCTTTATTGATAGCCGGAGTTGTTGCCACAGTTGCAACTTTCAAAGTGGCGCAACATCGCCCCAACAGTTTTGTTCAGCTTGCAAGAGGGGCTGGTGGGGAACACGAATAAAAAGGAAACGGTTACACACCTCCCCTTGTGTACTTCGTTTTTCATTAAGCCTCGTTGGTAATCTGGCGAGGCTTTTTGTTACTGGTGCGACAATAAAGCCGTGGTCGCTGATTAGCTGAACACTACATTAAGGTTGGGGTAAAGACGGGCCTCGCTGGGTAGGACAGCGGGGTCTACCCCTTGGGATCAAACTTATGATGCCCGGGCAAACACAACTCTGTGTGTGTTGAGCCATCAAAGCTCGAAGAGTTTTTCGTAATGACTGACTCAGCCTGTTTTAACGTCTAAGTAATTTATATTATCTGATGGAGATAAGTATGTTCTTAACAGCAAAACTGAACCTGATTTCTGGAATGGTGATTGGTGCGGCTGCCATTTTAGCTATGAAGCAGATGTGTAAACAACGCCATGACCGAAAAGATGCGTCAATGCCAGCTGATGCGCCGCAACAGTAGGTTTGACACCCGTTAACTAGAAGCTCCTCAAGACTTACTGAGGGCCTTCTCGCTTCTGTCCGGCAATCACCCCTTTACCACCTTCAACCAGCTCATCAGCTCAGCGAATTTCTAAACGCCGGTAATCAGCATATTAAAACCTCTCGGGAACATCTTGCTCGTTCTCTTGGGGCTTTTTTTCTTGCGTTACTTGCAAGGGAGTTGTTTTCGTAATGCTTGATTAACGAAACTTGAGGCTGATTGCCCAGCATGGTCCTGGTTGTTTTCGATAAGCCTTAGATAATCCCTTACCACTTTACTTTTGTCGTAGATACCAAAACCCACCCCAAATTCTTTCGCTAAAATACGTAGCGACCTATATGGGTTTGATTGTGATTCAAACACCCCACATATAAACATACCTGTATCCGCAATACCGAAAATATATGACAAACACATATAATCTGCCACTTTTTGCGGCTTGAAGTTTTTCATTTCAAGGACCTTACAGAGTGGGTGCAACTCACTATTTTTAAGAGCATGTGCATTACCAGCCATCAGCACGATGCAGGAGCTGATGCTAAAGCATCAAGTGCCCTCACTTCCTATTCATGACTGCATTATTGTTCGGAAATTAGACCAAGAATTGGCGATAAGGGTATTGTCAGAACAGTTCAGGAAAATAGTCGGAATAGAGCCTCGACTGGAAGTTAAACAAAATCAATAATCACGCCTCACAAAAGATTCGATTTAAGACTCACTGAGAGCGTTTGGCGTGAGGCGTAGCGCATTGTCAATCAAAGGTGCCTAGCGACTCTCTATGGCTTTCAAATCGCCGTTAAAATGGTATTTATGGGCACTTGTTCAGATTGTTGGCAAAGACAATCCCGTCGGTGACAATAAATATCGGAACAATCACCAACAAATAACCCTTTAGCGGACTTTTTGATAAGTAAACTCAGCTTCTTGAAATCAGACGCCGCCATTCCCCAATGCACCCGTCGCATATTCATAAGAGCGAGTGACAATCTTTTTCACCACCTCTAATTCTTCCTCATCTCGAGGAGAAAAGACCATAATCAAACCTGGTGGAAGATGCCCCATGGTTACGAGGAAGTGGTCTTCACCCCACCCCGTATCAATAATGTCTTTTGCATCTTCAGCGGGAACATTTACATGCATACTTCCACTATCAGGATGAGGATGAATATGAGCAAACTCTCTCCCTATCATGAAGGCATCATGGTTGCAATTACATCCACCGTCTAAAACCAAGGCTCGTGCACCTGGGACTGATATACCGCTATGTTCATTATTTACAGCTGGTAGCGCAAAGCACCACTCATGTAATTTTATAATTATGTCATCAGGGCCATGCTGTGTGACCTGAGAATGGGGGATGAAATTGGTTGTTTGAGGTTTAGCGCTTTTACGGCTGGGAAGTCGTAGCTGTTTCATTTATACATCTGTTCCTCATCACAGGCTCTTTCATAATATGCGGTGATATTTCTCTGGCGCGTTTTTGCGATGTCACTTTGTATCAATCTCAATATTGAAGTCAACAACAACCAAAACGAACCCTTTAATGGTCTTTTTGAAACACTGTTTGTCGTCACCCACCGGGGGTCACTCAAGCCCCCTAAGGAGTCTCAAGTCTCCGCTGGTATAACACCCAGTATAACAAATGTGCCCGTTGACACGGTTCAGTGATTGTCTAACCTATTGATATTGCTCAAGGGTGACTTGAGTTGGCGCAGGGCATAGGTAACAGCAGCTTCTCAGCCGCACCATTTCTCCGGAACAACCCCGCGGATTTCCTCGTGTTTAGCCTGATTATCAATCAGGGGTGATACATTTGGGGATACATTTGACTAAGGTTACGGCACCTTACCTCATCCGAAAAAGAGGTATGTTTTACCTACAGAAACGTGTTCCGAAGGCTCTACGTATTTTTTTTCAGAAATCTTATTTTTAGTCCTGAAATCTCGCCTTAAATAATAGCAGTACGGTAAATACTCTATCTCTCTTTGGTAAATAATGGATAGCCACTCTTTTTTATATAGTTTTGCCGCATTTCCCATTGCTCTTTGAGCGAGTGGAAAGTTGCTATTCCCATAAATACAAAGGTCTCTGTCGCTCAGGTGGTAAGTTTTTTAAATTTATTACTTTTGTATAAACCTTTATCCGTAATCTTTACATACTCTCCATTTATTGTCCCTTCCCAAGAAACAATCTCTTAAGATGTGACGTCACTGAAGGACGAGATAGGCAAAATCAAAAAGACCAGTAGAAAAATTGTTCTTAACATGGACACCGAATAGGCTTTTTCTCAATTAAAATACTGCACGACTTTGGTAAAGGTCAGGTACTTACCCTCGCTTTGTATCGTTTTCTGATTTTCTATAATGTAACGGCCAACGTCAGATTTGCTTGTCAAAATAGCTGTTGTTTGTACGTTTGAATTCGAGCCATCTGTTGTTTCAGCGATTGTTTCATCCACTTGACCGGCAGCTCGACGAGCTAGTTGTTTTCTCGCGTCCATCTCAGAGCGTGTTCGTGACACTTGCAAGTTTTTATGAAGAGCAACACCACACACCTGAATCTGATTAAAGTTTTGCTCCAAATCTTCACACCAATCTGGTAACTCCCATATAATATTTTCGACCTCTTGTTTTTGCTCCTTTGATACAACCTCGACAGGTTCTGGTGCAGCTACAGGCTCTTCTTTTTTGATTTCTGGTTGTGAGGGTAAAACTGTTGTTTGTGACGTGACAGGCTTTGTTTGTTGTTCAGCAGAACATGCTGCCAATACTGATGCTGCCAAAATGATGGGGAGTGTTTTTTTCATATTTTTTTCCTTACAATTTTATAAGATATCCTATCCATCACCCAGCTATCTCTTGGTACTGTGTTGATAATCTTGTAAAAACTACGCTGACTTATTTTTGAGCTATGCGCCATCTTATTCTTTGATGCCAAAATAATGAGATACTCTGATACCGCATCTTTGCTTGTATCTTTTGGCAAATGGGCGATTAGTTCTTTGTCTTTGTCTGGGAAAACAAAATTGCCTTTAACAGAAGAGTCATGAAAGCTCATCGTTTCTGACAAGAGAAAAAAGCTGTCCTTATCCACTTCTGGGAACCAGCCATAAACATATACATAAGAGGGTTTGCTAGGTGATATTTGAACCTGCAATGACTCGCCATCACGCAGCAAAATACTTGGCTGCATTTCTGCGGTTAAGAAATAAGAAGGGTCCGATTTTTGTGATACCGTTGCAACAGTTGCGGTAAAGCTCACGCTGCATATGGATGCGCCAGCTTCTGCTCGGATGCTTTTGGAATAATTTGCGATATTGGTCACGTGGCCACTATCCATAAACGAAAAGGTATCTTCAAACAAAGTGCAATCGAAATCACTGCCCGTATCATTACAGCTTTCAATCTGAGAGGTGGTCATTTTTTCACCGACAACACCTCTTAAAGCATTGTTTTTTGCTTTTACCTCCGCTCTACCACAAGCTTTATTCTGGGAAATATCTGGTCCGAATGCATACTCGGCAGTAACATTGACTGTTGTTTCTGCATAGGAGACATTTGCATAACAAAGCAATAGTAATGCTGAAGCTAAGTTTCTATATTTCACTCGAACCTCACTAGAACTTTGCCAGCGTCACCTTGTATCTCAGGTGTTTGCTTTCCTCCTGATTGCTTAATTACATTCTTCTCTACGTATAGGTGGAGTTCTTTTGCTGTGATTTGGTTGTCATTATTAGCGTCCGCATCGCCTTCCATTCCTTTCATGACGAAATAGCTAAACATACCGTGTTTAGCTTCCTCTAAGGGCTTTGCAGTTTCTTCACCACCAGCTGCTGTAAGTACGGTAAACCCGTCTGGTATGGATTGTCTTTTCGCCCGAATGGCGATTGGCCGTGAAGCAATCAATGTTTCCGTTCCGCGCGTTGTGCCGGAATAACAAGTATCCATAAAAACTGTCACTGAGCGGGGTTTAGTAGCGGCAATATCTGCGAATAACTCCTCTCTTAGAATGGCGGTCTTATCCAGCAGTTCTGGAGCGCCGTCATAAGGAAGCATAAACATTTTATTTCCGTCTTCGGATGCAAGCCCGTGTCCTGCAAAGAAAACATAAATATCTGAGTTGCCCTCTACAACTTGTCGTTTGAGCCATTTTTTCGTCGCTAACAATATTTCAAACTGGTCTGCTTTTTCATTTATAAACTCACGGATGTTAGATTCAGGAACACCTAATTTTAACATAGCGTAGTCATAAAAAAACTTAGCATCATCATCAGCATATATGGCTGGAACTTCTGTTCTTTGATAGCTAGAAATGCCGATAATTAAGGCTATGGCATTTCTGTTTTTCTTTGCTTTACGTTTTGTAGGGTTTAGCCCATCAAATTTTGCAACCTCAAGCTTCGCTCTCTCTTGCCTCTCAATAAATAATTCTTTTTCAGTTATTTTGCCCATCTTGTCGAGAGCTTGAACCGTCACTCGCGCGCCTGTTCTTGGAACATATACAGATAATGAAAACTCACCATTTGCATCTATCGTTAGGGGAGTGCCATTAATTTGTGCTGACACCACCCCTGTATCATCTAAAATGAGCCCACCAACCTGAGCATCATAACCATCAACTTGAATAACTTTCAGTTCTATGTAAGGGGCAGACTTGTCAGCTTCTGCAAGTTGCCTGCGCTCTTCTTCAGCTTTGCGTTGCTTTTCCAGTTCAGCTAAGCGACGCTGCTCTTCTTTGGCTTTACGCTGCTTCTCGAGTTCGGCTAGGCGACGCTGCTCTTCTTCAGCTTTACGCTGCTTCTCAAGTTCAGCTAGACGACGCTGCTCTTCTTCGGCTTTACGCTGCTTCTCGAGTTCGGCTAGGCGACGCTGCTCTTCTTCGGCTTTACGCTGCTTTTCCAGCTCTGCTAGACGACGCTGTTCTTCTTCAGCCTTGCGTTGCTTTTCCAGCTCTGCTGGACGACGCCGTTCAACAGCTAGGTTGTTTTCTGTTGCACTGTCGGTTTTTGCAATTTGAAGATTTTTGCAATTAATGCCGATGTCATCAGCCAAAATTTTGTAAACTTCTAGTTGTTCTATCCGTTTCTTTTTTCCTGAATTAGGATTGAGAATCTCACAAAGATAAATATTTCCAAATTTTTTATATTCATCTAATACTTGTGGATAGCTTATCTCTTGAACATCTTTTCCAGAACACGCGTTGGCTAAATTGCTCATGGCTGGCCACGCCCAATTTTGGCTACCTAGATATTCTCCAGTTTTACACCATTTAGTTTTACTTGAGACTAATCTTGTGCCGACCGATTGTTTTTCACTTACACATGAAAGCCCTCTTTTGGAAGCTTCTCGGGAAGCATTTTGAATTTTATCTTCTGTCCATTGCGCATTTGGTTTCTGTCCAGAGATATAACAAACCATGCTGTCTCCAAGTTCATCAACGGTGCCTTCAACTTCCGCTACTTCAATACTCTCAGGATTGAATTCGTAGACAGTGTTTTTAGCGTAACCGAACTCTTGAAATCGATTGATAACAAATTCTTGTCGGGACCTAAGAGTTCTTAAAGCGTTTTTTTTCGAGTTGGCATCCTTGAATTGAGTAAAGCCATAATTCCCCTTCCTAATTGTACAAGTTCTAGAATAGTTTCCCTTAGAATAGCGGCCAGTAACGCCACCTTCTAAAGCTGTAAAAAAATCTAAATTTTTTGGAAATTTATATTTTATCCAACTAGTTTTATCGCTCCAAGATTTCGCTGCAGAGGAGACATTGATTTCAAAGACACCATTTTTTTTCAACACGCCTTCATAAAGTCGGATCTCTTTAGAATTTGAATTCTGCCCCCACAAAAAACTGGATGAGTAGAACATCATTATATTAGTTGCCCATGTTTTGCCCTTTGATGTTTTACAACTCTCAGTAATTAAAATTTGAGATTCTGGGAAAGCTGACGGAATTTTGATTTTTTTCAAAGATTCGATATCTACAATTTTTCCGTTGTAGGCAGTTTCTCCATTAGATTTGTTATTCCATTTAACAGCTGAAAGCGCAGAAAATGGTAAAGTCCACATAATTAAAAATACTAAAGAGCGAATGAACATTTCTTTGCCGGTTCAGTAAACAGAATGTTATCAGTCTAACAAAATAATATTTCTCTGTTAAGAATAGATTTTTGGACTTCTCAAGGCAGCATATACTCATCTAAGAATTTTACTCAAATCGCTTAGATTATATTTCAGTTGAGTATGTTAGAACCTCCATCACGCTCACTCGATGTCCATCGCTGGTCTGACCATCCAGAGAGCAACAAGTTCGTAAATCAGATATATGATGAGTGGTTTGCGCAGGATGCTCCTGATATCACCAAGAAGCATCTGAAGGTCATTCTTCTGGATATATATGTGGGCTGGAAGACCCACCCTGATACGACCATCGGCATCGCCATGAGCCAGACATACTACCGCGCCAACAGCCGATATAATGCTCTTCATATCTCGAGTAAGGCCATCCCCATAACCAAAAGGCTAATTGATGTTGGTCTTCTCGACTGGGATAAAGGATGGCCCGGCTTTGGTGAGAAGCGTGGGAGGATGTCTCAGTTCTGGCCTACAAAAAAGCTAACGGAGATGTTTAAGCGAGTACGTTTTGGCAATATTTAGGGGTTTGCGATGATAAACCCACAAAAATTTATCCGAATGCAATCTGATGCATCACACGCCCCGGCATGAAGGTAAAAAAGCCTGTGAGGATAAGAGCAAAGCCATAAAGCGCAAGCATCACCTGCTTATGACGTTTGATATTTCCTACGCGCACGAAATAAATGGCCAGGCCAAGAGAAACGATTGTCCAAATACTTAGCAAATGTATCGGGCTGTAAACGCCCCATAATTTGATTTCGTGAATGAAGAAAGACGAGACGCAGACAACCCCCATCAGCCCGCCCCAGGCACGGCCTAACAGCTTGTGAACTGCGCCTCCTTTTTTCATGTAAAATTGCACACCGCCAAGGATAATGGCGACCATTGCCGTAAGGGCATGAAGCGGTATAGGATGAGCCTCGGCCAATAATAACGACATGTCAAATGGTCCCGATGTCCAGCTTGATAACGTCTAAATTCCCTCTTACTTTATCATTAACATCTCTGCTTCTCCTGTCACCTGCTTTTGCAATCACTGTGACTGTAGAGGTTCGTAACATAGAGAAAACGGGCGAGATGCATCTCGCGATTTATGATGATGCAGATGTCTTTGAAAATGATAATGGCGAAAAAGGCGGTGCTGCCAAAGGCATCATTGATGGCGTGATTGAAGACGTAAAGACCGGGAATGTCACCTACATATTCGAATTGCCAAAAGGCACTTATGCTATCGGTATCTTTGTTGACACTAATTACAATAATGAAATGGACAGAAACGTCTTTGGTGTCCCTAAAGAGCAATATGGGTTCAGCAATGATGCGAAAGGCAGCTTTGGGCCGCCATCATTCAAAGATGCCTCATTCACGGTCGATGGCGAAGTAACATTGGAGATAAACCTCTGATATCTGTCTGAAAGTTATGGGTCGCGCCTGTCTGTATCAACAAGCTTTACAGGGCACAGCAGCGTCACCTGTTTCCTAGCATTAACTAAAATTTAACCACTCTCCTGTTCTGCGGCAGCCAGCGATCTATATGAAAGCTGAAGCTGATCCGGGCGTGTCTGCGTCAGCATTTCTTTACTCTTTTTTTCAGATGTTCAAACGGTTAACCTTATGAATAAAGCCATTCTGACTGCCCGCTATTTTATCATGCCGTTCTGCGTAATTCTGATCTTGGGCATTGTGTTATTGATTATTCAGGCCGCGCAGAAGCTTCTCTTTTTATTTCTGAACATCTTTTCTGTTTCAGATAAGGATATTTTAATCGGTTTATTTGGTATTATTGACCTGGCTTTGCTCGCCAATATCTTATTGCTGATCGCGCTGTCGGGTTATGATTCCTTTGTCTCTCGCTTGAAGGCGCCTGATCAAAATGTGACCGCCTTGGATGCGCTTGACGGGCTGACCCTTGCCAAGGCCAAGCTAAAATTGCTGGGCAGCATGATCATCATCTCAGCAATCGGCTTGCTCTCTACCTTCCTCAGCGCGGAAGCAGGGTCAGGGTCAGGGGCCAGTGGAATTGATCAGGCCGCCTATCTTCAGATTGCTATCCATCTTGTACTTGCTGTATCTGCTGTTTTGCTGGCCTATTCAGACAAGCTGGATAAAAGCTGATTATATAAAGTCAAGATCGTCCTGTTTATATAACAGGGGCTTTGTCAGCTCTCTCAGCGACAGTTTTGGGGCGCCGCCGGGTTGATAAGTGATTTTATACAGATAGGTTGTAAAAGCCTGCTTTAACGCCGGCCACTCTTTGTCAATTGCAGCGAACCAGGCGGTATCTCTGTTTTGTCCTTTACTGATGGTGGCTTGTCTGAATACGCCCTCATAGGACAGGCCAAGGCGTTCTGCAGCAGCTCTGGATTTGGCATTTTTGGCGTTGCATTTCCATTCATACCGTCTGTAGCCTGCATCAAATGCCCACTGCATCATCAGATACATCGCTTCTGTGGCTTCAGTTGTTCTTTGCAGAAGAGGCGAAAAATGAATATGGCCAACCTCAATACTGCCATCATCAGGGCTGATCCGCAGATAGCTGGCAATCCCAACAGGCCTGTCGTCTGATTTCCGGATGATTGTGAAAAAACACGGGTCTTCCAGTGTCTCTATTGTGCGCAACCAATCAATATAATCAGCCAGCGTTTCAAACGGCCCATAAGGAAGATAGGTCCAGTTTTCAGCCCCGCCATCCTGCGTTTTGGCCTTGAATAATGGTTTTGCGTGTTGGTCTGCGTTCAGCGGTTCCAGCCTAACCCTCTCGCCGTCTAAGGTGATATTCTTCGGGTGAGGTGGCGGGGTAAAGTTATCTAAATCAGTCATAAGAACCCTCTTTCTCACAGCTATTTAAATGGGTGGCTTGGTGCTGAAAGAGCAACGAAAATCAACGAGAAGCCAAACAGCAAAATAATAAGCCCGCCAAATATCGCCAGAAGATTGGAAAACAGCCTCGCCTTCTGATGATTTTGTTCCTTCACAAAGGGCAACTGTTCAGCCAGATGCCGTGCATATACTGTCAAGGCGGCAAGGCCGCTTGTCGTCAGCGCTACCCCTAAAGACATCGCCAAAACGGAAAGCAGACCTGCTGTGAACAAATCCAGTGAATTGGCAAACAGCAACACAATAACTGCACCAGAACAGGGACGAAGCCCGGTAGATAATACGATTGACACAAAAGCGCTGAAGGAAAACTGCTCATCCTTGAGCGCGCTTGCCGGAAGGTGGCTATGTCCACAATGACGATGGGTATCATACGATGAATTATTGGCCTCTGTGCTTGTCATCTCTGTGAGCTGCAAAACAAGGCTTTTCAGTCTAAGCCCGATGATGAGCCCGCCTGTTGCCGCGATCAAAATAAAGCTTGCTAGCTCAACATCATCGATAAAGAGCTGGGTGGCTCTCATTGAATAATTTAAAACCCAGGTCGCCGCAGTGACCAGTAAAATGGCTGTGATCCCTTGCAAAAATGAAGAAGAAAAAGACAGCATGACCCCGCGTCTCAGCTGATCTCCTGTAGACAGAAGATAGGTTGAGATAACGACCTTTCCGTGCCCGGGTCCGGCAGCATGAAAGATGCCATATAAAAAGCTCAGCCCGATGAGGCTCGCTGCTGCTGTAACGGGAGCAAATTGTGCCTGCTTCACCGCGTCTAACAGCAATGCATGATAGCCTTGTTGGACAGAATGGATAACGCTCAGATAGCTCGTCCAGAGGTTGTTTGTGTCAGGCCCAAGGAGCAGATACCCCCCTGCCGCGAGCAGAGCCAGCACAAAGACAAGTGCGATTTGGCTACGGGAGGTCATGAACAGACAACAGCCACAGTTTCTGCAAATAGTTCACCTACCGAAACATCTGGCTGAGCGTCGAGAACTGGTGATTGTGAAAGTGCTATCGCCTCAGATGACGGATCAGCCTGCTGAATTTCACTTTTGCAGCCTTTTGGCGGACTGCCCCGTAACGCGACAATGGCGTCATCAAAATGATACATTTCAATGTAGTATGTCGGGTCAAAAATGGAGTAACTGAACGCTTCTGTAGTGGGGGAAGCTGGCGTTTCCAGCTGTGTTGTAAAGCTCAGCCACACTCTGTTACCGCGCAGCTCTGTTTCGAACTGCTGAACCTGTTTTGCTTGCACTTCATTTGTGCCAACCATGATTTGGGTGAAATAATTCCATGAATGCAGACCGGCAAGGATTTGTGAAATCTCCGCGCGTAGTCCTTGTTCCACTCCGTCTGGATGTTGGGTTGCATCTTCCAGCAGGGCGACAGAGTAAAAATCATCAAACAGCCATTCTTGATAAATGCCCGCGATATTTGACGCTTTATTAAACACAATCTCTGATTTCAGGTCAATCCACATATGGGGATGTGAAACAACAGACCGGCAAAGGGCCAGAACAAGAAGAACTGAACAAGAAATGATCGGAAATGCTTTTTGGGGTGTTCTGAAAAACATAGTCCTGCCTTTTTGATTTATGGGCTATGCTAGCATCCTCAGGCTCAGCAATAAATGCTTATAAGGTGCATTTATTGACCTCCTCTTAAAAAAACATGTTCGAAAATCCTTAAAGCTTGTAATGCACAACAGCATCAAAATGTCAGACGCCAGAGGAGTATCACATGTTTAATTTCATCTTTGCTCTCATTGTTGCTCTGGTGAGTTATCTGATTTACGTATATCCGATAGGAGTGATGTTCCATCTGCTGTTCGCAACTGACATTCACCAGCCTGTTTTACTGTTACTGTCCTGTATTCTGTCCGGTGTGGTGTTTATTTATTTTCGGACGCATAATTCATCTGTCATTCTGCAGGGGATTACCTATTATGGGCTTGGCTTTGGCTTTCTTGGGTTCAGTATCTTTAATACAGGATTGCTTTGCTCTTATTTGCTGCCAGAGAGCAGATTTGAAATTGGCATTCTGTCGCTGATTGTTTTCTTGCTTGTTTGCGTGTTCAGCCTGATACAAGGCCGGAATATCAAGATAAAGCATCTGCATGTGAAAAGCCCTAAGGTTGATCAGCCTCACCATATCGTCTTTATAAGCGATGTACATTTGGGCTCTAATTCCCGCAGTCATGCAGAAAAACTATGCCTTCTCATTAATTCTCTGGATTTTGATTATCTGTTGATTGGGGGGGATTTGTTTGATTCCAGCTCGTTTCGGTCTGATGATCTCCGCCCGTTCCTTGACATCAAGCAGCCGGTCTATTTTGTGACAGGCAACCATGAATATTATGTCAAAGAGTACAGCCGCAAATTAGACAGCCTGAAGCGATATAACATCATAAATTTGGAAAATCAGTCTCAGGCCCTTAAACAGGTCAATCTCATTGGTATCAGTGATAAACAACCCATAAAAAGCCAAACAGAATTTACCCGCGGGCTGATAGACAAGTCTAAATTTAATCTGGTGATGGTGCATCAGCCCTCTGTATGGGAGGCCGTTTCCGGTTCTGTTGACCTGATGCTTTCAGGTCATACCCATAATGGACAGATTTTCCCGTTTAACCTGTTTGTGCGTCTTCAATTTAAAACCGTCTACGGCTTATTCATGGCAAAGGGATCACAGTTATATGTGTCTTCGGGAAGCGGTACATGGGGGCCGCGCATGCGGCTGGGCACACACAATGAAATTGTGAAAATCGATATTCTGCCTTGTTAGCCAAGCTGGCGCCTAGCTTCGGTCCAAAGGATCTTCCGGGGCGCTGTGCGGGTGTCTTTGCAGCGCATCGTCAATATCAAACCAGCTCAGCTTTGAGGCATGATGGACATGGAAACTTGGCTTAAAATCCTCTGGTTGGTCTAAGGTGGCAGCGTATAAATGGATTTCCCCTTCATAATGATCTGCCTGAAACGCCATAGGCGTGCCGCATGAATCACAAAAGAACCGTTTCACACCAGCTGAGGATGAAAAATATTTTGGATGTGCGTCAGGTCCGGCTAACCGCCAGGAAAAGCTCGCCAGTTCTACCCCAATAAAGGCGACAACAGGTGCAGCACAATTGCGTGTACAATCTTTGCAATGGCAATAACAGGCCCAGGTTTCCTGGTCGGCATATTCAAATTTTATCTTACCGCACAAGCAGCGCCCTGTCTTTGTCATTCTCTGCTCCCAAAAATATCGCTCATCTATTGTTGTTTGCGCAGCATTAAGAAGAATAAAGCCAAGGTCAATATCCTTTTTTACCGGTATGCTGCTCATTCCCCTGCTGCATCTTCTTATATTGACTATCAGTTGAGAACCGCACAAACTTGCCGACCGCATATATGTTTATTTTTTGAGTTTTAGGTCCAGATGTCTGTTTTTGATCCCCATCTCATTCACCCCGCTACGCCGCATCATTTAAGTTACGGCGGCCTTGACAGAAACGATTTGGCCAGAAGTGATGCCGGGTTTATTGGACGGTTATTTGCACAGCCATCAACGCGCTATGTGGTGGTCTGGAAAGGCCTTAATTTCTTCACCCGTGCCGAACCGGGCTTGTCGGCAATGCAATGTCTTGGCAGCGAGGACGTCAAGGATGTCTTGGCGGGTGCGCACCCCATTTATCTTGGCAAAGACAGAGATGATCATGAATATTTGTGTCTTGATCTCTCCTCTTGTGACGAAGACAGGCTGGCCTCTCTTTCTGAATATGGGCAATTTGGTGATTTGCGCGAAGCTGATCCGTCTGTTTCTGGTGATGATGGCTCAATCCTCGCCTATGCAAAAGCAATGTGCCACTGGCATGCGCGGCTTCATTTTTGCAGCATCTGCGGCGGTTCGGTCACCTCTTCTCAGGCGGGACATACAAAAATTTGTGAGAACTCAGATTGTGCTGCCCCCCATTTTCCCCGCACAGATTCAGCTGTTATTGTCGCTGTGACGTATGAAGATAAAATTTTGCTTGGCCGTCAGCCAATATGGCCAGAAGGGATGTTATCTGTTCTTGCTGGTTTTGTTGAACCTGGTGAAACGTTGGAACATGCGGTTGCGCGGGAAGTCTTTGAAGAAGCAGGGGTGATTGTAAAAAATGTTTGTTATCAGCATTCCCAGCCCTGGCCCTTTCCGGCCTCACTGATGGTGGGGTTCCGGGCAGAAGCTGTTTCGGATAAACTGACCATCAATACTCATGAAATCGAAACAGCCGCTTGGTTCAGCCGTGATGAAATACATCAATTTGACGGTAGCAGCCATTATCTGCCGCGCAAATTATCGATCGCCAGGCGTTTGATTGACGAATGGCTTGCACAAGGGTAAAGCCAGCCTTGTAAGGCTTGCACGTTCTGCTTTGTCTGGCCTAACATGTTGTTCATCAGATGTCGTTTTTGTTTCGGACCCTTGCCCATGCTGACCTTCACCAAACCCTTTACGCAACAGGAACCGATCCCTGAGGACGGAATTGAACGTGCGGTTGAAATTTTGCGCACCGGCCGTCTTCATCGCTATAATGTGGCGGTTGGCGAAGAGGCAGAAGCCAGCCTGCTGGAACGTGATTATGCAGCTTACCAGGGCGTGAATTATTGCATTGCCACAGCGTCAGGCGGTCAGGCGATCCAGCTGGGGCTAAGGGTATGCGGTGTACAGCCAGGCGATCAGGTTTTGGCGAATGCTTATACTTTGGCCCCTGTTCCCGGAGCAATTCATAATTTGGGCGCGCGCCCTGTTCTGGTGGAAATTACCTCCGACTATCATATTGACCTGAACCATCTTGATGAGATGACGCGTCGGTCAGGGGCAAAAGTGCTGCTGCTTTCACATATGCGTGGTCATATTGCTGATATGGACGCGTTACTGGCAATAACAAAAAAACATGGGCTGAAGGTGGTCGAAGATTGCGCTCACACAATGGGGGCCAGATGGAAAGGAATCCGGTCTGGAAATTTCGGTGATGTAGCGGCTTTTTCTACCCAGACTTACAAACATATGAATTCAGGCGAGGGTGGTTTTCTGACCACTAATGATGATGAAGCGGCTGCCCGCGCCATCATCCATTCTGGCTCTTACATGTTATACGATCGTCATGGTACACTGCCGCCACAAAAGGTGTTTGACAAGGTCAAGCTGGACACGGCCAATTTTTCCTGTCGGATGGATAATCTGCGGGCTGCGCTCATTCGCGCGCAACTGACGCATCTGGATGATAATATCGCGCGCTGGAACCAGCTGTATGACCGGCTTTTTGCCCATTTGTCTGTGGCCGAAGGGATAGAAATTCCGGCTCGTCGTCAGGCTGAATTTTACGTTGGGTCCTCTATCCAGTTCAGAACAATGGATCTTGATAAAGCCCAGATTCCCGGGTTTTTGTCCAGATGTGCTGAACGTGGTGTAGAACTGAAATGGTTTGGTGCCGACAGCCCGGCGGCCTTTACCAGTCGCTATGACAGCTGGGCCTATATTGAAGATATACCGCATCTTGCTGCCACACACGCCGCGCTGGACAAGACCATTGATATGCGTATTCCGCTTACCTTTGATCTGGATGATTGCGACGTGATTGCACGCATTATCACAGATGAAGTGCAAAAAGCCGCCTGAGGAAGGGAAGGCAGAAATGACACTGGTCGTAGCTCTTAAATTTATCCATTATCTGGCGCTGTTCCTTGCAGGGGGGCTGGGGGTTGCGAACGGGCTTCTGACTAAGGCACACCAGGCTGCTGGCCAGCTACCAGCGCCGCCGGTGCAGGCCACCATGATGAAACTGGCTCGTCTGGGTCTGATCGCTGTCGTGCTGCTCTGGGGAACGGGTATCGCGCTTACCTATTTTGTCTATGGCGATTTTGCGATAGGTTGGGCCTTTCATATGAAGCTTGCGGGGGCAACAATCCTGCTGGCAGCGATCTCGTTTTTAAATATGCATCTGACGTTGCGGCGCAGGGCAGGGACGCCACCTGATCAAATAATGGTAAAACTGGTACAGATGGCCTCACGCGGGGGCTTGGCTTTGGTCTTGCTGGGTATAGCCATCACGACGTCAGGGTAACGTTGCCACGGGCACTGAACGCATCCAGAATTGGACAGTCAGGGCGGTGATCGCCCTGACAGGACTGTGCCAGATGGGCAAGCTGGTTCCGCAAGGCGGTCAGCTCTGTTAGCCGGTCTTCAATTTCGGCGATTTTCTGAACAGTCAGGGCCTTTACGGTTTCAGATGATCTGTTCTTATCTTCATATAAAGATAGTAATTCACGACATTCCCCAATGCTGAAATTAAACCGTCTGGCTGTGCCAACAAATTGCAGCTTGGCAATGTCTGCTTCAGCATAATCACGATAGCCCGTTTCGGGGTTTTGATAAGGGCTGACCAAACCAATACTGTCATAATAGCGTACAGTCTTGACCGTCAGGCCAGCCTTTGCAGCAGCTATGCTGATATTCATCAAAATTTCTCCTTTACCTTCCCCTGACAGGAAAGTTTAATATGCAGAATAATGGAGGTCAAATATGAGCGCGTTTGCGGCCCAACTGAATATTCACTGGTTTTGTCGTCCGACCTGGCGGCGGGCGTCCTACAACACATCCTGGTGTCTGCTGGGCTGTTCAATTGGTGATCTGGGCACCATTGCTTTTTTCCAGTTTACTCAGATTCCGTTTCCGGTATGGGGGATTATGACGCTGGCGATTATCAATGGGCTGATTTCCTCTATCATACTCGAAACCGTTATCCTGTCGCGTCAGATGGTCTTGCGTCTGGCCTTTAAAACAGCGATAGGCATGTCGCTGATTTCCATGATTTCGATGGAAGCGGCGATGAATGTTACAGATGTTCTTTTGACCGGTGGGGCGGTGCTGACCTGGTGGGTGATCCCGTTTATGTTATTTGCCGGGTTTATCACGCCTCTGCCCTATAATTATTGGCGGCTGAAGGCGCTGGGAAAGGCGTGTCACTGATATGAAAACAGTTCTGACTTTTTTGGCGGGCTTTTGTCTGCTGTCTGGTGTGGCCCTTGCCCATAAAGGGGCAACCGGGATCGTCAAAGAGCGGATGGATCAATTCAAAGCCAGCCAGCAGGCGTTGAAACAGATTTTTGCAGCAACCAAGCAAGGCGATCTGCAGCTTGTGGTTCCGCTTGCGGAACAGTTGAAGGTCTGGGCAGTAAAAATGCCAGATTATTTCCCGGCCGGAAGTGATCACAGCCCGTCTGAGGCGGCTCCTGCTATCTGGACTGATTTTGACGGGTTTCAGGCGGCGGCCAGCCGTCATGCTGAGGCAGCTTCAGAACTGATGATAGCGGCAAACAGCGGTGATGTTTCAGCCACCGCAACCGCTGCCCGCACGCTGGCTGGTACCTGTAAATCCTGCCACCAGAGCTATCGTGTTAAGTAACAATATGGGGGCAATCCGGCGATGATCTCACGCCGCTCGTTTATATCTGCCTTATCTGGACTGCCGATGCTGGCAGTAATGCCTCTTCCTTCCTTGGCAAAGGGGCTGGTTCGTTATCAGCTGACTGCAGCTCCTGCAAATCATCGTTTTGGCGGAGAAGACAAACCTCTTTCTGATCTGATGCTGTATAACGGCCAGTCGCCCGGTCCCGCTCTTACTGCGCGCAAAGGGGATATTTTGGAAGTTGAATTTGTGAACCAGCTTGGCCAGCCAACCACCATTCACTGGCATGGTATACGCAACCTGAATGAGATGGACGGTGTTCCCGACCTGACCCAGGCTGCGGTTGAACCGGGCGAACGCTTCATCTATCGTTTTCCCCTCAAAGATGCAGGCAGCTTTTGGTATCATGCGCATAACCGCACTTTTGAGCAGGTCGCGCGTGGTCTTTATGGACCGTTGATTGTAACTGAAGAAACTGACTGGAATGAAACGCGCGATATCCTTCTGCTTGCTGATGATTGGCGTTTAGATGAAGATTATCAGCTGGATGATGCCAGCTTTGGAAATTTGCACGATTGGTCGCATGGCGGCCGTCTGGGCAATTGGCTCACAATCAACGGCAGCAGCCAGCCTGAGATTTCTGTGCCCGCATCTGGCCCGGTGCGCTTGCGGCTGATGAACGTGGCCAATGCCCGCGTGCTGTCTTTCCAGTTAGCGCAAAAACAGCTGATGCAGATTATCTCTCTTGATGGCGCACCTTGCAGTTCGTTTGAAATTGAAACGCTTCGCCTTGGTCCCGCGCAAAGGGCGGACATTCTGATTCCTGACAGTGCTGTTCTGACCAGCTTGCTTGAGGTCACTGCCAGCCCCGGGTTTCAGGCGGCCCGTTTTAAACAGCAAATAACAACCAGCCCGGCGCTGGACCCGATTAACCCTGATCCGTGGTACAGCTTTCCAGATACCAGCAAGGCCCGGATTGTGGATATTCATATGCAGGGCGGGGCAATGGGCAACCTCAGCTCAGCTGTTTTTGAAGGGCAGGAACGCTCATTGCGCGACCTGGCAATAAATGACCAGAAATTCTGGGCCTTTAATGGCCAGGTGGGCGGATATGATCATCTTTTGGCGGAGCTGAACAGAGGAGATGTAACCGTTCTGCGTGTGTTTAATGACACACGCTGGGAGCATACTATGCATTTGCATGGTCATCATTTCTGGGTGAATTCACGTGAATTTGGGGCAGACGTGCGGCCTGTGCTGCGGGATACCTATTTAATGGCTCCGGGGGAGACAGCAGAGCTTGTGTTTGTGGCGGATAATCCCGGGCTATGGCTGTTCCATTGCCATATGTTGGAACATCATGCCGGCGGCATGGGCGGCGTGATTACTGTAAGCTAGGGAACAGGCCGTCCGAAGCATGCGACAACTGAAGAGTGGGGCTTCGGGGCAAAGGATAAAACAGGCCAATTAAGCCAACCTTGTTCAATATCACCCCAGAAGGCTCCAATCCTTTCTGCGTTATTGCTCGTAAAGAACATAATACCAGGTCGGCTATCAGGGGTGGGTGGAAAACAGCTCATCTGCTCTCAACAATCCCAGGCCAGACAGGCCAGATGTTACGCCGGACAAGATGACAGACTATTTCACCTTTAACAGTGCTGATTTATTTGTTTCCAAATTTATTGTCATCGGCATCATCCACGCCTTGCTTGCTTTCATAGTCATTGAGGGGGCGTTGCGCCAGGGGCGTCGCCGAGTTCTGCTTCTGCCTGCAAGCCTGCTTATACGCCTGCTGCCTGGCCTGTCTTTCCGGTTAGGGGCAGGGGCTTTGCTGGGAACACTGGTGGCGGTATTGTCATCGGTCGGGGCGGCACAGCTGGGCCCGCAAACCCTTCTGGTGATCAATGCCGCCTTTCTGACCTTGTGGTATGTTGAATGTTCGGTATTGCTGGCATTTGGCTTTTTTGCCAGATTGTTTGATGATGAACTGCCGTTTGAAATCAGACTGTTTATCAGTTTTATCGTTATGGTGAATGCAGGTTATTTCACATTGATGTTTTTGGTCTCGCTGTTGCGGGCGCCCACTTTATTCTGAATGGGGTTTTACGAATGGATAATAAAACAACAGCCTGCGAGGTCATTTCGGCTTCTGAACAAGCCTCTGATTTCAAAAAATCCTTTATCTGTGCAAATGATGATCTGCATCAGTCCTTAATTGATGCGCCGCTGGCGATTTTTGTCTATGCGTTCGGTGTTCTGCTGGTGATGTTTCTGGTTCAGCGGGCAGCAACACCAAACCCATATGCGTTAAAGAAAAAGCCAAAATCACCGGCTGCTGCGAAGTCCAAGACAGAAGAGTAAACCTGCCCGTCCTCATGAAATCCAGAGGGAAGGGCCTGTTGTCTGTATCCTATCAGGACTGACTGTTTTTTCATCATTACCCATTTTGTTTATAAAAGATTCATATCAGGCTTGCACCCGGCCTGAGGCTTGATACGCTCTAGGGGTAGAGTACAAACAGGTGCTCAAAGTGAGGAAAAGTGAAAAGCGTATGTGCAACAGCTCTGATCGTGGTCTGCTTAACAGCAGGGGTCAGCGCACACGCCCAGCATTCCACCCATAAAACTGAAGCGATTGCCACCGTTCAGAACAGTTATGGTGTAACCAGCACCTACGCAGTCGGCTTGTCGTTTCATTCAAGTGAGGAATGCGAGAGAACTTTGTCAAAGATGCATGTGATGTTTCAAAATTTGTATCTTCAGGGGCTCAACGGCGTGTCAGGGATCACACTTGATTGTGTGAAACCTAAGGTTATAAACTAAAATCAGACAGATGCATCAGACAATCTGGCGGTGCGGCTGAACGGCTGCGCCCATTCTCAGCGTCACACACTCATTCTCATACAAAAAAAGGGGCACATATTTATGTGCCCCCTTTTGTTTTCGATAATCTTCTGCTCTAGAAATTCAGAGAGATATCACGATGTGATGACCGGCACCGCGCGATTTGTGGCACCAGATAATCTGGCAGACGGTCCTGTGCGCGCAGACCAATCGTCATCCGCACATCCTCTTCAAATTCCATTAATACCGGCAAGACCGCTGGAACAGCAGCCTGTCTCCAGGCCAGTTCCTCCTCCAGCTGGACAAGGGCCTTGTCAAACTGGGTCATGCCTTTCTCGGTTTGGCCTTTCTTGAGGGCCCGGCGGGCTTTGTTGACCAGTGACTTCACATCACCCGCACCGGCGATATCCTGGAACAGGGGACCAGATTCAGCTTTCAGCAATTCTGCAGCTTCCTTCGGGTCCATCGCAGCAACCTGTGCATGCAAGGCTGTCAATGCAGGCTTGATCCGTTCAAAATCCGCTCCAGACTGGATTATGGTCATGGCTTCAATAACGCCGTTATAGCCGTCATCCATTGCCCGTCTGTATTTCCGTTGGGCTGTTGTCAGCGCTTTCAGCTTTTCTTGATACGCTTCGGCCACACCGTCCCATTCTGCTGGAATGCTGCCCAGAAGATTATCTTTTTCTTCTGTCAGGCGTGCCATTTTCCCATCAATTTTCTGATGATCTACAGGGTCATCTGTAGTTTGGCGCTGGGATTTCAGTCGCTTCAGCTTGCCATCAATCTTGCGCACATCACGTTCAATTTCACGTACAGATGAATGCAGCGCAGCATAATCTACTGTCGCTGCGTCTAGATCTGCTTGTGCAACCTCAACATCTGCGAGCCTGTCATAAACAGAATTCGCCGCATCAATCGCTCCTGTCAGATTGCCGTTCAGCTTTTTCGGCATGCTGGACAAATCAGCGGACTGAAGCGAAGCCAGCGCAGTTGTGATCTCGGTCTGCTGTTCAGCAAAGGCAACTGCCAAATGCTGTTCTACACAATAGGTCAAACGCGGGTTCATTGGCGGCGGTGCATTATATGAGGACAGATAAAACCGGTTCGGCAAGTAGTTCACCAGCGGAGGAAACGCCCCGACAATACCAAGCGCAATCAGCTGCAGTATAATGAATGGCACCACACCCTGGTAGATAGAGACTGTTTTAATCGCCTTTGACGCCACGCCGCGCAGATAGAACAGCGCAAACCCAAATGGAGGGGTAAGGAAGCTGGTCTGAATATTTACACCAATCATCACACCCAGCCACACAGCCGTAATATTCGCGCTGGGGTCAGCCAACAAAATTGGGGCGACAATCGGCACAACCACAACAGCAATTTCGATGAAATCAAGGAAAAAGCCCAGGATAAACATCACCGCCATAACCACAATGAACTGAGACCAGAACCCGCCAGGCAGACCTTGCAGGAAGTCGCGGACATATTCCTCGCCGCCAAAACCGCGGAAAGCAGCAGTTAACATCGCTGCGCCCAGTAGAATGATGAACACCATTGATGTTGTTTTGGCTGTTTCGATCATCACCTCATTCAAAGTGTTGTCTGCTTTGAATGTGCGCCATGTGGACCAGCCAATAGCAAAAATCATCACGGCTGTGGCAATAACAGCCAGCGTCACGGGCACATAAGCCTGTGTCACCGCAATATTCTTCACGTTCAAATCAAAATTGGCGATCAGGGCAAAGATGCATAAGATCGAAATGATGGCCGTTGCAGCTGGATAAAGCGCACCTTTCTTGCCTTCATAGAGCTTATACCCTGCCATGATGGTTGCCCCGATAGCCCCGATAGCCCCCGCCTGATTCACTGTGGCAATCCCCATGATAATAGAACCAAGGACCAGGAAAATCAGCACCAGAGGCGGAACCAGTGAGACCATAACTTTGTAGAAGAATTGGCGGGTAAATCCGTCAGGGTTTGGCACAGCTGGTGCCATTTTCGGTCTGATCATAGCCGTAATCAGAATATAGGCAAAATACACCAGAACCAGAACGATGCCAGGCAGGAACGCTCCTAAGAACATGTTACCAGCTGATGTTGAGGTCACATCAAATGCCGACGGCATAGTGAATTCGCCAGTCGCGCTTTTATACAATGACTGGCGCATGGCTGATGCCTGATCAGAAGCAGAGCCAAGCTGGTCAGCCAGAATAATCAGAACAATAGATGGCGGGATAATCTGGCCTAATGTTCCAGACGCACAGATGGTCCCTGTTGCCAGAGATGGCGAGTAATTATTACGCATCATTGATGGCAGTGAAATCAGTCCCATAGCCACAACAGTGGCCCCGACGATGCCGGTTGTCGCCGCCAGCAACGCCCCCACAAAGACCACCGAAATGCCCAGGCCGCCTGGTACCGGACCAAACAGGCCAGCCATCGTCATCAGAAGGTCTTCAGCAATTCGTGATCGCTGCAGCATAATACCCATGAAAATAAACAACGGAATCGCGATTAAAGTATCTCGTTCAAAATCATAGTAGATCGCTCGGAAATTCATAATTCCGGCGGACAGCCATTCAATCGGTCCATCTTGGTGAAAAAACGCCTTCGGATCACCAAAAATGGCCCAGCCTGCAACAGCGGCAAGGCCGATTGATAAAATAGCAGAGCCAGGAAGGGCAAAGGCTACAGGAAAGCCAAACCCCAGGGCGGCCATCATTAACAAGAACAACAGAAGAAGAAAATAAAGTTCCATGGATTAATTAGCCTTCTGTGCTGATTGCCCTGTTTCTGCATCGTTATCTGCCTGTTCAATTTTGTTCAGCTCATCAAGCATGAAGCTTGCAAACTGGAACAGCATGGAAACCGCAAATACGACAAGGAAGCCGGACATCAGATATTTAACATACATGCCAAACCCTTGCTGCGTGACTTCGAAATTCAGCAAAGCAAGATTGAAAGGTGAGGATTCACTCCATAAGCCGCGGCTAAGGATGACCCAGCATAAAGGCAACCCGAGGATCAAAGACCCGTAAACGTTGATCACAGACTTCATCCGTTCTGAGAAACCGGCATAAATCACATCCACCCGCACATGCCCGTCATTAACGAGCGTGTAGGCACTGGCAAAGAGGAACAGCGCAGCGTACCAGAACCGGACCAAATCTCCCATAAATGCTTGCTCATAGGAAAAGATGAAGCGTGTGATAACGATCAGCAATTCGCCGAAAACGATAAGAGACGCCAGCCAGATAAAATCAATGCCTCGCCGGAACAAAGCGATTATCGTGCCGGCAATCATTAAAGGAATATGGACATAAACACCGCGGAAAGCAGGTTTGCCGAGAGACAATGCAAGCTCATCCCCGACAATGCCTGGCAGCATATTTTCAATTCTGACAAATGAAATGGCCGCGTCAGCGATGCCAACCAGCATCACTGACCAGAATGCGGCTGAAATTACCAGCCCGGCCACCATATTCATTGATGATGATTCGCGCCTTTGGTCATTCAGGCGGCTGATGACATAGGCAGGCCATAAAAGGGCGGCAACATACATCAGGCTCTGGACAAATCCAATGATCAGGGCAAAAGCTGAATAATTGCGTTCTGGGAAATCAAAACCCGCGCCAAATTGATTCAGAAAACCATACAAGCCGGGCAAGTCAAAAATATAAGTGAGAAAATTATTAATTACAAAGGCCCCGCCTGCTAAGGCACTGGCAACGGCCAAATAATGCAAAAGATTACCTAAGTAAGTCCGGTTGGTCATGAGACACTCGTGAAAAACAAAAGAAAACTACGAGGCTCTTGAGCCTCGTAGTCTGATTTTTTGAGTCTATTAAACGTCGTAAATCCGGTTACGCTGTGCCAGGTATTCACCTGTTGATGTACCCAGCCAGCCACCGACTTCCTGACGAGCTGCCATGCAGCTTTCGTGAATCCGGTTTGCAAGATCTGAATGAGCGCGTGCTTCTTCAAACACTTCATCAGCAGCTTCAGCCATCGCATCCCATACATCGTCGTTGAATGAACGGATTTGCACGCCATGCTCTGTTGTCAAACGCTTAAAGGCTGGGCCTGAGTTACCATTGTACTCTGACATCATCTTTTCGTTTTCAGCAGTCGCAGCAGCTTCAATGATCGCCTTGTCTGTATCTGACAGATCAGCCCACCATTTTGCGTTGAAACCTGCAGCAATCATTGAGCCTGGCTCATGCATGCCTGCTGTGTAGTAGAACTTGGCAGCTTCATAGAACTTCATGATTTCATCGTTCCATGCACCGACCCATTCAGTCGCGTCAATCGCACCAGATACCAGGTTTTCATAAATCTGGCCGCCTGGAACAGTCACTGGTGAGCCACCAAGCTTACCGATAACGTCACCACCCAGACCTGGGATACGCATCTTCAGACCTTTGAAGTCATCAGCTGAGTTGATTTCTTTGTTGAACCAGCCGCCGGCCTGTGTGCCTGTTGAACCGGCCATGATAGCTTTCAGGCCAAATTCACCTGCCAGCTCATCCCACAGCTCCTGACCACCGCCGTGACGGATCCAGGCATTCATTTCTGTGTATGTCAGGCCGAAAGGAACTGCTGTGAAGTAACCGTAACCTGGGTGACGGCCTTTCCAGTAGTAATCAGCAGCGTGATAGCCTTGTGCGTTGCCTGAGGCAACTTCATCAAAGCTGTCAAATGCGCCAACACGCTCACCAGCAGCATAATAGCTGACCTGGATGCGGCCACCAGAAATATCCTGGATGGTTTGCGCATAACGCTGAGCACCTGTTCCCAGACCTGGGAAGTCACGGCCCCATGTTGCCACAATGGCCATTTCAATACGCTCTTGTGCCAATGCTGGTGTGGCCAATGGTGCAGCAACTGCCCCAATAGCCGCGCCTTTAACAAAAGAACGACGATTCATTTTTGTCATGTTTTCCTCCGAAACTTGGAATCATTGCGATGGCTTTAACAATAGGTTTAGAAATAGGGTTCGGCAAGCATTAAAGGTCTTATTCTGGTCTGTCTGGCTCATTTTTGACCCCTACAATTAAAATCGGCTGATAAATTGTGAATTTCTTATTTTCAAACAATCATTATTCTTTCGCCTATGATTATTTTTCCTCAGAATCGAGCTTGACGGCCGGGTACAGGTAGAGATGATAGGCTGGTCCCTTCAAGGGGAATGCGTTTTGTTTGGTAAGTAAGGTAGGACAGATGATGGAGCGATTCGACGTCAAAAAAACCTGTGTAGATATTGTAGACGTCTCGATAACGCTCTTCAAAATCATGATTCCCACCTTGATTCTGGTGAAAATCTTCGAAGAGTTAGGCGTTGTTCTCCTGCTCAATCAGGTCATGGCTCCTTTGACGATGTTGATGGGGCTGCCTGTCGAAATGGCGATTGTTCTGACCACCACTTTGCTGACTAACCCTTATGCTGGATTGATTGTGTTCTCAAATCTGTCTGTCGGCTCCGACTTCACAGTGGCACAGGCAACCATTCTGGCAATGTTTATGCTGCTGGCTCATTCATTGCCGGTAGAAGTGTTGATTGCCCGCAAAAGTGGGGTGCGGGCACGGGCAACCATTTTTGTCCGGGTTGGCGGCGGGCTGCTGGTCTGTATTTTGTTGAATTATCTGTTCGATATAACCGGCCTTTTATCACAGCCAGCCTTGATCAGCCTGCCTCAACTATCGGCAACTGTGGGCTGGCAGGACTGGGCGATCGAACAGATTAAGGCTCTTATCTTTGTTCAAATCGTGATTATCATATTACTTTTTTTCCTAGAAGGGCTGCGGGTCATTGGTGTGGAGCGGTTAATCAGACTAGCGCTCAACCCGTTTTTACGATTTATGGGGGTTGGCGACCAGGCTGCAACAATTGCGGTTGTTGGGGTGACGCTCGGACTTGGTTTTGGTGGCGGGCTTCTGATTAAGGAAGTGGCCTCAGGCACGATCCCCAAAAAAGATGTCTTTGGCGTGCTCAGTTTTCTGAACTTATCGCATTCGGTATTTGAAGATACTGCTGTCGTTATGCTTATCGGCCCCAGCTTGTTCATTGTGTTGGTGGGCCGCATGATCTACGCCATGCTGTTTGTCTTTGTGCTGATGCGAATTGCCTCTTCATTGCCAGATCATATATGGAAACGGCATTTAACCAATGCCAATATCCCTGAACACCCTGCTGTGGCCTGACCCAAACAGGAGCTCTCTCATATGTCCTCTATCTTATCCAGCTTTCCCATTCATGTGGGCTCATCACCTGTGCATGGTCAGGGTGTGTTTGCGACGCGCGCGATCGCAAAAGGGGAGGTTATAGAAAGATGCCCTTATATCGTTATTGATGATGATGATTTGGCTGAAGCGAATCGTCTGCAGGATTATCTGTTTACCAGTCCGGATCAGCCAGGGGACTATTTATGCGTTCTTGGCTATGGCATGATGTATAATCACAGCGACACGCCCAATGCAGAATGGGAAATTGATGATGATGACATCCAGTTTGTCCGCTTTACTGCGCTTCAGCCGATATCTGAAGGTGACGAGATTTTTCAAAATTATGGCGAAGAATATTGGACAACACGCACCAGTGACTAGAGCCTGCGGTCAGGCGGTTTTATGACAAAGACGAAGGCTGATCAGGTTTTTCAAAGCCCTGACGTGACCACAATTGACGTCAGGGCTGCATTGACTGCGCATTATTCACCTTTTTTAAGCTGGCCATCTTTTGTTCAGGCACTGGTGACAGCTGCCCTTCGCCTGCTGATAAAACAAACACAGATTAACCGCTTCTTACACGAAAACGCTCACCTCAAGGGGGCCGATTTCATTGAGCAGGTATTTGCAGAAATTAATGTCAGCTACACCATCATGAATAATGATCTGCGCAATATTCCTGAAAAAGGGGCTGTCATTATCGTGGCGAATCATCCGTTGGGCGGGTTGGATGGGCTTGGCCTGTTACATCTGGTCAGCACGGTTCGGCCAGATGTGAAAATTGTTTCTAATCAGCTGCTGACACAAATCAGCCCCTTATCAGATTTGTTTCTGGCAGTTGACAATCTGACCGGCGAGACCCGCAAGCAAGATATCAAACGCATCGAACAGGCTTTGATTGAAGAGCAGGCGGTGATTTTTTTCCCCTCAGGTGAGGTGTCCAGAGCGACATCAGGTGGAATCAAGGACAGACAATGGAACAGCGGCTTCCTGCGGTTTGCTGAACGATGTCAGGTGCCTGTGGTTCCGGTCTGCATTCAGGCCCGCAATTCAGCAGCCTTTTATCTTATCGCGCGGCTCAGCCAGACTCTGTCGATGTTGTGTCTGCCACGCGAAATGATAAAGTTCTCAGGCCAGATGCGGTTTTACATCGGCGCCAAAATTAACACCACCCAATTGCACAGACTCTCGGTCAGTCGCCGCCACAAGGTTGAGCTGATTCAGCGTCATGTCTACAGCCTGCAAAAGATGCAGCAACCGCCGGTCATTACCGCTCCGGAAAGCCTCAGCCCCCCACAGAACCGCTCATCTTTACAGCGTGAGCTGGAGAGGGCCGAGCATCTTGGACAGACAGCAGATGGCAAGTCAATTCTTTTCTTTTCAGCAGATATAGACTCTACAGTTCTGAATGAAATTGGGCGGTTGCGCGAGCAAGCCTTTAGAGCTGTGGGCGAAGGCACCGGGGCATGTCATGATATCGACCAGTTTGATCACTATTATCGTCACATTGTGTTGTGGGATGAACAGCTTACTGAAATTGTCGGGGCTTATCGTCTGGGGGAAATTTGGGCCTGGCCTGAAAAGGACAAAAATCGGCTATATTCCAGCACTCTGTTTTCTTATCAGGAGACTGCCCAGCCTGTGTTTGAAGCGGGGCTGGAATTAGGCCGGTCATTTGTTCAGCCACGATTCTGGGGGATGCGCTCACTTGATTATCTCTGGCAAGGGATTGGGGCCTATATTGCTCGTCATCCGAAGGTTGGTTATCTGTTCGGCCCGGTATCTTTATCTGCTTCACTGCCGGAACGGGCAAAGGCGTTGCTGGTGCGGTATTATGCCCAGCATTACCCGGATCCGGCACAACTGGCCTGCAGCCTGATGCCTTATCGGCCCAGCGCTAAACATGGCCAGCTTGCAGAACAACTTATCCCCGGTCGCGACAAAAGAGCAGATTTCCGGCGCCTGACCGAACAGCTGGACCAACTCGGGGTGAAGGTGCCGACCTTATACAAACAATATACAGCTGTATGTGAGACAGGTGGTGTGCGGTTTTCGGCCTTTAATGTTGATCCTCAGTTCAGCTATTGTGTGGATGGTCTGGTCTGTGTGGATTTGCGTTATCTGACAGACAAAAAACGCCAGCGTTACCTGTTGCCGCATCTGTAAAAAACTGGTCTGGTCACAAATCTGATTTAAATAAACATTTTACTGTTCAGCTGAGGTGCAATTTTGCCGTTTACTGTCGTTACTATGCCCGCGAGGTAAACAGGTTTTAAAAAGATTTGTAAGTCATCTTGCCCTAATCTGTTCAGGTCCCTGCCTGAGATGAAAGTTGTGTTAATGAATGTTGAGTGGGAATGGTGTTGAGCCGCTGGCATGAAAAACTGAGGCCAGTTCAGACAGTAATCGGGTGTCTGGCGTGCGTTTGTCTGGTATTGTCTGTCTTTCCTCTGCGGGCTGAAGGCCGGGCAGACCGTCATGCTGTCTTTGCTCAGACCGGGTGGTTTGCAGAAGTCGACCAGCTTTTGACGGCGGCTGGCCATTCGCCGTCTCATGCTCAGCTGGTCGCTTTATGGGCCGCTGCTGATGATTTGCGGATCCAGGCACATAGTCTGGCTGAACTGAAAGAAAAATTGCCCTTGCCTGCGCGCACTCTGCAGCGCCTTCTCACTCAGCTGGTAGCAGCAGCATCCGCCGCTCCGGCAGCCAGTCAGCCTGACCAACGGCAAGGCTTTATGACCGCCCAGCCTGCGCGTCAGACGATCTGGGCTCAGCCGCGATCGCGTCAGTGGCGAGAGGATGTGAGGCGCAAGGCAAAACGCCGCAGTTCAACAGCAAAAAAACTGGCTGCCGAAGCACGTTTGGCTGTGCTCCAGGTAATGTCTGCTCATTTGCGCGATCCTCTTTTAGGACAGCTGAATGCTGCACCGCCTTTGCCTGCTCCGCCCCCGGTACCTCTGCCACCACCTGCGGTGGGCGCTGCGGGTGGCCTTGGGGCAGGGGCAGGGGCAGGCGCAGCTGCAGCCAGTGCAGCAGCTGGCGCGGTCACGACGGCAACAATGGCTGGTGTTGCGGCTGGGGCGGGCGCGGTAGCAGCTGCAGCCTCAGGCGGGTCAGCAAAAACATCGCCGGGCGCTGGTTCTGCTGGTGGCTCTGATGGCGGGTCTGGCGGGGGCTCTGGAGGAGGCTCTGGCGGAGGCTCAGGTGGCGGCAATGAAAATCTGGATACCGCTGTTTGGGAAACAGCTGAATATAGTGCGAATTACGGGCTTGGGGCGATTAATGCCTCTACCGCCTATGCCAGAGGATATACCGGGGACGGGGTGACCGTATCGGTTTTGGATTCGCCTTTTGATACAAACCATGCGGATTTACAGGCCAATCTGACCACAGCCTATGATGCCCTTGATGGCGACAGCATCGTATCTTGTCCTGCAAATGGCTGTATCTCTTCACATGGTACTCATGTCGCAGGAACCATTGGTGCGGTGAAGAATGATACAGGCATGCATGGCGTTGCCCCTGATGTGACCATCAAGCCAGTGAAAATATTTGGTAATGATTTATCGTTTGTGACAACACCGCAGCTTGTAAATGCAATTGCGGCTGGTTCAGGTTCTGGAATTGCGGTGATGAATAACAGCTGGGGGTCAACCAAAACCGATACGCTCAGCTATAATGGGTCAACCTATTTTTACAAACGACCTTATTATAATTACGATGATAACAACTCATCAGAATTCATTTCCGGAAGCCAGACGGTTAATGGGGTTACCTCGCCTATATATGGCCTGTATCCCACCGAATTATCAGCCTGGCAGACCGCAACAGATAACACAGTTGTTGTTTTTGCCAACGGTAATGACGGGCTGAATACGGAAACGGGCCAGGTCAAGCTCTATTCAGATTCAGCAACCAATAATTTCGTCCAATATGCAGCCAATACAAATACATCTGTGAATGACAACATCCCCTCATTTCGGGGGTCTTATGCGGTGGTTGATGATAATGTATCCGGCCAGTGGCTGACCGTTGTTGCGGTTGACCAGAATAACCAGATAGCCAGCTTCAGCAATGGGTGTGGCTATGCCAAAGATTTTTGTATTGCGGCACCCGGGGTTGCGATTTATTCCACTTATGATGTGGATGACAACACGACCTCGCCGCCGGTATCCTATAAAAATCTGCAAGGCACATCTATGGCTGCCCCGCATGTTACTGGCGGGCTGGCCTTATTAAAAGAACAGTTTCCGAATCTGACCCCGGAACAGCTGACCACTCTGGTCCTGTCCACTGCGACAGATTTAGGGGCCACCGGCACAGACACAGTCTATGGTGTGGGGCTTCTTAATCTGGCTGAGGCCAGCCAGCCTCAGGGCGGGTTGTCAATTGCCGGAACCAACGGTCATGCACTTGCCGGGGTAATCATGCAGAATACGGCTCTTCACCCGTCCTTCGTGTTTGGTCAGGCTTTACAGGCTGGCGACCTGACCATCGGTGTTATGGATGGCTATGCCCGTGCCTATAGCTGGCAGCCAACAATTATACAGGCGGTACAACCGCTCCCGTCCAATCAGGCCTTTCTTGACCAGCTGGATCGCAGCGCGCCTGACCCTGTCTATCAGTCAGACAATCTCCAGCTTGTATCACAAGGGAGCGCTGGTGACGGGTTGCCTGACCGGTTGGCCTTCAGCTATGCCAATGCGGTATCCGGTATTGACTTGCTGCGGCTGAAAAAAACAGATCCCTTATTACTGGATCGCCAGGTGGACGCGCCCCAGCTGGCCTCTTCGTTTTTATCAGCTTCCAGTCAGGACATCCTCCAGATATCATCATTTTGGCGGCCGACAACAGAACTTGGGCTGAGCGCGCGGTTATTGCGCGGAGCCACTGATCAGGGTCACCAGTTTACTGAATATGCAGTAACCGCAGATCTGATATCTGAGCTTGTGCATCATGACATCACTGCCGGCATTCTGACCGAACAGAACAGCGTTTTAGGGGCAGGTTTGTCAGGTGTATACCAGTTGGCACGTCCATCTCGCACGGCTTATCTGCAAATGGGTATGAACCGGTATGTGACCGAAAACCTCCAGCTGCAAAGCCGATACAGCCTGCTCCGCACCACTGCCGAGGCCTTATATGCTGATATGATCGGATATCATAATTTAATGGCTGACAAGGTGAGCTTTCAGGTGGATTACCGCCCCTCTCATCACCTCTCTCTGCATCACCAGTTTGGCGTAGCCCTGCCGTTGGCAACAACCTCTGGGGTCATGACCCAGGCAACAACCAGAGGCTATCAGGCTGATGGCGGTTATCTGTCTGTTTATGACCAGATATCACTGGTCAATCCGGCCCGCCAAATCGATCTCTACCATATCATGCAGGCAGACACATCGCTTGGCTTCAACTGGTACTCTTCTGCTCAATACAGCCATAATTTTGCAGGCATCAGAGGGAAATCGGCTGTAGATATGCGGATTGGTGCAAAGCTGAATTTTTAAACAGCTTCGGCAATGAAACCGGATAAATCCTGCGCCGGGCGTGCACCGAAATGGCAGATAACTTCCCCTGCACACATGCTGGCCAGCTCGGCCGACTGCAGCAATGATGCGCCTGTCACCCGGCCAAACAGATAGCCTGCGGCAAACAAATCTCCTGCCCCTGTTGTGTCCACAACTTTGCCAATCGGCATAGCAGGAACGCTGACCTGTTCGTCTCCTGCAAAAATGCTGGCCCCGTCAGCGCCTTTTGTCACGATTAATTCGTCAACCCAATCTGAGACCAGCTCCGCAGAACTGTGCAGGTCAGATTTGCCCAGGCTCTGAATTTCGGCTTCATTGCTGAACAGGATAGAAACATGTTCACGCACAAAATCAGATAAGGCGTCATAATGCCTGTCCACACACCAGGCATCTGATAAAGACAGAGCCAGCTGGGCATCTGTCTGTCTGGCAATTTCAGCTGCACGGGCAAAGATGGATGGCCCTTCAGGAGCGTCAAATAAATAACCTTCAAGATAAATAATTTCAGCACGGGTCTCCGGCGACAGATGGCTTGCGTCCAGATATAAAGACGTGCCCAGATAAGTATTCATTGATCGGATGGTGTCTGGCGTAACCAGGATCATGGATCGGGCGGTGGCGGGGCCGCTATTTGTCTGCTGGCCTGCAAATGTAACGCCGCCTGCCTGCAGATCACGAATGAACCCGTTGCCAACTTCATCTTCAGCGACCTGGCCCGCAAATCCGGCCTTTCCGCCCAGACAGGCAAATCCATAAGCACTGTTTGCTGCTGACCCGCCGGACTGTTCGGTTTTGTCTGGCATCGCTTGATACAGATATAAAGCACGGTCCTCATCAATCAGGTTCATGCCGCCCTTCTCGATATTATGTTCGCTCAGAAATGTCTCATCACAAGCACTGAGCACATCCATAATCGCATTACCGACGAACAGGACGTCCATATTTGTATCACTCATATCTGCAGAACTCTCATCCATTAAAACCGGGTAACTGTCACACAAAACCCGCGATAGACCATAACGGCTCGCCTGTCTGTTCACAAGGCTTGTGTGAATGGGCGCAAAAAAATCAGTTTAGTTCAGCCCTCAGGCCACAGACTATTTATTTTGTCGAGCAGTTTGGCTGGCGTAATTTTGTGAATGATCCCCGGCTGGCCAAATTCATTCTCTGCAATCGCATCTGTTTTATGCAGAAGCGCGCTGTAAGTCAGCGGCTTAGATTGGGAAAACAGGCCAAGTGCCGGCTTATCCACACAAACCATAAAATTCAGCAGGCTGGTATCATTGCCAACATAACCACAAGACAAGGCCATCAGCGCAACAGCTTCATCTAATCTGCCCAAAAATACAGGCGGAGCCAGTTTGCGCGCATGTAAAATTGATCTGATCTCATCCGCCAGGCCCTGTTCGCTTGGCCCGCCCAGAATAAGACAAGACAGATCAGGCCGCATATCTGCAAGAAGGCTGATCAGCTCTGCAAACCGGGCTGCCCCCCATTGCCGCTCGGGATGCATGGCGCCAATACCGATGCATAAAAAAGTTGAAAAGCTTGTCTGTTCAGCGGTTGCAGCCCATACGCCCAGCAGCCGTTCAGCCTCTTTTCGCGCGGCAGGACGCGGTGTTATTGTCCAGACGGGCGGGTTCAGTCCAAATCCGTTTAAGTCTGCAAAATTTCTGACCCGGTCAATCGCATGTTCACGCATCGCAGACTTATCCAGATAATGGCCAGCGTTCAAATGCTGTTGCTGGTGGCCGATGCCATATCCTAACCTGACCTTTATGCCAGCCAGCCGCGCAGCCAGCGCATAGCGCGAAGATGCATGCAAAATAACAGCTGCATCTGCCCCGCTTGAACGCATTTCGCTGACCAGCCTGAAAAAACCCAACAGGCCGTCATGCCGCCCGCTTTTGCCGCGGATTGACCTCTCCAGCGTCAATACAGAAAAACTGTCCGGGGCGTCGGCAAAGATCACATCTGCCTGAACCGACGGTTTTGTCATCAGTGTGACTTTGTGGCTGCGGGCCAGCTGGTCAATCCAGGGCTTGTGCCAGATCATATCACCAATGCCAACCAGAGGCTGGATTACCAACAAATGACGTGCAGAAGACAGAACAGACCTAGCAGACATAATCAGAACTCAGTTCATCCCCGGACAAAAACTGCTGGCGGAATTGCCAGATTTCCCATGATCCCCTTCTTAGCCCTTGCTTCATCGCCTTGTCCAGTAGCAGGGGTGCAGACTGTTTTGCTTTACAAATCTGCAATCACTGCTAAAACCGTGACACATCAGGCATGTCCGTGGAACAACAAGCAGGTGTTTGTGAAGAGACGGGCCGGACATGAGCACAAAGGCAAAATTTAATGACACAATTTGACGCCGCGCATCCGCTTTTGGCAGACGCGCTGGAGAAGCGCGGTTTCACCGCGATGACCGATGTTCAGTCGGCTGTTTTGGCTGAGGAGTGCTCTGGTCGTGATCTGCTGGTCTCTGCCCAGACGGGGTCGGGCAAGACGGTTGCTTTCGGGTTAAGCGTGGCGGGCCAGCTGTTGGATGATGAAGCTGACTCTGATCTGCCGTCTCGTCCGGCGGCGCTGGTGATCACCCCAACACGCGAACTTGCTCTTCAGGTTAAGGCCGAATTGGACTGGCTTTACGCTGAAACAGGGCTGGTGCTGGCGTCTGCTGTTGGCGGCATGGATATTCGCACAGAGCGGCGCGCGCTGTCTGGCCGCGTTGACCTTTTAATCGGTACGCCAGGTCGTCTTGTTGATCATCTGAACCGGAACAGCTTTTATCCTGACCATTTGCGTGCTGTTGTTCTTGATGAAGCAGATGAAATGCTGGATATGGGGTTTCGTGAAGATTTGGAAACCCTGCTGAAGGCTGCACCGGACCAGCGCCGGACGCTGATGTTTTCCGCGACTGTGCCGCGTACAATTGCTGCTCTTGCCCGCCGCTACCAGACAGAGGCAATGCGGGTAGAGACGATTTCTGCCGAAGAACAGCACAAAGACATCACTTATCAGGCCTGCTCAGTGCGGCCCTCTGATCGCCAGAACGCCATTATAAATTTGTTGCGTTACCATGATGAAACAAAGGCTGTCATTTTTTGTGCGACGCGGGCCTCAGTATCTTATCTTTCAACGCGGCTTGCCAATCGCGGCCTGTCTGTTGTGGCGCTGTCAGGTGATCTCAATCAAGCTGCGCGTAATCAGGCAATACAGGCGATGCGGGATGGGCGCGCGCGGGTTTGTGTGGCCACTGATGTTGCTGCCAGAGGGATTGACCTGCCGCATCTTGACCTTGTGATTCATGCTGATTTGCCGCGTACCGCAGATGTTTTGTTGCACCGCTCAGGACGCACCGGCCGGGCAGGGCGCAAAGGTACAGCGATTATCGTTGTGCCGGATAACAGCTACCGGAAAACCCAGAAACTGCTCCAGATGGCTGGCATCACAGCAGAATGGGGCAGCGCACCAGATGCAGATGCCATTCGGGCCCGTGATGATGAAAGAATTTTGCACAACCCTGATTTAACCAGCCAGGCTGATGAGGCTGAAGCCAGCTTGCAGGCTCAATTGGCTGAAAGTTTTTCTGCGCATCAATTGGCACTGGCTCTGATCCGTCAGCATCGCCGCGATATGGCCGCCCCTGAAGAACTGGGCGAGGCTGCGGAGCCGAATATGGCCTATGCTGCAAAAACATATCGTTGGTTCAGCCTGTCTGCGGGTAAAGGCCAGGATATGCATGTGCGCGGGTTATTGTCCTTATTGACTGGCCGTGGCGGTGTAAAGCGTTCAGATGTGGGCGATATTCACTTACATCATGCGGAAAGCCATGTGGGTATTGCCGATACAGCTACAGAAGGGTTCCTGTCCCGCCTGAAAGGGAATAACCAGTTAACAGACGATATTACGGTTCAGGAAATTGACAGCCCGGTGATCCCAGAAGGTCGTGAAAAAAATAAACATGACCGTAAAAGACCCTTTCAGTCTGGTCGTAAGCCGCGCGCGGCGGGCAAATGGCATCCAGATGATAGGGCTGACCGGCCGAAACGATCTGGCCCGAAGAAAACAAAGCCATGGCAGGATGATTCCCGCTCGTCAGGGCCCAAAAAATCTGGTTCCAGACACACAGACAAATCCGGTCAGCGGCCAGACAGGGCTGGTCCGAAAACTGCCGGACAAAAGCCATCTGGCCAAAAACCATCTGTTCCAAAGCCGTCAACACCAAAAAAATCAGGTCCGAAACAGGCAGAGACCAGACGTGCGGATCAAACCTTGTCGATTCGGAAAAAGCCGGGCAAGTCAGCGCGGCCGCAACGGCCGGGCAAACCGAAACAAGGGGGGTTCAAACCCGTCAAGCGCAAATCTTCGCGCGCCTGATGAAATGTTTTCATCTGCCGGTTCATGCTGCTTTTCTGCAGGGTGGCAGACCGGTTGCCTCCGGCATTGACAAATCCGCATCTTACGCGCAACGCTGGCTTATGTGCAGCGCATCTGCATCAAGGAATGAAGTGTCAATAACAGAAAAGGAGGTGGTCAAATGTCGAGTGTGACTTTAAGCCGGACAGATCAGAAAAACAGGTTTGGGAACAGTATGGGGCAGCCCCTGTAGCTGAACCAGCCAGTTTGCGGCCAGCCTTGACGCTGTATGGGCGTTTAAACGATGAGTCTCTGAGTGGCCCGGCGATATGAAACACGAAAAAGAGATGTGCGTGCACATCTCTTTTTTTTGTTTTTTCGCAACGGCCTATCTGGTTGTGTCTGGAAACCGCAGGTTCAGTGCCTGTACCATCTGATCCATGAATTTTGCCGCTGCAACAGACAAGACCCGCCCTTTGCGCTGGACCAGATGAATAATCCCCGGCGGTACATCACGCTCATCTATCGCAATTGCTTTCAGACCAGACAGGCTATGCGGACTGCCTTCAAAGCTGAGCGGAATGACAAAGCCGACAGCCTGCTCTTGACGCACATAAGCCATCATAAACTCTGTCTCATCTGTATGGATGACGGTCTGCAGGTTGGCGGCTGTGCGGACCCTGCCAACTTCCAGCATCGTTTTTAGCCCGCTATCTGTTTTAGGGGACACAACCGGCCAAGCCAGACAATCTTGTAGCTTCAGCGTGCTGTTTGCGGCGAGCGGGTGATGATCCTGCACCAGTGCGTATAAAGGTTGCGATACTGATGCCACGATATGAACATCAGATGGCAGGACAGAATCAAACACAAAGGCGATATCTGACTCAAACGCCATCAGCGCGGCCAGGCTTTCAGCTGGTGTATGACGGATAACATCAAACTGGACCGCTTCAAACTCCTGCCGGTATTTTGCAATTTGTTTGGGCAGGAATGAGGCCATAATTTCAGGCCCGCTACTGACCGTAACATGTCCGCGCCGCACGCCGGACAGATCAGATATCTGAGAGAGAACGCGTGATAAATCTGTCATTTGGCTGCGAATATGCTGAATAAACAGCTCGCCTGCTGTGTTCAGCCTGACCCCAGAGGGCAGTCGCTCAAACAAGGGTGTGCCAACTTCCTCTTCCAATGCCAGGATGCGCCTGTTCAGCGCAGTAGAGGTGATGTTCAGCTTTTCAGATGCCTTGCGGATAGACCGCTCTCTCGCCACCACATCAATATACCGCAGATGGGTTAAATGACGCATTGCCCGCACTCCTCGCTGGTGTGTCTGTCTGATTCCTAAATAACCTTCTAACAAGGCTGGTCAAGAGAGGTGATGCAAAAAATGCATCGCATTGAAAAAAATCAAGCACAATATTTTTCCACGTCACTTTGTTATCTCTTTAACCGTCAGGTTCTCCCCGCTTGGCTATGAACTGCTTCCCGCATTCATAACGCTGATGAGGAGGGCCCTTTAACAACAAAGAATATGAGGGCGCTATGAAATATATCATTGCAATCATTCAGCCAGGAAAGCTCGATGCCGTCCATGAAGCCTTGGGCATTTTAGGCATTTCGGGCATGACCGTGAGCGAGGTTCAGGGCTATGGCCGCCAGAAAGGCAAAAGCGAGATTTATCGTGGGGCTGAGTATGTCGTGAATTTTATCCCCAAGGTCAAAATTGAAGTGGCTGTTGAAAAAAAACTGGCTGATGACGTGGTGAATGCCATCAAAACAGCTGCAGGTACGGGCAAGATCGGTGATGGCAAAATCTTCCTCTTGTCTCTTGAAGATGCAATGCGGATCAGAACCGCTGAAACTGGCGCCGACGCGCTCTGATCAGTCTCAAATATATGCAAAAGGAGCGTTATTATGCGTTTACGTAAATCTCTCATACCCCTGGTGGCGGGTCTGTCTGTGTTCACGACACCTGCCTTTGCCCAGACCATGCCTGAACATGGGGTGTTTATTCTGAATTCATTGTTATTTTTGGTTGGCGGGTTTCTGGTCATGTTCATGGCCTGCGGCTTTTGTATGCTCGAAGCTGGTCTGGTCAGGGCCAAGAACACCACAACACAACTGACCAAAAATATTGCGCTGTTTTCTATCGCGGCGCTTGGCTATTACCTGGTGGGGTATAATTTGATGTATCCGCTGGGGGACTGGGCGATTGATGGTGTTCTGTCAAACTTATTTCCGGCCATCGCGGTAATGGAAGCAGTTGGTGTATCAGCTGAAGGTGCAGATGACATCGCTTACGCTTCTACCGCCTCAGATTATTTCTTCCAGCTGATGTTTTGTGCAGCCACAGCTTCGATTGTCTCTGGTACGCTGGCTGAACGGATTAAGCTGTGGCCGTTTTTGATCTTCAGCTTTGTTTTGACCGCGCTGATTTACCCGGCTCAGGCCAGCTGGAAATGGGGTGGCGGCTTTCTTGATGCGCTTGGTTTCCTCGATTTTGCAGGCTCAACCGTCGTGCATTCTGTTGGTGGCTGGGCGGCTCTGGCCGGGGCGTTAATCCTGGGTGCCAGACGCGGAAAATATGGCCCCAATGGCCGTGTGATCCCTATGCCTGGCGCAAATCTGCCTTTGGCGACCTTAGGCACATTCATCTTGTGGCTGGGCTGGTTCGGGTTCAATGGTGGCTCGCAACTGGCTATGGGTACAGTCGGTGATGTCGCGGATGTGTCGCGTATCTTTGCCAACACCAATGCTGCTGCTGCTGGCGGGTCAATCGCGGCCCTGATTATGACCCAGCTGGTATACAAAAAAGTCGATCTGACAATGGTTTTAAACGGCGCGCTGGCTGGTCTGGTGTCGATCACCGCAGAACCGCTGACCCCCGGGCTGGGAACAGCAACCCTGATTGGGGCCGTGGGTGGTGTGATTGTGGTCTTTACTGTTCCTCTTCTGGACAAGCTGAAGATTGATGATGTTGTCGGCGCCATTCCGGTGCATTTGATTGCCGGCATATGGGGCACACTGGCGGTGGTCATTACAAACCCTGATGCCAGCTTGATTGCGCAGCTGACAGGCATTGTTGTGGTCGGATTGTTCGCCTTCATCGTGTCTCTCATCGTCTGGATTATTCTGGATAAGACCATGGGTATCCGGGTGTCAGAAGAAGCAGAGATGGCCGGCCTGGATAATTCAGAACTGGGTATGGAATCCTATCCTGAATTCTCCCGCTAAAATCAGCTCTTGAAAAAAGGTCGGAGGGTTGTCCCCCCTAAACACCCCCTCCGGCTTTTTCAAGCGGCCTGCCTCTGGTTGTCAGGGGCAGGTCTTTGTTTTTGATCATACTGTCAGTTGTGTTTCCGCGGTTAACTGCGATAAGCTGTGAGCCATTCGCCGTTCAGCGGCTGAAGTCAGAAAACGGGCCCCGCTAGAAACAAAATAACAGGATGTCTTATGTCTGCTCATAACCAGTTTGATTTCCGCAGTGATACAGTCACCCAGCCTGACGAGGCGATGCGCGCGGTGATGGCAACAGCAGTTGTCGGCGATGATGTGTATGGAGATGATGAAACCACATCCAGTCTTGAAGAGCGCGTTGCAGAGATGCTGGGCAAGCAGGCCGGCCTGTTTGTATCCTCAGGAACGCAATCCAATCTGCTTGCAATTTTGTGTCATGCTGCGCGTGGTGAAGAATTTTTGTCTGGCCGGACCTATCATTCGATTTTTTATGAAGCAGGTGGAGCTGCGGTTTTGGGTGGGGTGGTCCCATGTCCGTTGCCGGTTGATAGCGCCGGACGCCTCAGCGCTGGTGATATTGAACAGGCGGTTAAGCCTGATGACGCCCATTTTCCGGTGACCCGTCTGCTGTGTCTTGAAAATACTGTGAATGGGCGGGTACAGGCTGCCGCGCATTTGGCTGATTTATGCGCGGTTGCACGTCGGCATCATTTGCGCTGCCATTTGGATGGTGCGCGTCTGATGAATGCGGTGGTTGCGTCAAATACGCCACTGCCCAGCTTCACCTCAGCTTTTGACAGCATTTCTTTATGTCTGTCAAAGGGGCTGGGCACGCCAGTTGGCTCTGTTCTGGTGGGGGATGCAGCCTTCATTTCGAAGGCCAGGCGGCTGCGTAAAATGCTGGGCGGCGGCATGCGCCAGGTAGGCATACTGGCTGCGGCCGGACATTATGCCCTTGATCATAATATTGACCGTCTTGCAGATGATCATGCACGGGCGCGGAAACTGGCTGATGCGCTGGCGGCCATAGACGGGGTATCTGTTGATAAAGACGCGGTGGACACAAATATGGTCTATATGCAATTGCCTGAACATAAACGCGATGGGCTGAAACCCTATCTCGAAACGAAGGGGATCATCATTAGCCCGGCTAAACAGGCGTTCCGTCTTGTGCTGCACAAAGATATTTCTGATCAGGCAACAGACCAGTTCGCAGACGCTGTGGACAGCTATCTGAAAACAGCTTGAAATTTTCTTTCAATTTTGAAATTTGAAAGAAAATGATCACGTCTTCCTGCGCTGGCCTTATTTGTTTTTACCCTGGGGGTATGTTACCCTGAGATAGGCCGTTAAACTGGCCTGTTCGTCTGATTTTTTGGATATGGAGGCCGTGATATGGTGAAAACAGCCGATTCATCACAGCCTCATGAAGAAAATACGGACAGCCGCGCACATCAGGTCGCATCCATGTATGGGCTGACGCCAAAAGTCGAAGCGGCTCTTCATGAAGCGATCAATTTAGAACAATGGCAGCGTTTGCGGATGCTGATGGACCCATTGCATCCGGCTGATAAAGCTGATTTTTTAGAGCGGATTTCGGCTGAGGATCTGCGGGTTCTGGTCACCCAGCTGGGCTCTGATTTTGATGCTGAAATCCTGCCTTATCTGCATGAAGAAGTGCGTGAGGATGTGCGAGACTTACTTGATCCTGGTGTGTTTGCGGCCTCTCTGCCGGAACTGGATTCAGATGATGTGGTAACGATTGCTGAGGAACTGGAACCTGAGCAGCTGGATGAGGTTTTATCAGCCCTGCCGGATCAGGAACGGGTTCTGGTTGAACAGAGCCTTGCCTATCCTGAGGATTCTGCTGGCCGGATGATGCAACGTGAAATGGTGGTTGTGCCGCCATTCTGGACCGTCGGACAGACAATAGATTTTCTGCGTTCGTCTGATCTGGACAGGGAAGAATTTTATCTGATTATGGTAACAGATGTCAGCGGCCATCCGGTAGGAGAGGTGCGGCTGAACAAATTGCTCTGTACGCAACGGCCACGACGGATTTCTGAAATTATGGAAACCGAATTGAGGTCAATCCCGGTGACTATGGACCAAGAAGAAGTGGCGTTGCTGTTCCGCCGTTATGGTATGGTGACCACAGGGGTGATTGACGCAGAAGGGCGCCTGGTCGGCATCATCACGCTTGATGACATTATTGATGTTATTGATGAAGAGGCAGAAGAAGATCTGATGGCGCTTGCTGGTGTGTCCGATGCCTCTATCCGCACCTCTGTTCTGGAGACGCTTCAGGGCCGCGCGCCGTGGTTGTTTGTCAATCTGATTACAGCTGTGATCGCTTCTGTAGTGATTGGTTTTTTTGAAAGTACGATCGAAAAGATTGTCGCGCTTGCCGTGCTGATGCCAATTGTCGCCTCAATGGGGGGAAATGCAGGGACTCAGACAGTCACAGTGGCTGTGCGGGCAATCGCAATGCGCGAATTCAGCCCGAAAGTCGCTGTGGCTTTTGGTTTACGAGAGCTCTATGTCGGCATCGCCAATGGTGTGGTGTTTGCAGTGGTGACAGCGGGCCTGTCTTATGTCTGGTTTGGCGATGCACAAATTGCGCTTGTGCTGGGTTTTGCCATGCTGGTGAATATGGTCGTAGCGGCGATTTCCGGCACATTAATTCCGCTGGCCCTGGTCAAAACCGGGGTTGATCCGGCGGTTGCTTCTTCTGTTTTTATCACCACAATCACAGATGTGATCGGCTTCCTTGTGTTTTTAGGACTTGCAGCATTGTATCTGTTGTAAACAAGGTGTGTGTGTTTTTTTCACTCAGCCCTTGTCGGTCCCGCAGCAGCTATTTAAATTGAAGCCATGACTGTTCATTTAAAGAAACTCTCTGTTGGCTCAGTGTCCATTGACTCACTGAAAAGCTGGCAAAACAGGCGCACACGCCAGGGGTTGCCGATCATACATCCGACGCGAAACTGGCCGCGACGTGCAGATGAGCTGCTGGATGGAGGCTGCCTGTTTTGGATCATCAAAGGCCAGATTTGCGTGCGGCAGCCTATTGCTGATCTGATCGAAGTAAAGCGTGAGGATGGTCGGCCCGCTTGCGGTATTGTGCTTGCCCCACAGCTGATCCCGGTGTGGCCGCGCCGTGTGCGGATCTTCCAGGGGTGGCGTTATCTTGAGCCGGCAGACGCGCCTGAAGATATGCCGCAGAGTGATGATGCAACCCCGATGCCTGCTGAATTGGCTTCTGAGTTACGTGAGCTCGGGTTGTTGTAAGACAGCTTATTTTTTGCGATCCCCTTTTTGGCGCCGCCAGTCTTCAGGCCGCAGAAATGGCCCTTGCCACAGCCCGATCCTGTCCGCCTTTGCCTGTTGTTCAGCTGTTACATAAGCATCTGAATAGCGGGTATAGGCAACGGCCCATCCGGCTCGGACCAAAGCCTTGTTAATATCCTCACCATTTTTGAAACATTGCACAATCAGGCGCCGATACCGGTCTGTATCGATCAGCACGCAAGACAGCCTTTGTCCTGGCTGAATATGTGATCTCAGCCACGCGGTGGCTTTTTGTCCGCAAGCATAGCTCTGGCCGGACGCTGTTGAACAGACTTGCGTTTTTTCAGGCGCATCAATTCCGTGCAAACGTAACCTCAGCTGTCCTGCCCGCAAAGAATCGCCATCACTGACAGCACTGATGCTGACCTCAAGATGAGCGTGCTGCTCAGCAGCAGCAGGCCATAACGCGCTCACACCCACCCCCAGCACAACACCCAACAGCCAGATCATCACAAAAATACGCATCCTCATATCCCCAATATTACAGAGGCTCTGCGCGTTATTTAAGTTTTTTCTAAATTTAAGAATATGCAGCTGAACCTATGGCTCAGTCAACCGGATGACGGGCCATGAAAACCAGTTATCCTGAAGCAGGAGGACCTTTCGGACAGGGTCTGTATAAGATGTGCGCAGTCAGGATGAGGGTTTGGCAGGCACGGTGATGTCAAGATAAGGATTATCTGCCAGCGGATCATCTGTTAACGATGTGTCCGGATCAGGTTCACTCCAGGCTGTTTCTGGGTTCAAGCTGACCGCAACGGCGGTCCCTTGTTCAGGCACAGCAATGAAGGGTCCCTGGGCCTCAGCAGGAACTGCAGACCGAATAGACATGCGGGCGAGGACAAAAACACCCAGGCCGATATGTACCCCTGACATTACTGCGAAATAGATAAAACTGCCAAATAAATCCATCAGCGCAGCAATTATGGGCGGGCCAAATATGGCCCCAATTCCATTTACTGTAATCAGTGCAGAAGCTGTCCCGATCATCTGGCTGGGGCTCAGATAGTCATTGGCGTGGGCAATGCATAATGAATATATCGTCATGGAAAAGCCGCCATAAAGGGCTGTCAATAAAACCAGCACCCAATAGCTGGAGATGCCAACAATAGAAGCACATGCTGCCGCAACCGCAGAAATGCTGGCCACAATCAGAATGACCAGACGGCGGTCAAACCGATCGGACAGGCGGCCAACCGGATATTGCATGATTACATTGGCGATGGTCACAGAGGCCAGAAACACAGACCCTTGCTGGTTGGTCATCCCGATTGAGGCTGCGTAAATCGCGCCCATGCCAAAAATCATCGAGGCGGTGAAGCCCTGCAGCCCCATGCCGACCAATGCCAGAGGCGAAATCTGAAATAGGCGGCGCAAAGACACGCTTTCTGGCTCCGAAAATTCAGGCGCTTGCGAGGCCGTAATCAAAATCGGCACAACCGCAACAGATACCAGAATTGAAGCGGTCAGAAACAATAAGTTGGTGATACCGTCATCAAGCCCGCCCAGCAATTGACCCGCGCTGAGCCCGGCCATCGTGATGATCATGTAAATTGCCAGCATCTGGCCTCTTGTCTCATTAGTGGATTTATCATTCAGCCAGCTTTCCACCACAATATACATGCCCGCATAGGCAAAGCCTGTAAACAGCCGCATAACGGTCCATAATGCAGGATTAACAGAGATGATATGCACAAGAACTGCTGCAGAGGCGATAGCGGATAACGCGCCAAAGGTACGGATATGGCCGACATCCTGCAGGATCCGCGGCACATAGCGCGATCCCCCAAAAAAGCCGATGAAATAGCCGCCCATCATCAGTCCAGATATGGTCGTGCTGAAGCCCGCAGCAGAGGCCCGAACCCCCAGCAAAAAGACCAAAAGACCGTTGCCAATCATAATCAGAAGCAGGCCAAAAAATAATGGCCAGGAGGACATCAACGAGCGAAACATTAGAGCTGGTCTCCAGGATCCCGTAACGATACCCGTCTTCGAAAAGCGTTGCTTTTTGAAGACACCTAAATTTCCTCATCTCTCTTTTTTTTAACGTCTATCAAACCTTATCAGCCATTGCTAATCCAAATGCGCCCTCAAGTGGTCGTGTTCAGATTAATCGATCTGTTTCAGCTCTGTTTGTTACTGTTTTTTTTGATATTTTTTTCTAAAACTGAAGCAATCTGCTGGCAGTTTTCATTTATTTTTGTCTCGATGTCTTCAACTGAAGCCAGACCCAGCTGGTCAGCTAGCGCACGCCAGCTTTGCTGACTGTCAGACTGAGAAATAAGGCTTGCTGCCTTCCCCAGACACAGGCTGGTAAATTGCGTAATCAGCTCCAATTCATCCAGTCCGGCGCAAACCGCGTCCAGCTCGCTTGTGTCTTCTGCTTCTTGTGAAAGCTGCCGCAGCCACTGTGACGGGCTGCCTTGAGGCATCGTGATCAGGTCATAATTTTTTTTGCGCACTGTCAGTAGGATCGCCAGAAATTCAGCATCCATGAAGCCGCCTGCACGTTTTTTTAATGATTGTGCTGATTCAGGATCAGCCGCGAAGCGTTCGCGCATTAAAAGCATATCATCTGCCAGCGCGGACAAAGCGGGCGGGGTGGTTTTTATTTTCTGAACATGTTGCTTTGTGGCCTTTTTGATATCTGGATCAGCCGATAGGATACGTGCTTTCAGAAACGCACAATATTCCCATGGCCAGGCGTCTGTTTGATAATAGCTATCCAGCCGTTCCAGCCGGGTGGCCAAGGGCCCTGAATGGCCGTCAGGGCGCAAACGGGTGTCAATATCAAATAACTTTCCTTGTGCGGTCTGTACGGACAGCCAGCTAACAATCAGTTGGGCCAGCCGGTTATAATAGTGGCCGGCGCTTAAGGATTGGCGACCATTTGATGTGCTGTCTGCTGTGCTTTGATAAAGGAAAATCAGATCCAGATCAGACGCGCTGGTCAATTGGCTGCTCCCCAGGCGGCCCAGCCCTAAGACGGCAAACCGGTTATCGGACAACTGGCCATAACGCCGCTCCATATCCAGCCGTGCCAGCCGGACAACCGCATCGATACACAAATCAGCAAGGGCGGATAACTGGCGGCTTGCGTCTTCACAGCTGCACAGGCCCTGCAAAAAATGGACATTGACCCTGAACCGTATCTCACTGGCCCAGAGGCAAAGCTGGTCAAGAGCTTGTTCAGCCCCCTCAGTCTGCGCGATCTGCAGAAGTTCAGGCGGCCAGTTCATCTGTGCTGCGCTCAGGGGGGTGAAAAATTCAGTGTCCAGAAGCCGGTCAAACAAAGCTGGTTTGCGGCTGAGCTGGCGCGTCAGCGCAGGGGCTTTTACCAACAGATTGCCGACCAGATCAGCGATTTGCGGGTAATGCACAAATAAGGCAAATATCTGCGCTCCTGCAGGCAAATTGCGGATCAGTTCAGTGAAACAGGCAAATGCACTGTCCGGGTCGCTTGCCTTGCCCAGACTGTCCAGAAACGGCGGCAGAAACCGGCCCAGGTAACCGCGCGCCCGTTCACTTCGGGTTGCGGGTATCCGGCCTGACATCCAGCCATCTATGATATCCATCATATCATCAGGTCGGCTGAAGCCAATTTCGGCCAGCCAGCGGCTGTTGACTGTTCGGTCTGCTGAACTGGCCAGAATGCGGTCAGTCTCATCAGCACCTGTTTTATGTGCAGCCAGCAGCCTGTCCATCAGCGGATGGCTGCAGGCCATCTTTGTTTGCTGCTGCAGATGTTCTAGCGTCTGGCGAAATTCGGCCGCATCTGCCAGTCCGGCAAAGGCTGCAAATTCTGCCATTTCCTGGTCATTCCGCGGCAGGCTGTGTGTTTGTGTGTCGCGCAGATATTGAAGGCGATGTTCTGTCTGCCGCCACAGGCTGTAGCACTGTTTCATCTGCTGGATTTGATCAGCCTCCAGCCAGCCCTCACTGGCCAGCGCATCCAGTGCGGCAAATGTGTTGAACTGGCGCAATACCTCATGTCGTCCACCTCCTAACAGCTGCAGCACATGGACAAGCAATTCTAAATGTCTGATCCCGAATGCGCCCAACTTGACATCAAATCCCCGATATCCGTCGGGCGTGGGCAGATGGCGCAGCCAAATCTGCAGATCATCAAGCACCGTATAATCCAGACTGCGGCGCCAGATAAAAGAACTGAGATGCGCTAAAAATTGCGCACCAACCCGAATATCACCTGCGATCGGGCGGGCCCGGATAAAAGCTGCCCGCTCCCAGCTGCGGGCGATGGATTCATAATAGGTGAGTGCTGCGTCTGTTGACAGGCATAATGGGGTGACAGCAGGATCAGGACGCAGCCGGAAATCAACCCGCCAGCCAAAACCATCCTCTGTCTGTTGGCTGAGCAGCTGGCTGAGGCGGCGGGTCAATGTGCTGAAATATTTGCCTTTCTGGTCTGGTGTCTTTACTGCGGCAACGTCTTCAGCCTGGCTGTCCTGTAAGGCGATCAGGTCAATGTCTGACGAGTAATTCAACTCGGCCGCGCCCAACTTTCCCAGCCCTAAAATGACCCAGCCCGAACCTTCTGCTGGCTGGTCCTTCAGCAGATAACCAACAACCCCGCGCACGCCGCTCTCAGCAACGCTTGTCAGCACCCCCCAGGAGGTTCCAATGCTGGTCTGACCAAGAAGCTCAGCAAATGCGATGGCAAGATGTGACCGGTTGCGGTAACGCCGGACAGCCTTCATCAAGAGTGCATCTGACGATGTGGCTGGCCAGCTTGTCTGCCAGTCCTGTTCAGCCTGCGCCAGTATCTGTTCCCAGTCACCTTGTATCAGCCCGGGCAAATCTGCTGCGAATTGAACAGCAGCACGGTTAAGGTGCGGGCTGGCGGCAATGATCGCGGCAAGCTGCTCACGCTGCTGTTCAGTCAGATTGTCTCCGGCTAATCTGACCGCATCGTCCTGCCAGCCTGCTTTTTGTGCCGGTGTTAATAGGCTGGATAATTGCGGCGTGCTGAAGGCTGAGGGTAAGGGTTCTGCTGACATCCTGTTATTGTCTTTCTGTCTGGCTTTTAACAGACACTTCCAGAAGGCTGATTTTGCCAGCTTCGACTGCGTGTAACCGGCGCCACCATCTGAGCGCCAGTATAGCCGCGTTCAGGGTTAACCCCAAACCCAGGCCGGCCCAGACCGCAACCGGCCCCCAGCCCAGCCAGAACGCCATCACCACACCACTGCCAAGACTGATGATCCAGAAACAGATAAACCCATAAAGAGCAGGCATTCTGGTGTCATTCAGGCCGCGCAGGCTGGCTGTGATAATGGCCTGCAGACTGTCTCCCAGTTGGAACAGGGCGGTGATCCATAACATTGGAATGATCAAGGCGATGGTCTGTGCGCTCAATTTGTCATCTGGCTGAATAAACAAAAATCCCAGCTGTTCAGCAAAGAGCCAAATACCACAGGTAAGGGGAATCACAATCAGACAACCCAGCCAAATTCCCCCATTCCCATATTGTTTCACCCCTGCCAGATGAACAGCGCCGGCAGATCGGCCAACCCTGATCACACAGGCCTGTGCAACCGACAAGGGAATCATGAAGGCCATTGCGGCAATTTGATTGGCGATCCCTGCTGCGGCCAGCGGGGCAGCACCAAACAGGCCTATGATAAATGCGGCGACCACAAACATGCCGGTTTCTGACATGACTAAAAACCCGTTTGGCCAGCCCACCTGAATAATTTTTTTCATCAGGGACAGGTCAATGACCCACCAACGCTGATAGGGTTTGGTTTGTGCAAAGGGCGCGTCTACCTTGATGATGAGGCCCAGGCAGAAGCACATCACAAAATAGGTCAGGGTAGTGGCCAGCGCAATGCCGCCTAAGCCCAGTGCGGGCAAAAGGCCATATCCATAGGCCAAAACCGGATTAGCCACCATATTAAAGGCCAGCCCGGCAAAGGTTGCCAGCAATTGCGGTCCTGCCCGGCCATGGCCCATTGTGAAAAACCGCATGGTCAGGAACACCAGTGAGGCAGGCAGGCCAAAAGCTGACCAAAACAGATAATCAGCCGCCCGTCCGGCAATGTCTTCTGACTGGCCAAAAAACAGCATCAGCTGCTCTCCGGCCAGAACAGGCATCATAAATACCGCTCCCAGACCAGATGAGAGGATCAACCCTTGTCTGAAGACCCGGCGCGCGGTATCTGGCTGGTCTGCTCCTATTGACTGGGCCACCAATGCGGAAATGACGCTGAGCAGGCCAAGAGAGAAAAAATAAAATGGCTGATACAGCCGGACCGCTAATGATCCGGCGGCCAGGTCAAGGGTGCTAAGCTGCCCCATCATCACAACATCCGCTGTCATAATGCCGATAGAGGCCAGTTGCGCGATACATAAGGGCAGGGCAAGACGGCCTAAATCTGCGAATACCGACACAGATCGCACCGTCATATTGTTATGCAGGTCTGTTGACATGAATGGTTCAGACTGAACATGCAGCAAAAGAAATGGTCATGCTGGCATCAAAGCAGGAGACATCCAGCTTGTCATGTAAAAATGTTTTGTCTGCATAAGTGTGAAATTATCTGGACATAATCATAAATTTTTTTGTATGTAACACCAGACCGGAATAGACTTTCTTCAGTATATAGTTGTGGGTGAATGGCGCGTGATCAAGGCAGGCCTTGTCTCATCGCTATTGATCATTGCCATTCGGGTCGAAGAGCAGCTTTCGCCGGCAGGTAGAAATAACAGCATAGATAGTCAAGGCAGGCAGATAATGTCCATTATCAGAACCATTCTCACAAAAGGTGTTCCCGCGCTGATCATATTCGGGTTTTTTATCGTTGTGTATAATTACCTGCAGGCCACAAAACAGGTTGTCAAACCACAGGCTCCTGAAGAACAGGTCTGGACAGTGAAAAGCGTCCTGGCCCAACAGGCAGATGCGCGTCCGCTTGAACAGGCTTTTGGGACGGTTGTTGCAGCCAGAGACGCACATTTGCGCTTTGGTGTGGCTGGCGAGGTGGCCCGCGTCTCAGACAAATTGCGAAATGGGGCAGATGTCAGCACAGGGGATGAGCTGGCCAGGCTGGATACAGAACGTCTTCAATTGGCCTTGGATACTGTGAATGTTCAGATTGAGGCGGAAACAAGCCAGATTAAAGAATTTACTGCGCAATTGGCTCTGCGCCAGCGCATGGCGGCACGGGCTCGGTCCTTGTTTGACAAATCGGTTGGCTCTCAGGCAGAGGTGGATGCATCTGAGCTTGCTGTCTCACAGGCGTCAAACCAACTCGCCATGGCCAAAGCCAGGCTGGCCGAATTAAAGGTCAGCCAGCGCCGCCACCGCAAAGACCTTGAAGATGCGGTGCTGAAGGCCCCGTTCAGCGGGTCCTTATCTGGTGTTGATCTGGCCTTGGGCAATCAGGTCAGTAATACCTATCTGGTGGCCACTCTGACGGATCTGTCCAGCCTGGAAGTGTCGTTTGTCGTGGCTGCTGATATTTATGCCAATGTTAACAGACTGATCGGCCAGCCCGTCACCTTGAGCTGGTCTTCTGAAGGGAATGTGGTCTCAAAGACACAAGCGACCATCACTCGTGCAGAAGTTGTGGTGGACCGGAATGAAGGGGGTGGGCGGCTTTATGCTGAACTGCCAGATGACGCGGCACGTTCGGTACCGCCAGGGGCATTTGTTGAAGTGTCTTATTCAGGACGGGTTCTGATCGGCGTTTTTGAGCTGCCTGAAGAAGCCCTTGTCGGTCGGGATAATGTATTTGTTATCGAAGACGGGCGTGCACGCCAGCGTAACGTGTCTTTGATGCATCGCAGCCCGGGCCGGATTTGGGTTTCTGGTGAGCTGACGACAGGTGATCAGGTTATTGCTACTCGTCTGCCAGGTATTGGCAATGGTCTGCGTGTCCGCACAGCCACTGACGGCCAATAAGTGCCTGATGAATTGTGCCAGATGAACCAGAATAGACTCAGAAAGGCGACATCCTGATGTTCAGCCAGATTGTTGAATTTTTTGTCAAACATCGTACTGCGGCAAATCTGATCATGATTGTAATGGTCGTGGTTGGCGGTATGTCAGCTGCGCGTCTGAATAAACAGTTTTTCCCGACAGTGGATGTTGAGGTTGTTGGCGTCACTGTTGAATGGTCAGGGGCCACAGCAGAAGATGTGGACAGTAATGTTATCCAGCCACTGGAACCTGAATTGCGGACCATCGCCAATGTGAAGAAAGTGATGTCCTCGTCTTATGAAGGCAGGGGTATCGCACAGGTCGAATTTGTTTTTGGCACGGATATGCAAAAAGCATTGGCCGATGTTGAGGCAGCCGTCGGGCTTGTTGAATTTCCCCGTGATGCCGATGCCCCTGAGATTGTGAAGGGAGAATTTTTTGATACTGTATCCCGCCTGGTCTTATTTGGCCCATACAGCCTGTCAGCTCTGCGTCATCATGCCAAGCTGATTAAAGAAGATCTGCTGCAAAATGGCGTGGATAAGGTCGAGCTGATCGGACTGCCTGATGAGGAGATCAGAATTGAGATACGAGAAGCAGAGCTGGCCCGTCTTGGCCTGACACTGCTTGATATCTCAAATATGATTGCCGGAAGTTCTGTTGATGTGCCGGCAGGGCGGTTTGCCGACGGGGCGTTGCGCGTCAGATCAATCGGCTTGCGCAAATCAGCGGCAGAATATGAAGATATCAATATTTTTGTGCGCCAGGACGGCAGTGTGGTTACTCTGGGTGAGGTGGGCACCATCACGGATACAATCCAGACCCCTGCTGTATTATATGAACATAAGGGCCAGCCTGCTGTTGAACTGCACGTTCTGCGCGGCAAGGCCAGCGATTCTCTTGTAACGAACGAGATTGTTCAGGCCTATGTTGCGGATAAAATCCCGTCTTTGCCGCAGGGGCTCCAGATTGCTCAATATAATGTAGCGGCCAATCTGATTTCTGAACGGATTTGGCTGATGGTTGAAAATGGGCTCAGCGGGCTCATTCTGGTGCTTCTGGTTCTGTTTGCCTTTCTGCCATGGCGGGTGGCGTTCTGGGTGGCGGCAGGGATTCCGGTAGCCTTTCTGGCCACATTTGGTGTAATGTTCGCCACCGGACAATCCATTAATATGATCTCTCTTTTTGGTTTGATCATGGCTTTAGGGATTGTGGTTGATGACGCGATTGTGATTGGCGAGCATGCTGAATATTTGCGTCGTCGACGAAACCTGCCAATAGAACAGGCTGCGATATTATCGGCGACCAGAATGGGGCCGCCGGTTATGTCTGCCATGCTGACAACGGTCGCGGCCTTCCTGCCCCTATTTACAATCAAAGGCGTTATCGGTGTAATCATCGGTGCGATACCCGCTGTTGTTTGTGCTGTTCTTCTGGCCAGTTTGATTGAATGTTTTTCAATTCTGCCTGCGCATCTGGCACATTCCGGTGCGGATAAAGCGAAAGAAGAAGGATGGTTCAGGCGGACATTCGACAAAGGGTTCGACTTTGTTCGTGACCGCGTATTCGGACTTCTGGTCACTATAGCGTTCCGCTTCAGATATGCCACTTTTGCTCTGGCTATCGGGTTGCTGATGACGGCTGTCGGCATGATGTCCAGCGGGCGTGTAGGGTTTGTGTTTTTCTCTGCACCTGAAGCCGATAATATTTATGCCAATGTCACGATGGCATCCGGGTCAACATCCACCCAGACACAAATTATGCTGGCTGAAATGGAACGGGCGTTAGACCGCGTTGAATCAGATCTGACTGATGGTCAGGGGGGGCTGGTGTCTTTTGCCTATGGCGTGACAGGGGCTCATGTTTCAGACGGGAATGACGGCCAGCCAAGCGGCGGGGCAAGTGATATCAGGGCCGGCATGATGATAGAGCTGATTACAGCTGATCAGCGTGATGTCAGGGTTCAGGAATTTGTTCAGGCTATGCGTGCTGAAATCAGACCAATGCCCGGCCTGGAACGTCTGATTGTGCGTGCACCAGAAGGTGGCCCGCCCGGGCGTGAGCTGGACGTGCGTATCTTGGGTGATGACTTAGATGAGATGAAGGCCATCTCGCAACAGGTGATCCAGATTGCGTCTGCTATTCCGGGCACATCTGATATTGAAGATAATCTGAATTATGGCGCAGAAGAACGCATTATCCGGCTCTCTGCACTTGGTCGGTCCCTTGGTTTTACCACTCAGTCTGTGGGTGCACAGGTGCGTGCAGCCCTCGACGGGGCTGTGGTCAGGCGGTTCCCGCGCGGGGATGAAGTGGTGACAGTCCGTTTGTCCCGACCTGCAGATGAAGTCGCAACAGATACCTTGTCTGCCCTGCGTCTGATCACGCCGCAAGGCAATTTTGTGTCTCTTGGTGATGTCGCAACCATTGAAAACCGGTTAGGCTTTTCGATTGTCCGGCGTCAGGATGGCTTCCGCGAAGTGGCTGTTCAGGGTGATTTGGATGATGCTGTTATCAACACCTCTCAGGTCAGGGAAGTTCTTGAAGGCGGGGATTTTGGTGAATTTGTCAAAGATAATAATATCCGCTACCGCTTTGACGGGCGTGAACAGGAGCAGGGTGAGGCTTTTGCTGATATGGCCAGTGGCGGTATTCTGGGCTTATTATGCATGTATGCGATACTGGCCTGGGTGTTTGCCAGCTGGACACGGCCTCTTGCAGTGATGGTCATGATCCCGTTCGGGCTAATCGGCGCGGTGGTCGGGCATTATGTGATGGGATTAAACCTGAATATTCTGTCCTTATTTGCCCTGATTGCCTTATCCGGAATTGTGGTCAACAACTCAATTATTCTGGTGGCAACGATTGAACGCAGGATGGACGAAATTGATGGCCCGTCTGAACAGGCCATTGTTCAGGGTACAGTAGACAGGCTGCGGCCGGTACTGCTGACCTCAATGACGACGATTGGCGGTTTGTCGACATTGATGTTTGAAACCTCACTTCAGGCCCAATTTCTGATTCCCATGGCGACCACAATTGTGTTTGGTCTGGCGGTGACCACCAGTCTGGTTCTGTTTTTGGTGCCGGCAACATTGGGCATAGGCCAGGACCTGCATCGTCTTGGCCGGTTTATTGGCCGGCTCTTGCGCCCGGTCTGGAAGTTCTTTACGTTCTCACTCTAAATGCAGCGGTCCTTGCAAGGGGGAGCACAGAACTTATGTCCGAACGTTCAGGAAACTCCTCGTCATCGGGACGTAAAAAAGGGTCATCTGGTCGGTCTTACCGCTCCAAGGCCGGGCTGACCTTGCAGCCGAAAAAAATGCGCGGCCGCAAGCCGTCATCGCAACGCTGGCTGACCCGCCAGTTGAATGACCCGTTTGTCGCTGAAGCGCAGTCACGCGGGTTTCGCTCACGCGCTGCGATTAAGCTCGAACAAATGGATGATAAACATCAATTTCTTGTTCCGCACATGCGGGTTGTTGACCTGGGTTGTGCGCCTGGCGGCTGGCTTCAGGTGGTGATGAAGCGGTGCCGGATTGAAACGGGGAAAGGGGCATTGGTTGGCATTGATCTGCTGGAAGTTGATCCGGTGCCGGGGGCCGAACTTCTGGTCGGTGACATTACTGATCCTGCTATTCTCAATCAGGTGCACACCGCCATAAATGGCCAGGCGGATGCGGTTCTGTCAGATATGGCGGCGGCGACAACCGGTCATCGCCAGACCGATCATTTGCGGACCATGGGTTTGCTTGAAATCGCGCTTGATTTTGCTGACCAGGTGCTGGCGCCTGATGGCATTTTTCTAGCCAAAGCTTTTCGCGGCGGCAGTGACAGACAGTTTCAGGATATGCTGAATCAGCGGTTTGAGAAGGTGCGTTATCTGAAGCCACCGGCCAGCCGGTCCGAATCTGTGGAAACCTATCTGCTGGCAACAGGCTTTCGCGGTGCCCCGCCTGATGACCGGTTTGTGGATGCGCCTGAGGAACAAACAGGCTATTCCCCAATTTAACCAGTTTAGACTGGTGTTCTGATCCCAAAACAGGTACACTCTGGCGTCATCACTTCTGCCTCTTACACAGGATGTTTTTTGATGACGTCTTCTCCTCCTTCTATTCGTGATGCACTTACCTTTGATGACGTGCTGCTTCAGCCCGGCCATTCTGAGGTTCTGCCGTCTGATGTTGATATTTCTGCGCCTCTGACGCGTGAAATCCGGCTGAATTTGCCACTGGTCTCTGCGGCGATGGATACGGTGACTGAACACAGGCTGGCCATTACCATGGCCCAGGCTGGCGGCATTGGCGTTATCCACAAGAATTTCTCAATTGAGGAACAGGCAGCAGAGGTGGCGGCTGTCAAACGGTTTGAAGCGGGTATGGTGGTTAACCCGTACACCATCCAGCCAGATGCTTCATTGGGGCAGGCTCTGGACCTGATGGCAAAGAAAAAAATTAGTGGCATACCGGTTGTGGGGCCGGATCAAAAATTAATCGGTATCCTGACGAACCGTGACGTTCGTTTTGCCCATAACAAAGAACAAAAGGTCGCCGACCTGATGACCAGCCCGGTGATCACCGTGACCAGCTCTGCTGCGCCAGACGAAGCGTGCCGCCTGCTTCACGAACACCGGATTGAAAAGCTGGTGGTGGTCGATGAGGATAATGTCTGTGTTGGGTTGATTACCGTCAAAGATATGGAAAAGGCTGAAACCTATCCGCTGGCTTCAAAAGATGACGCTGGCCGCCTTCTGGTTGCGGCGGCAACAGGAGCAGGCCTTGATGGTGTGGCCCGTGCAGAGGCCTTGATCGCTGCTGGTGCGGATGTGATTGTGGTGGATACCGCTCATGGTCATTCTGCAGGCGTTCTGCAGGCCGTCGCGGATATCCGCAAACTGTCCAATACCACCCAGATTATCGGCGGCAATATTGCCACGGCTGATGGCGCTCAGGCCTTAATCGACGCAGGTGTTGATGCGGTGAAGGTGGGTATCGGTCCTGGCTCTATCTGCACGACCCGGATGATCGCGGGTGTGGGCGTGCCGCAATTAACGGCGATCATGGATGCAACATCTGTTGCGGCCAAGGCCGGTGTGCCGACGATTGCTGATGGCGGCATTAAATATTCAGGTGATCTGGCAAAGGCAGTGGCTGCGGGTGCCTCGGTGGCGATGGTTGGTTCACTTCTGGCTGGAACAGATGAAACCCCGGGTGAGGTCTTTTTATATCAGGGCCGGTCCTATAAAGCCTATCGCGGCATGGGCTCGCTTGGTGCGATGGCAAGGGGGTCTGCAGATCGTTATTTTCAGGCTGAAGTCTCAACACCTTTGAAACTGGTCCCCGAAGGCATTGAAGGCCAGGTTCCCTATAAAGGTTCTGCTGTTCAGGTCCTGCATCAATTGGCGGGTGGCTTGCGTGCGGCTATGGGTTATACCGGCAACAGAACTGTTGCCCAGATGCAAACAGGATGTAAATTCTTGAAGATCACATCTGCTGGTCTTAGCGAATCTCATGTCCATGATGTCACCATTACCCGTGAAGCCCCGAATTACCGGCCGGGTATGTAAGTCCGTCTTTGAAAGTGTAGTGAATTTATGCCTGATACGTTACTGATTATTGATTTCGGCTCACAGGTCACTCAGCTGATTGCCCGCCGCCTGCGTGAACAGTCTGTCTACACCGAAATTCTGCCCAGCTCTGTTCTGGACAAAACCGACATGGCTGCCCGTCTGCGCGGGGTGAAAGGGGTCATTCTGTCTGGTGGGCCAAATTCAGTTACACAGGCTGACACGCCCCGTGCACCGCAAGCTGTGTTTGACGCGGGCATTCCGGTTTTGGGCATTTGTTATGGCCAGCAGACCATCTGTGCCCAGCTTGGCGGCAAGGTCGAAGCCGGTAACAGTCGTGAATTTGGCCGCGCTGACGTTGATGTGCTGGCCGAAAGCCCGTTATTTGACGGCGTCTGGCCACAGGACAGCCAGCAGACGGTCTGGATGAGTCACGGAGATCATGTGGCTGCCCTGCCAGAGGGGTTTGCTGTGATTGCCCGTTCACCAGGCGCTCCTTTTGCGGCTACCGCTGATGAGGCGCGCAGCTATTATGCGGTTCAGTTCCATCCTGAAGTTGTTCACACACAGGGCGGGGCAGGCTTGCTGGGGAATTTTGCGACCCGGATTTGTGGGTGTACGCCCAGCTGGACTATGGCAGCTTATAAAGATCAAGCAATTGCCGCCATTCGTGAACAGGTGGGCTCTCGCGGGGTGATTTGCGGTCTGTCTGGCGGCGTAGACAGCTCTGTTGCGGCAGTCCTGATTCATCAGGCGATTGGCGACCAGCTGACTTGTGTGTTTGTGGATACTGGCCTGATGCGTGCCGGAGAGGCTGACCAAGTGGTCTCTCTGTTCCGTGGCCATTATAATATCCCGCTTGTTCATCATGATGCGTCTGATTTGTTCTTATCGCGTCTTGCTGGTGTCACAGACCCGGAAGAAAAACGCAAAATTATCGGCAGAAGCTTTATCGAAGTGTTTGATGAAGAATCTGCCAAAGTTAAAGATGCCGGTTTCCTGGCTCAGGGCACATTATATCCGGATGTGATCGAATCCATATCGGCGGCAGGCGGCAATCATGTCACCATCAAATCACATCACAATGTTGGCGGTTTGCCTGATGATATGGCCCTTGAGCTTGTTGAGCCTCTGCGCATGCTGTTCAAGGACGAGGTGCGCGCATTAGGGCGTGAGCTGGGCTTACCAGAGACCTTTGTTGGCCGGCATCCCTTTCCGGGCCCGGGCCTGGCGATCCGGATACCAGGTGAGATTACAGACGAAAAGCTGAATATTCTGCGCGCCGCTGATACTGTCTATCTTGATGAAATCCGCAAACAGGGTCTGTATGATGATATCTGGCAGGCTTTTGCCGTGCTGCTGCCGGTGAAAACGGTTGGCGTGATGGGGGATGCCCGATCATATGAATATGTCTGTGCCTTGCGGGCGGTCACCTCAACAGACGGCATGACAGCCGAAAGCTATCCGTTTGAACATGCGTTTTTGAACCGTGTGGCCACAAGGCTGGTGAATGAAGTCAAAGGCGTCAACCGTGTGGTGTATGATATCACCAGCAAACCTCCCGGCACGATTGAATGGGAGTAGTTTATATGTTTTAAGTAATTGATTTTATTGAATTATTTACTTACACATTACTTTCACAATCAGAAATCAATCGTTGATTTCCTAAGTCTTTTTTCTTACAGTTACACAAAATGTTGCACAAACGTGTGACTACTGAAACTCGTAGTAACTCAGAGACTAAGATTTGGCACTGAAGAAACAGCACTTTGCTGAAGGCGAAATAGCAATATTCGACGAAGCTTGTATCTACAAGCGAGGTGAGTATTGGCAGTTTCGTATGTGGTTGCCAAAAGAAAACAAGTACGCACGTAAAAGCCTACGCACACGCAGTGAAGCTACTGCAATTGAAAAAGGTAAAGCTTCTTTGCGAAGAGTTTGGCTTTACTGCTGCAATGCTGAAAGGCTCGTTAGCTGAAGGACGTGGAAGAAAATGAAAGCCTTAAAATTTCTTAATCACGCTTCCTACATGTGTGAAACAGATGAATTTATTCTTTTGTGTGATCCTTGGCTAGAGGGAACCGCATTCAATAATGGCTGGGCACTATTAGACAATTCAACGAAAAACGACTTACTGTTAGATGAGCTGTCGCAAACACAGAAGAATATATATATCTGGTATTCTCATGAGCATTCTGATCACTTTTCTATTCCTTTTTTAAAAAAACTAAAGAGAGTTAAACCAGAAACAAAATTCTTTTTTCAAACTACAGAAGACGATCGTGTAGTTTCATTTTTAACAACTAATGACTTTAATGTGGAAGTGCTAAAGGATGGTCAAATTGCATCTTTATCTAACGATTCTTGGATAAGCATTTCCTCATGGAAGAGCGGAGACTCGTTATCATTAGTTTGCATCGATGGTTACACTATCCTAAATCTAAACGATTGCATTATCTCCACAACGGCTGACTGCAACAAAGTGAAAAATCTGTTACAAAACTCGAACATTCGAAATTTAGATATATTATTCACTCAGTTTGGTTATGCGAGTTGGTGTGGTAACGAAAATGATGTTGAAGAACGAAAGTCTGAAGCAGATGAAAAGCTCAAAAGAATAGCAACCCAATTAAAGATACTTCAGCCTAGTAATACGGTTTTATTTGCATCATTTGTCTATTTCTCAAGTAGATATAATTTTTACTTAAACGACTGTCAAAATACACCAAAGACTGTCAGAAACAGCATCCATCTAAAGCCTTATAGTAATGATATATTCTTCATGAAGCCATTAGATTGCGTGGTACTAGATGTGAACTTGGGACATTCTTTACGTGCGCTTACCGTGGCTGCAGAAAAGCACTGGCAAGACACCTATTCACAAGTTGAACCAATAGAATATGATAAAATACGATACGAACTCACCGATATCATGAAGGCTTTTAAATCGTATAAGTTAAGAGTACATAGCGTTTTTGTCGGAATATTTGCACTAATAGAGCTGATAGGTGTAATTAAACCTTTGAAGATTCATATAGTAGATCTTAATAAAGTAATAAAACTTTCTTATTTAAAACGAACAACCACGCTTAACACTTTAGATGAATGGGACATTGCCATGTCCTCTGATGACCTTATGTTTTCGATAACTAGAGATTTTGGCTTTGATTGTACCCACGTAAATGGGCGTTTTCGTGCGGCTAGTAAGGAATCTAACAGTAAGTTCCTTTATTTTTCTGGTCCACAAAATATGCTCAAACAAGGATTCGGCTTCAGAAAACCACTGAAAACAATCAAAGAGTTTATGCGCCTTGCTAAACGCTGAAACGTTATGTCGTGATGAGTGACTGGTTTGATAAGCAGAAAATGCCTATTGACAACTTCCGAAAGCGGCTACAAGAGCGAATTGAAAAAGCAAATCCACGTCGCAAATTGTCTGCTGAAGAAACCAAGCGCCTTAACAAGTTAGAAGGCGTAGCTGACAAACTTAAGCGTAGAAAAAACGTGCAAAGTGATTGGTGAGTTACAGAATAGTTACACACGCACTATTGTGAGGATATAAGTGATTGTTTTTAAACAAAATAAAATGCACGTCGTTACTGAGTGGAAGTGATGCGGCCATCACATGGGTTTTTACCCCTGACCCCTTATTTCACGGTTGCGGATGCAGACGCGCTGATCCGGTTCTGTCAAATTGTGTTTGATGCAGAAATCTTGAAAGACAGCCGCCATGATGACGGCACAGTCCAGCATGTTCGCTTGCAGATAAAGGACAGCCTGATCATGCTGAATCAGGCCACAGAAGAATTTGCCGCGACTGTCTCTCAGATGCATCTGTATGTTGATGATGTTGAGGCAACCTACCAACTGGCGTTGGCAGAAGGCGCAGACAGCCTGATGGCCCCGATGATCCGTCCGCATGGTGACCGCATGGCCGGATTCACCGACCCGACAGGCAATATCTGGTGGGTGGCGTCTGCTGCTGAATAGCGTTGTGGATTTGTATCAGACACCTGCGGGTGATTTTTTTTGAGTTATCTTGTCTGCTGAAACCCGTTAGGCTTGATCACAGGAAAGGCTCATTTGCCAGCAGCGTTTAGGGAGCTACAGATATGGCGTTTATCTTAACCAAATTATTTGTCACTGCCGGGCTGATTGTCCTGATTTCTGAAATTGCCAAGCGCAGCGATAAGTTTGGCGGTATGATCGCGGCTTTGCCCTTAACCACTTTTCTGGTCATTTTCTGGATGTATTATGAAGGCGCTTCAGACGCAAAAATCGCCAATCATATGACTTACACGTTGTTTTTTGTCGCGCCGACCCTGCCAATGTTTGTTCTTTTTCCCTGGCTGCTCAGCAAATTTGGTTTCTTTGGTGCCGTGGCGGCCAGCCTTGTCTTGACCGGGCTGTGTCTGTATGTGTTTAACCTGTTCTCTGAGGCGATCGGCTTAAAAATTTTGTGATCAGCCGGTCTGAACAGGCACAAATGAGGGACCAGACATGACCGCACATTATATTTGTTTGTTTTTTGCGATTCTGCTGGAAGTGACGGGCACAATGCTGTTGCCGGCCTCACAGAATTTCACCCGTTTTGTGCCGACAGCCACATTGGCGGCCTGTTATCTGGCGGCGTTTTATCTGCTGACCTTTGCCATCCGCAGCATTCCGGTTTCGATTGTGTACGCCACCTGGTCAGGTCTGGGGATTTTTGCCATCGCAATTGCCAGCTTGGTTATTTTTAAACAGACCCTGTCCTGGCCTGCGGTTTTGGGGTTGTTTTTGATTATTATCGGTGTGGTTCTGGTCAATTTATACAGCCCGGCTCATGGCTGACAGAAACGCAAAGACCTACTGGCTCTTCTGGCTTCGGGTCTGGGGCCCGTTCCGCCTGTTTGACCAGCTGGCGCGTGTGAATTTTGACTATATTGCGGTAGTTGGCGTATTTACGGCTGAAGATGGCGAATTTGCGCTGCACAAAAGCGTGAAGATTCAGCCTTACTGAAAGTCCTAATAAAAAGCCTTATCACAGGGCCCTAGGTTCAGATGTAAACGGGTTCCAGTCACCCTTAATGATGTTCAGGAGAGGATATATGCATTTCGGACTAACTGAAGAGCAGCAGATGATCGTTGATACAGTGCGCAGGTTTGTTGAACATGAAATTTATCCATATGAGGATGAGGTTGAACGCACAGGTGAAGTGCCTCCCCATATCGCTGAAGCAATTATGCAAAAGACCAAGGAGCTGGGGTTTTACGCCTGTAATTTTCCTGAATCTGTCGGCGGGGCTGGGTTGTCTCACCTTGAATTTGCGCTTGTCGAACGTGAATTGGGGCGCGGCTCTATGGCTTTGACGCATTTTTTCGGCCGGCCTCAGAATATTTTGATGGCTTGCGAGGGGGACCAGATTGACCGCTATCTTTTGCCTGCGGTGCGGGGGGAAAAGATGGATGCGCTGGCGATGACAGAACCAGATGCGGGCTCTGATGTCCGGTCGATGAAATGTTCAGCTTTGCGTGACGGCGGGGATTGGGTGCTGAACGGCTCGAAACATTTTATTTCCGGGGCTGAACATGCTGATTTTGTGATTGTGTTTGTGGCCACCGGTGAAGATGATACGCCGAAAGGGCCCAAAAAACGGATTACCACTTTTCTGGTTGACCGCGGCACACCCGGCTTCACCATTCGTGAAGGCTATCAGTCTGTCAGTCATCGCGGCTATAAGAATATGATTCTTGAATTTGATGATTGCCGCCTGCCTGATGCACAAATTCTAGGCGAGGTCGATGGTGGTTTTGATGTGATGAACACCTGGCTTTATGCCACCCGCATCACAGTCGCCGCGATGAGCGTTGGGCGGGCCCGCCGCTGTTTTGATTATGCTCTTGATTACAGCGCGACACGCAAACAATTTGGCCAGCCCATTGGTAAATTCCAGGGGATCAGCTTTCAGCTGGCGGACATGCTCACTGAAATTGATGCCGCAGATTATCTGACTCTGGCCTCTGCCTGGCGGCTGGATGAAAGCCTGCCGGCAAATCGTGAAATTGCCTCTGCCAAGCTTTATGCCACAGAAATGCTGGCCCGCGTAACAGATACGACGCTGCAAATTCATGGTGGTATGGGTCTGATGAGTGACTATCCCATTGAACGGTTCTGGCGTGATGCGCGTGTTGAACGGATTTGGGATGGCACATCCGAAATCCAGCGGCATATCATCAGCCGTGATTTATTGCGGCCGCTGGGGGCATAGCGCCCCTTCAATTCCTGCCAAGATTGCCCATATGTGGAGGCCCAGCAGATGAAACGTGACATAAAACGGTTGCTGAATCCGGCCAGTCTGGTTGTTGTCGGTGGCGGTGTCTGGGGGCGGTCCGTAATCAGCCAGAGCCGGAAAATTGGGTTTAAGGGCGATATTTTTGTGGTTCACCCTCATGCAGATGATGTGGAGGGAATCCGGCCCTATCGATCTGTTGCTGACCTGCCGGTTGCCCCGGATGCGGCCTTTGTCGGGGTGAACAGAGATGCGACAATTGACGTGGTGTCTGCCTTAGCTGAAAAGGGTGCAGGCGGGGCAGTTTGTTTTGCCTCAGGCTTTCTGGAGGCAGATGCTGAAGATGCGGATGGGGCAGCCCTGCAACAGGCCCTGATTGCCGCAGCAAAAGAGATGCCCTTCATTGGCCCTAACTGTTACGGCTTTATCAACTATCTGGATAAATTTTGCATTTGGCCTGACCAGCATGGCGGCCAGCCGGTATCATCTGGCGTGGCGATTGTCACGCAGAGCTCAAATATTATGATTAGCCTGACCATGCAGCAGCGCGGCCTTCCTTTGGCCTATGCCTTCACTGCGGGCAATCAGGCGCAAATCAGCCTTAGCGCATTGGGCAGGGAGCTGTTGGCTGACCCGCGTGTCACTGCCCTTGGCCTTCATATTGAAGGGATTGGTGATGTGGCTGATTTTGAACAGCTTGCCCGGTTTGCCGCACAACAGGGCAAGCCTGTGGTTGCACTGAAGGTAGGCCGGTCAGCACAAGCTCAGGCAGCCACAATTTCACATACGGCCTCATTGGCCGGCAGTGATGCGGCGGCTGATGCATTGCTCAGGCGTCTGGGCATCGGCCGGGCAGACAGCCTGTCAGAAGTGATGGAAGCGCTGAAAATTCTGCATCAGACAGGCCCTTTGCCGGGCCGGGCGGTTGCCTCTGTTTCCTGCTCTGGCGGCGAGGCGGCTTTGATGGCGGATCTGGCTGTGCTTCAGGCGAAAGCCCTGCATTATCCAGAATTAACAGATGCCCAGATTTCCGGTCTGCGTGCGGCGTTGGGTGAACGGGTCGCCTTGGCGAATCCGCTGGATTATCATACCTATATATGGGGCAATGTGGCGGCGATGGCGGATGCTTTTACCGCTATGCTTGACGGTCCTGTTGATATCGGTGTTGTTGTGGTGGATTTTCCGCGCACAGACAGATGTAGTGCGCAAGCGTGGCATTGTGTGATAGAGGCGGCGGCTCTGGCCAGACAGCGTTGTGGTAAACCGATGGCCCTGTTGGCGTCGCTGGTCGAAAATATGCCCGAAGATCTGGCCTGGCAGGCAGCAGAGCAGGGCCTGATTCCGCTCTCTGGTATGGCAGAAGGTCTGGCCGGAATTGCGATCGCTGCTGATTGCAGAACACCTGTTGAAAATGTGCCGGTCTGGTCTGCACCACTTCCTGACCAAATGGTGACAAAGGATGAAGCAGCCTCCAAAGTTCTGTTGCGCGGATTTGGTCTGGATATCCCCCGGCATGTGACGGTGACCGGCCAGAGCGCACCTGACTCCCTGCCATTTGACTATCCGGTTGTGCTCAAAGCGATGGGTATGGCCCATAAATCAGACAGCGGAGGTGTCCGGGTAGGGTTGTCTGATCACCAGGCTCTCCAACAGGCGATGACAGACATGGATAGGTCTGCCTATCTCATCGAAGAAATGGTAACAGATTCTGTTGCTGAATTACTGGTCGGGGTTGTGGCTGACCCTGTGCATGGCTATCTTTTAACATTGGCAGCCGGCGGGGTGTTGACAGAAGTTCTTACAGATTGCCAGAGCCTGCTTCTGCCAGTGACAAGACAAGATGTGGCTGCAGCGCTGAGCCAGCTGAAACTGGCGCCTGTTCTGGCGGGGTATCGTGGCCAAACACCAGCAGATACAGAACAGCTGATTGACGCTGTGCTCGCCATTCAGGCGTGTGTTGACTCTTTCCGCCATCAGCAAGACGGGCGCGAGGCCATAAGTGAAATTGAAATAAACCCCTTAATCCTGACACCGAAACGGGCTGTGGCGGTGGATGCTTTGATCCGGAAAGGAGACAGTCCAAATGTCTGAACCTGTAAAAACCCATAAACAGGGTCATGTGTTTGAGGTCATTATTGATCGGCCGAAAGCCAATGCGATTGATTTGGCAACCAGCCGGATGATGGGTGAAATCTTTCGTGAGTTCAGAGATGATCCAGAACTGCGCGTGGCGATCTTAGGCGCCGCTGGGGATAAATTTTTCTCGGCAGGCTGGGATTTGAAAGCCGCCGCAGAGGGTGATGCAGTTGATGGTGATTATGGAGTTGGCGGTTTTGGCGGGCTCCAGGAATTGCCGCAGATGAACAAACCGGTGATTTGCGCAGTCAATGGGATTTGTTGCGGCGGCGGGCTGGAAATGGCCTTGGCATGCGATATCATCCTGGCGTCTGAGCAGGCGACCTTTGCGCTTCCTGAAATCCGGTCTGGCACGGTTGCTGACGCGGCTTCGATCAAATTACCAAAACGTATCCCCTATCATATTGCGATGGAAATGCTGCTTACCGGACGCTGGATTGATGCTGAAGAAGCAGCACGCTGGGGCCTGATTAACCAGATCTGTCCTGCTGATCAGCTTATGGATAAAGCACGCGAAATGGCTGAATTGTTGGCCTCAGGACCGCCTCTGGTCTATGCCGCCATAAAAGAAGTGGTGCGCAATGCTGAAAATATGGCCTTCCAGGACGCGTTGAATAAAATCACCAAGAGCCAGTTTGCAACAGTTGAAAAACTCTATACCTCAGAAGACCAGCTTGAAGGGGCAAAGGCATTTGCTGAAAAAAGAGATCCCGTCTGGAAAGGCCGCTAGGGCCTGTCCGGCGCCAGGTTTATGCGTTAAAGCGGTAATTTCTGACCATGGGTCAGCGCAATAAACCGGTCAGCCTTCAGCTGTTTTCGGGCCAGCTCATCTCGCAGACGCTGCGGCGGCTCTGCCAGCGGCTCCAAGGTGAGCTTGAATGTGCCCCAATGGACGGCAATCGCCTGACTTGCTTGTAAATCTTCAAAGGCCTGAACAGCTTCTTCTGGGTTCATATGGGACGCTTTCATAAATTCGCGCGGGTCATAAGCCCCGATAGGAATTGCCGCCAGGTCGGGCGCGCCCAGCCGTTCGCGGGTTTCGATGAAATCATCTGTATATCCTGTATCGCCGGCAAAATAAAAAGCGTAGTCAGGGAAATTCACCATCCAGCCTGACCACAGAGTCTGGTTCCGGTCAAATGGCGTGCGTGATGACCAGTGGCGGACCGGTGTGGCGGTGAATTTTACCTCACCGACCATTACCTCTTCCCACCAGTCCAGCTCAATCACATTGCTGATCCCAGCCCCCTGCAGCAGTTCTTTCAGGCCAAGCGGGACCAGAAAGGTCACCTGGTCCTGACGTGCATGAAGTGCTGTCAGGCTGGGCAAATCAAGATGGTCATAATGGCTGTGCGAGATCACAACAGCATCAATTTGGGGTAAATCATCTATCGTGACTGCAGGCGGAACAACGCGTTTAGGCCCGGCAAAGCTGACCGGGGAGGCGCGGTCAGAAAATACAGGGTCTGTCAGCACATTTATCCCGTCAATTGTGACCAGCACGGTGGAATGGCCGACCCAGATCGCTTGCCGCGCACTGTCTGTCTGGCGGCTTGGGGCCAGCAAGGGAAAGCCGGTTTCTTCATTTGGATCATCCGGGCGGTTGAAATAGTCACTGGCCAGGCCAGCCAGCGCACCAAATGATTTCTCATTTGCGGTGCCATCTGTATTTTCAAATCTGTCTTCAGCCTTGTTGAAATGGGCCGAAGCTTCGATGCGACTGCGCTGGTCAGTGCTCATTGAACTGCAACCTGTGAAAAGAAAAACAGCAAATAAAATAACATAAACCGCGGGACGGCAGGATGAAACAGAGGTCATGACAGGCACTTCCTTTGCGTAAACCGCAATTAATCATGGCAATCTGGCCTGTATATAGATACACATGCTGACGGACAAATAAATTCTGCCTGAAGTGGTGTTGGCAGGACGCGCAGCAGACTAAAAAAGGACCGGCAATGTCTGATAAGGGGAAGCCAAAAGCATCATCTGTTGCCGGTACTGGCGGGGCTTATGCCTGGCTGGTATGGGCTTTGGCTGCGATCAGCTTTGGCTATGCTTTTTTTCATCGCGTTGCGCCTTCTGTAATGGTCTCTGATCTGATGGTTGAATTTACCATTGGCGGGGCGATGCTGGGCACATTGTCAGCATTATATTTCTACCCCTATGTGCTGCTTCAGATACCGCTGGGTACGCTGCTCGAAACTGTGGGTACGCGCCTGTTACTATCTTGTGCGCTCAGCCTGGCTGCAGCGGGCTCGGTGTTGTTTGGTCTGGCGCAGCAGATTGAATTGGCCTATCTCGGCCGTATCCTTATCGGCATTGGCTCTTCGGTGGGGTTTTTAGGGTCGCTCGCGCTGGCGAAACGCTGGTTTCCGGAACGGCGGTTTGCGTTTCTGGCGGGTCTGGCGATGTTTACAGGCATGACCAGCGGTATGGTGGCACAAGCTCCCTTGGCCTATTTTGTGGATGAATTCGGATGGCGCAGCAGTCTGATGTTGCTGGGCGGGGTGGGGTTCTTTCTGGCTGTGCTGGTGTTTGCTCTGGTGCGCAACGCCCCGCCTGACCAACCTCAGATAGCTTCAACTGGTTTCGACAGGGCCACTTTTTTTGCCTCTCTTCACCAGGCCTCAGCCAGCCGTGAGGTCTGGAAAATTGCTTTTGTTGCCTTAACCTTATCCGGGCCGATGCTGACCCTTGGCGGTTTATGGGGCACACCCTATCTGATTGTGGCCTATGATTTATCGCGTCCTGATGCGGCATTTTTGATGTCATTATTGTTGTTGGGCTGGGCCTTTGGGGCGCCATCAGCAGGGTGGTTGTCTGATCGCTTAGGGCGGCGCAAGCCAATATTGGTTGCCGGCTGTGTGATGGTGTCGGTGCTGTTATCCGTATTGATTTTTATGCCCACACTGCCTTTGGCTGTTGTTGTGTTGATCATGGTGTTGATTGGCGTTTCGGGCGGAACCATGACCAGCTGTTTCGCGCTGGTTCGTGATGTGATGCCTGATCATCTGACCGGCGCGTCAATCGGAATTGTGAATTCATTGACTGTTGCCTCCGGGGCGGTGCTGCAACCTGTTGTTGGTCTGCTGCTTGATGTTTTGGCTGAAGCAGGACCAGCCAGTTACAGCGCAGCCTCTTACAGGCTTGCCTTTCTGGCGATTTTGGTGACCGCTCTTGCAGGGTTGCTGGCAGCATTTCGGCTGAAAGAAACAACCTGAAACTGTTCACTTTTCAGCCAGTTCTGCTATGCTCACGACGGGAACGGTTCGGGGGATTTCACAGCTATGCAGCGTTCAACAAAAATCATCGCTACATTGGGACCAGCTTCGTCATCAGAACAGGTGATTGAAACTTTGGCACGGGCAGGGGCAAATCTGTTCCGGCTGAATTTCAGCCATGGTGCACATGATGAACAGGCGCTTCGGGTTCAGGCGATCAGGTCTGTGGAACAGCGGCTTGGCTGGCCTATTGGCATTTTGGCTGACCTGCAGGGGCCTAAATATCGTATTGGCAAACTGGAAACACCCCTATCTTTAACAGCGGGGCAGGACGTGTGTTTTTATCTGCCTGAGCATCCGGTTCCTGACCTGTCTGAACCCCTTCCGGCTATTCCCTTGCCACATGCAGATATCTTTTCCAGCCTGCAGCCGAAATCCACGCTTTTAATGGATGATGGCAAGCTGAAATTTACTGTAACCGCGCTGGGCGCGCATCATGCGGTGGCCAGGCTGCATCATGCGGGCAAATTATCCAGCCAGAAAGGCGTCAATCTGCCGGATGTCACGCTGGACGTCACACCGCTTACTGAAAAGGACAGAACAGATCTTGCTTTTGCGCTGGATCAGAATGTTGATTATATCGCGCTGTCTTTTGTCCAGCGGGCCAGTGATATTCTCGAGGCGAAAAGCCTGATTGGTGGTCGTGCACAAATTATTGCCAAAATTGAAAAACCCTCTGCTCTTACTGAAATTGACCAGATTATTCAGGCAACCGATGCGGTGATGGTCGCCAGAGGCGATTTAGGGGTGGAATTGCCTGCTGCCCATGTGCCTGCTATCCAAAAACAGCTGGTGGCCAAATGTCGTCAGGTAGGAAAGCCCGTGATTGTGGCAACGCAAATGCTGGAGAGCATGATTATCTCACCTGCACCAACACGCGCCGAAGCGTCAGATGTGGCAGGGGCCGTATTTGAAGGGGCCGATGCGGTAATGCTGTCTGCTGAATCAGCAGTTGGTGATTATCCGGAACAGGCGGTTTCGATGATGGCGGAAATTGCGTGCGCTGCTGAAGCCCATATTCGTGAAAACCCGCATGATGGCCCGGCCCGGCTGGCGGTGGAACCGTCTGTCTATCACGCGGTGGCTGAAGCTGCTGTGCGGCTGGCCCAGACCATTGAGGCGGCGGCCATTGTCGCGTTTACAGCCTCTGGCAATACAGCGGTGCGGCTGGCGCGTGAACGCCCGTCCCAGCCATTGCTGGTGCTCTCCCCTGAACCAGCTGTGGAACGCCGCCTCAGCCTGCTCTGGGGCACACAGACCGCACATCAGGATGAAACCTCTTACGAACAGGCGGTTGACGAAGCAGTGGCTCAGGTCAAACAAAGAGGGCTGGCGCGCACAGGCGAATCAATCGTTTTGGTGTCTGGTATGCCTTTTGGTCTGGCCGGGACCACAAACGCGCTTCGGGTGGTCACAATCTGAGCCATGCTGCCTGTTTTTTAAGCCTATTGCCCCGCTAATCACAGAACTGACCAGGGGCTGCATAGACTCTCCTTTCAAACCCTTTTATGCTCACCCCAATATAATAAGAACAGTATACATGTTCCGGAGGCTGACCCTGCAAAAATGACCAGCTCTGTTTCTTCACAGACCGGCAGTCTGCTGTCTGGCCGCCACATCCGCAAATCATTCGGTCAATTTGTGGCCAATGATGATATCGATTTCACCATCAGGGCCGGTGAATTGCATGCGCTGCTGGGGGAAAACGGGGCCGGAAAATCAACTTTTGTGAAGATGATTTACGGTCTTCTGCAGCCTGACTCAGGTCAATTTGAATGGCAGGGACAGCCTGTTCAGATAACCAATCCGCAACAGGCCAGGGCCATGGGCATTGGCATGGTGTTCCAGCATTTCTCTTTGTTTGAAAGCCTGACGGTGGCAGAGAATATAGAACTGGCGCTGCCGCAGAGATTGGCGCGCGACCAGTTAAATGACTTGATCCGCACCCGTTCCACAGATTACGGTATTCCACTTGATCCTGACAGCCTGGTTGCAGATTTGTCAGTTGGCCAGCAACAACGGGTAGAGATTATGCGCTGCCTGCTGCAAGACCCGTCATTGCTGATTATGGATGAGCCGACTTCAGTGCTCACCCCGCAGGAAACAGACCAGCTGTTTGAAGTCTTGCGCCATTTGGCCGAATCTGGCTGTGCGGTTTTGTTTATTTCGCATAAATTGGATGAGATTAAACAGCTGACCAGCCGCGCAACAATCCTGCGTGGCGGGCAAAAAGTCGCTGAAGTTGATACAGCGGATAAGACAACTCATCAGATGGCTGAATTAATGGTGGGCACATCTGTTGATGCGGTTAAGACTGGTGCAGGCTTTTCAGCTGGCGAAGTTCTGTTCAGCGTAAATGCGCTCTCCCGCCCTGCTTTTGGGCCGTTTGAGGTTGCCCTTGATCACATCACGCTCAGCGTTCATGCAGGAGAAGTGCTGGGCATTGCAGGTGTTGCGGGTAATGGCCAGGATGAACTGATGGCCGCTTTATCTGGCGAATGGCGATCACAGCATTCAAGCCTGATCTGGGCAGGAAGGACAGATATCAGCCAGCTTGGCCCGCATCAGCGCCGCCAGCATGAAATCTGCTTTATTCCTGAAGAGCGGAACGGCCATGCCGCGGTCCCAGCGATGAGCCTGTCTCAGAACGCGCTGCTGACCAGCCATCAGGATGAGGGTATGGTTGCAAACGGCTTTATTCAGCAAAGCAAGCTGCAGGCTCGGGCGCAGCAAATCAGCACCACTTTTGATGTGCGCAAACCGCTGGCTGATCCGCAGGCCTCTGCCTTGTCCGGCGGTAATCTGCAGAAATTCGTGGTCGGGAGAGAGATTATCAAACAGCCGCGTGTGCTGATTGTAGCACAGCCCACATGGGGCGTTGATGTTGGTGCCGCAACCTTTATCCGTCAGGCGATGATTGAACTGGCTGCCTCTGGCTCAGCTGTGATCGTAATCTCTCAGGATTTGGAAGAGATTTTTGCCATCTCAAACCGTATTGCGGTACTGTCTGAAGGGCGTCTGTCTGCTCCGCAACATGCGACAGATATGTCTGCTCAGGCGGTCGGTTTATTGATGGGCGGTGTTCAGAAATCAACCGCAGCAGCGCAATCTGTGGGGGTGGCCTGATATGTTTATTCTGCAGCCACGACCCGCTGTTCCAGTTTATGTGACACTTGCCGTGCCGCTGGTTTCGGTATTGGTCACATTGCTGGCAGGCGGGTTAATTTTTGCCGCCCTTGGCTATGCGCCTCTGCCTGCTCTCTATGAATTTTTTGTGGCGCCGCTGTCCCGTCCTGACCAGTTTGGCAACCTGCTGGTGAAAGCCTGTCCATTGATCATCATTGGTACAGGCTTGGTGTTCTGCTATCGGGCAAATATCTGGAATATCGGTGCTGAAGGCCAGCTGATTGCAGGTGCGCTTGGGGCAGGGGGGCTGGCACTATCCTTTCCGGACACCACATCTGTGTTTTTGCTTCCCGGTATGGCCGTTGCGGCGATGGCATGCGGGGCGGCCTGGGCGGCGATACCGGCGGTTTGCAAAGTCAGGTTTAGAACCAATGAAATTTTGGTTTCCTTAATGCTGACTTACGTTGCCGCATTGCTGATTGACTGGATTGTGCGCGGGCCCTGGCGCGATCCCATGTCTTTTGGCTTTCCCCTGACCCCTTATTATCCTGATGCTGGCCTGATAAGTTCGATGCATCTGCCTGTTATTGGCCGTCTTGGCCAGTTGCATTGGGGCGTGCCGGCCGCGCTTTTGATTGCGGTGGCGGGTTATATTGTCCTCTCGCGCATGCTGGGCGGCTTCCAGGTCAAGCTGATGGGCGATGCGCCGCGTGCAGGGACCTTTGCCGGATTCAGCCCGAACCGGGTGACTGTGGCGGTTTTGCTGGCGTCAGGGGCGCTCGCCGGGCTGGCAGGCATGATCGAAGTCTCTGCCAATATTGGCCAGCTGCAGCCGAATATCTCATTCGGATATGGCTTTACGGCAATTATTGTGGCGTTTCTGGCGCGGCTGAATCCGTTGGCGGTGATTGTGGCGGGGCTGGTGGTCGCGCTGGCAGAGCTGGGCGGGGATACGGCCCAGATTTCAATGGCCATTCCCAAGGTTGTAACCGGTATTTTCAAAGGTATACTTTTATTTCTGTTGTTGGCGGGTGAAACGCTGACACGCTACCAGCTGGTCTGGGTTGGCCGGGCTGGCCAGAACACACAACAAAGGTGGGCAGGATCATGATTGATGAACTTCTGCTGACGGTACTGCTTACATCTGTGCCACTGATTCTGGCGGCAACTGGCGAGCTGGTTGCCGAAAAAAGCGGTGTGTTGAATCTGGGTGTTGAAGGCATGATGCTGATGGGGGCGGTCGCTGCTTTTGGTGCGGCATCTGTGACCGGCAGCCCATATGCAGGTATTCTGGGTGGCGGTTTGGCCGGCATGGCGACAGCTGCTGTTTTTGCGTTATTTGCATTGGGGCTGGCCACGAATCAGGTAGCGACCGGTCTGGCGCTGACCATTTTTGGGACTGGCCTGTCAGGGCTTGTGGGCGCACCTCTGGTGGGGCAGGCCATTGACGGTTTGCCGTCTTTGGTCATTCCTGGTCTGGCTCAAATTCCGCTTCTGGGTGTGGCCTTCCAGCTGGATATTATGGCTTATGGCTGTATCGCTCTTGTTGCGCTGACGGCCTGGTTTTTATCGGCAACCCGCTCAGGCCTGATTTTGCGGTCGGTTGGGGTTAATCATGACAGCGCTCACGCTTTGGGCTATCCTGTTCTTCTGATCCGCACTGGGGCGGTTCTGTTTGGCGGTTTTATGGCGGGTTTGGGCGGTGCATATCTGCCGCTTGTGCTGACCCCGCATTGGGCCGAAGGGATGACGGCCGGGCGCGGCTGGATTGCGCTGGCCTTGGTTGTGTTTGCGTCCTGGCGGCCGTGGCGGCTGGTGGCCGGGGCAATTTTATTTGGCGGTGTGACGATCATGCAGCTGGCAGGCCAGGCCAAGGGCTGGACCATACCGCCACAGTTTTTGTCTATGTTGCCTTATCTGGCGACGATTTTCGTGCTGGTGTTTATTTCCAGCCGTGGCCGCAACTATCTCGGGGCGCCGGCACATCTTGGCCGGGTGTTCCATCCAACACGGTAAATTTGCATTCATGAGGAAGGAGAAAAAGATCATGAAAAAACTACTCTCAAAACTGGCCTTGGCCACAGCCCTGATGAGCTTGGGGCTTGGCTCTGCACAGGCTGACGCGCTGAAGGTTGGCTTTGTTTATCTGACCAATCCGGGTGATCATGGCTGGACTTACGCCCATGAAGTTGGCCGCCAGCAATTGCAGGCCCATTTCGGTGATAAGGTTGAAACCACTTATGTGGAAAATGTGCCTGAAGGCCCGGATGCAGCCCGTGTGATTCGCGAATTGGCGGCACAGGGAAATAAGGTTATTTTTACCACGTCATTTGGCTATATGGATCCAACCATCCGTGTTGCAAAAGAATATCCGGACGTGCGTTTTGATCACATTACCGGCTATAAGCGGGCGGCAAATGTGGCCACCGGCAATATCCGGTTTTATGAAGGCCGTTATGTTCAGGGTGTGGTTGCTGGTTTGACCACCAAATCAAACAAAATCGGTTATCTGGGTGCCTTCCCGATTCCGGAAGTGATTCAGGGCATCAATTCATTTGCCCGTGGTCTGCGTTCAGTGAACAAAGATGCATCTATCAAGGTCGTCTGGGTGAACAGCTGGTATGATCCGGTCAAGGAATCAGATGCGGCAAAGGTGCTGATTGCTGAAGGTGCTGATGTGCTGGCTCAGCATACAGACAGCCCGGCGATGCTGCAGACAGCTGAAAAAGCAGGTGTGAAAGGCTTTGGCCAGTCATCAGACATGCATGAATTTGCCCCGAACGCACAGCTGTTTGCTTCAGTGAATAACTGGGGGCCTTATTATATTGAACAGGTCCAGAAGGTGATGGATGGCAGCTGGTCAACAGGTGACGGGCCGGATCATTGGGCAGGCAACACCTGGAAAGGCATTAGTGATGACTTCCTGGTTCTGACTGAATTCAAAAATATGCCAGCAGACGTAGCGAAAGCTGCCGCCGCTGCTCGTGACGGTATTGGTAACGGCAGCCTGAATATCTTTGAAGGTCCGATGAAGGATAATGGCGGGAACATGATTCTGAAAGCAGGTGAAGTGCTTGATGATGGTGGCCTGTGGTCAATGAATTACTATGTCGAAGGCGTAGAAGGCAAAATCCCGAACTAAGCCTTGCCAAAGACCAACCTTATACCGAACAGGCCGTCTTAAGGGCGGCCTGTTTTTTTTATCTTCTTTGTTGATTTGTGTTAACTGCGGTTCTGCAGGTCTTTTGCGCATGTATCGTGCCGTGCCAGCAAATCGGGCAGGGACAGAGTTGTAAGTACGCCTTCACGCACCACCCATTTGCCATTAATCAGGACATGGCGCGGCTTTACCGGCCCACAGAAGACCAGCCCTGCCAGCGGGTCTGTCTGGGTTCCGCTCAGCTCAATAACATTGCGGTTGAAAATCGCCATATCCGCGCCGAACCCAGGCGCAATCTGGCCAATATCATGCCGGTTCAGCACCTCTGAGCCGCCGCGTGTTGCCAGCCGCAGGGCCTGGCGGGCGGACAGATTATCTGCACCACCTAACACGCGTTGTAATAACATGGCCTGGCGGGCTTCATTCATCAGATGACCGCTGTCACTTGATGATGATCCGTCGACCCCCAGCCCGACAGGCACACCAGCATCGATCATCTGGCGCACCGGGGCAATGCCACTGGCCAGCCGCATATTTGAACAGGGGCAGTGGGCGACACCTGTTTTTGTGCGGGCAAACAGGTTGATTTCATCATCATTCAGCTGCACGCAATGGGCATGCCAGACATGTTCCCCGGTCCAGCCAAGCTCTTGGGCATAATCACCTGGCCGCAGCCCGAATTGAGCCAGTGAATAATCAATATCCTCAACATTTTCTGCTAAATGCGTGTGCAGGCCCACACCTTTATCTCTGGCCATTTCAGCTGTATCACGCATCAGTCCGGTGCTGACTGAAAATGGCGAGCAAGGCGCGAGGGCAATCTGCGTCATAGCCTGCGCAGAGCTGTCATGATAGGCATCAATCAGCCGCAGGCAATCAGCTAAGATACTGTCTTCGGCTTCAGTCAGTTGATCTGGCGGCAGCCCGCCTTTGCTCTCACCAATGCTCATTGACCCGCGTGTGGCCGTAAAGCGGATGCCGATATCCTGAGCCGCTTTTATCGAATCATCCAGCTGGCTGCCATTGGGAAACAGATATTGATGATCTGATGATGTGGTACATCCGCTTAAAGCCAGCTCGGCAAGCCCGGTTGCGGCAGAAACATAAAAATCATCTGGCGTTAAATGGCTCCAGATCGGATATAAGGTCTGCAACCACCCGAACAGGCTGTGATTTTGGGCATCTGGCACAACCCGGGTCAGATTCTGAAACAGATGGTGATGGGTATTCACCAGGCCAGGGATCACGATATGACCAGCCAGATTATGCACTTCGTCACAATCTGCGGCCTCTTGTTCAAGCACAGTTGTGGGGCCGACTTTGGTAATGACATTATCGACTATCAGGATAGCCGCATCTGTTAATTCGCGTCCGCAGGCTGAATTTTGGTCATGGCTCTCGCCATTATCCATGGTGGCCAATACGTCAATATGTGTCAGCAACTGTTTGTGCATAAACTCTCCTTATCAGCTCAGCTGCCAGTCTTCTGCCCGGATATCATAACAGGCTTCAACCGCAGCTGTGGCGATTACAGATACAGTGTCATTTTCTGTATCCACCACATTTAGCCCGCCTTTTACAACGCTCACCGTTGCCTGGCCACGCGGCAGGGTAGCGGCAACCGCATCTGTATCAACTTGATCAGGCTCTTGGACGCCAATGGTCACATTGACCTGCATCGCTTCATGCGGCAGATCCAGCGACCTGAACAATACTAACGAGCTGTGATGCAGCGCATCTTGTACTGCCCGGTTGGCGGCTTTGGTATAATCCTCACCATACAGATCATTTCCTGTACCCATTTCCAGAATCAGGCGCTTCATATCTTATCTCCTGCTTTGGCTGGTGCGGGTTCCATGTCGAAATACACATTTACCGCGGCGTTAGCGATGACGGTTTTATCCGTATCCGCAGCCGCCCCTCCTGGCTTAGGTGGTTTGGCAATGTCCAGCCCGCCATGTACAACCCTGATATGGGGCTGGCCATAAGGCAACACAGCTTTGACCGTTTCAATATCCACCTGTTCAGGTTTTTGCACCGCGATATCAACCTCAACGATCATATCTTCACGCGAAAAACCAAACGCATCTGCCATAGTCAAAGAATTGTGCCACAGCGCGTCTTGTAACGCCCTGACGGCAGCTTTTGTATAATCTTGCCGGCGCAGCGATGTGCCCATCCCCAGCTCCATTGCGACACGTTTTTTTGCCATGATTCTCTGTCCTGTTCTTTTGTGCTTTATACGCGCAATTTGTCTATTATGCCCCTGCTTGACAGATACGCAATTGCGAAATGACATTCGGTCTGTCATGAAGGGGAAGTTGTACACCTCTTTTCAGGGATGGTCAGATGATTTCTGCGGCATTGTCCGGTTTTGCGCTCAGCCTGTCCCTGATTCTGGCTATCGGGGCGCAGAACAGCTTTGTCATCAGACAAGGGCTGCTGAACCAGCATGTGTTTGCCGTGGTCTTGTTTTGCGGCTTGTCTGATATGCTTTTGATTTGTCTTGGCGTGCTGGGTTTGGGCCGGCTGTTGGCTCCTCTGTTTGATGTGTATGGCACCTGGCTGTTTGCGCTGGCGGCGCTGTGGCTGGCAGGATATGGGATATTGCGGCTTCGTGACGGGCTGCGTATGGCCAGCGCACTCGATAAGACAGCTGCACCAGAAAAAGATCATGTATCGTTGCCGCGCACATTATCAGTTGTGGCTGTGCTGACTTTTGCTAATCCGCATGTTTATCTGGATACAGTAGTGTTGTTAGGCAGCCTGTCTGTGCCTTATCAGGATACAGAAAAGCTGGCTTTTACCGCCGGGGCGTCTGTGGCCAGCTTACTCTTTTTTTCTGTGTTGGGGTTTGGTGCGCGCCGCTTCAGCCGCTATATGACCAGCGTTCGGGCCTGGCAGATGATAGATTTTGCCACCGCGTTTGTGATGTTGCTGTTCGCGGTATTGTTATTGACCCAGATAACCGGTTAAACATATCTCGTTCATCAGTCCAGATCTTCTGACAGCACGGTCATCTGAACATTATAGCTCAGCTCGCCTTCATCTTCATCTTTATAAACCGCCCCAAAGGTTTCCCCATTGATCTGGAATTCGGCCGAATCAGTCGCTTCTGGGCGTCTGGCCAGGGTGATGCCATGATTGCCAAATGTTTGGCGCAGGAAACGTTGCAGCTTTTCAATCTCAGTCGGAGTCATCGTCTTTCGCCTCTTTCCGGAGCTATTTTTAGGGCTATTTATGGCCTGACCCTAGCCTGTCCGTCCACGGCTGTCCAGAGATGAGCTCAGCCTCTTTTTATGGTCTTTACCAGATGCTGTGTTTCTGGCTGTCTAGCCATGTCGGGCGATCTGGCCGCCATGGTTGGGCCAGGCCGGTCGGGTGCTGACATCCTGTGCGCCGCAATGACTGCAGCGCAGGTGAATCCCCAGTTCAGGGACCGGATAAAGCGGGCCCAGACGATCGATCAGAACATCACTCTCCAGTTCAGCATTATGGCTGCATCTGTTACACCAGCAGAATACCTTTAAATTCTGCTTCACCAGATGATGCAGGCACATTGGCTGACGCGGTTCTGTTTCCTGAAGTTGCTGTTGTTTGAAAGCGCCCATTGCGGTATCACATCTTGATTCAGATTATGTGTTCTTGTTTTGTTCTAATTTAAACATTAGGGATAAATAAAACAAGAGGGCAGGTGCGATTTTGCTTCTCTTTTTTGCTTCAGGGCAGGGTGTCTTTTGCCTCTCTTTGGAAGAGCGGGCAGAACATGTGACAGGAGAATTTACTTCACCAACCGGGGCAGCCGATGCAGATAGCTGATCAAATCAGATAATTTTGTGCCTTTAAACAGGATTTTCTGTCTGTCTCTTAACATAAACAAGGCTTTATCTTTACCTTTCTGGCGGTGTTTTTCGATCGTGAACAGGGGTTGTTCATGGGTGTGCCGGAAGATAGAAAAAATTGCGCAATTAGCAATATGATCAAGTGCATAATCCCGCCAGTCACTATTGGCCACCCTGGTGGCATAAGCAGACAGAATAACAGACAATTCAGCACGGCTGAAATAAAAGGCTTTGGTCTGTTTTCGGGTAACATTCATATGAGACATATAAACAATCAACTGGCGCTGGTTTTGTTAAGACAGCTTCACCAGACATAAAGCTGTAATTCCACTGTAAACGGTGTACCAGACGGCCTGAGAGGTCAAGAAAAACCAGACATGACAGACGCGAAAAGACCCTCCAGCGGGGCGATGTTCAGCCTTATGACAAACGCAGTGAACAAAAAGGCTGGAAAAACGTGACCTAACAGACGTATAAAGGCTGAAGTTGAAAACAGCGCAGTCCGGCTGACATCGGGTCTGACGGTTTAGGATAAGTGCAATGGCTGATATCTTTGATGAAATTAATGAAGAGCTGAAACAGGATCGCATGGCTGCCCTGTGGCAACGCTATGGGAAATACCTGATTGCGGTGGTGGTGGCAATTGTGGCCGGGGTGAGCCTGTCTCAAGGCTACAGCTATTACACAACCCAACGTGATGCCCGCGCTGCAGATGCGTTCTTTCAGGCTATTTTGGCTGATGATGTGACCAGCAGCCTCGAGACAGCTGCCCCTGAATTGAATGAGGGGTATGCGTTGCTGGCTGAATTTCGGTCTGCGGCGGCCTTGGCACAGGACGGCAAGGCAGCTGAGGCAGAACAGCGTTACCTTGCGCTGGCTGAACGGACAGATGCTGAACAGATTTATCGTGACCTTGCACTGCTGCTGTCTGTGATGCACGCCCCGCAAACTGCTGATGCTGCAGATCTTCAGGCACGGCTGGAGCCGCTTGCCTCAGCATCATCTTCGCTTCAGGGGCTGGCGTTGGAACAGATGGTGGCTCTTGATTTGCAGCGCGGTGACAGCGCTGCGGCAATTGAAAAACTGAACAGGCTGGTTGCCCTTACAGATATTCCGACCAGCTTGCGCCAGCGTGCTGCACAGATTCTGAATGTGGTGTCTGAAGGCCAGTAACGGTCTGTCTGGTTGCTCTGGAGCTTGCAGGACGAAACCACAAGAGTGGATGTAATATGAACATGAAGAACAAATTATTCTCCTCTCACGCTGCTCTCAGGGCAGGTCTGCGCCTTGGCCTTATTGCTGGTTTTGGTCTGCTGGCGGCTTGTGCAGATGGCGAGGTTCGGCTGTCAGGTGAACGCGAGGATGTGTTTGCCAACACCCGCAATTTAATTGTTGATGAGGCGGCCTTTGCTGAATTGGCGGGGCTGGGCGCACCGGTTGTGAACAGTGAATTCACGCATCCTGCTGTTAATGCGGCACATGATGGCGGCCATCTGTCTGTTGATTTGCCGTTAAAGCGGCTGTGGTCAGCCCGGATTACCGATACCGATACCGATATAGTTTCTTTGGCACAGCCAGTTGCTGTCAATGGCAAGGTCTTTGCCCTCGGCGCAGATGCGGTATTGTCTGTGTTTGACCTGGAAACAGGCGAAACACTTGCTGAAGTGCAGGTTGATGACGCAGAACAAGGTCTATTTCCCGGGGTCGCAGGGGGGCTGGCTGCCAGCCCGTCAGTAGTGGCTGTGCATGCTGGCCGCAAGACATTGACGGCGATTGATGCGAATAGCTTTGAGGTCATCTGGACTGTTGAACATGAAGAGCCGCTATCAGGTGGGCCAACATTAATTGCAGATGAAGGTGTTGCTGTTACCGATATTGATGGCAGCTCACTAGCCTTTCGGCTGAATGATGGCGTTCTGGTCTGGCAGTCTGCAGGGCTGCCTGCTGATACAGTGGTGCTTGGGTCAGGGTCACCTGCGGTCAGAGACGGGGCGGTCATTATCGCGGGCATTGGCGGCGAGATATCGGCCAATGCGGTCAGCGATGGGGGGCTGTTATGGGCGGATAGTCTGGCCACTCTTGCCCCGCGTACACCTCTGGAAGAGCTGGGCGATATTCTGGCTGAACCTGTTCATGATGGGGAGGCGATTTATGTGGTCAGCCAGTCTGGCCTGCTGGGTGCTTATGATCCGCTGACCGGCATTTTGCTGTGGGACCAGCCTATCAGCAGTGTGCAGACGCCATGGGTGGCCGGTGACAGCCTGTATGTGCTGACTGCCAACAGCCATGTGGTTGCCTTGCGAAAATCGGATGGGGCTATACGCTGGCACAGCGATTTGCCGGGCAGTGCTGAACTGGGGCGGATTTCTGCAACTGACGTGTCTCGGTATATCGGCCCGATCGTTGCTGCTGGCCAGGTGCACGTCCTGTCAGCCTCCGGACGCCTCTACAGCCTGAACGCTGATACTGGCGAGCAGGTCAGCAGCACCTCTGTCAGCGGGGCCGTGAATGTGCATCCTCTTATTGTTCAGAATATATTTATAGTATTGAGCCGCGATGGCCGGCTCCAGGCATATCGTTAACTCATGACAGTCACTCTTGCGATCGTTGGCCGCCCGAATGTGGGCAAATCCACGCTGTTTAACCGTTTGACCGGAACACGTCACGCGATCGTCGATGATCAGCCTGGCGTGACCCGCGATCGGCGTGAAGGAGACGGGCGGCTGGCGGAAATGCGATTCCGACTGATCGATACAGCTGGCCTAGAAAAGGCAAAATCAGGCAGCCTTGAAGATCGGATGCGTCAGCAGACGGAACTGGCGGTCCAGCAGGCAGATATCACCTTGCTGGTGATTGATGCACGGGCTGGCTTGCTGCCTGATGATTTATATTTTGCGCGCCAGATCAGGCGCAGTGGCACACCGGTTGTGGTTCTGGCCAATAAATGCGAAGGCAAATCAGGTGTGGAAACGCTGGCTGAGGCCTGGCAATTAGGTCTTGGCGCGGCTGTTCCTGTATCAGCGGCGCATGGGGACGGCTTGTCTGATTTATATGATGCGATTTTGGAACAGGCGCGCCAGCAAGGTCTGGAACCGGCCTTGTTTGGCGAAGATGAGGCAGAATCTGAACAGGATGAAACCGATGTGCTGGCTGCTGATTCTGAAGATGAGCCGGATATCTGGATTGATGAGGCGGCTTACGATCCAATTCGTATTGCGGTTGTGGGCCGCCCGAATATGGGCAAATCGACGCTTGTCAATGCATTGCTTGGTGAACAGCGGTTATTGACAGGGCCTGAAGCGGGCATCACCCGTGATGCGATCACATTGCCCTTTGCCTGGCAGGGGCAGAATTACCAGCTGGTGGATACAGCCGGCATCCGCCGTCAGGCCCGTGTTACTGAAAAAGTCGAACGGCTGATGGTTAATGATGCCCAGCGGGCCATTCAATATGCCCGGGTGTGCGTTCTGATGCTGGATGCCCGCCAGCCGCCACATCGCCAGGATATGGTGATTGCCCGCCAGATCACCGATGAAGGGCGGGCCTTGGTCATTGCTGCCAATATGTGGGATGATGTCGCCGATAAACAGGCCGCGATGCAGCTGATTAACGACCGGCTGGAAACCTCTCTTGCTCAGGTGCGCGGGGTCCCTGTTGTGCCGATTTCCGGCCTATATGGGCGCGGGCTTGACCGGCTGATGAAAACGATTGAGGACACGCACAAGCTGTGGAATACACGCATTTCAACAGGCCGCCTGAATCGCTGGCTTGAGCCGATGCTGGAAGCACATCCCCCGCCCATGAGCCAGGGACGGCGTTTGCGGATTCGCTATATGACACAGGTGCGCACGCGGCCGCCAACATTTGCGCTGTTTGCCAGCCGTCCTGTTGATTTGCCGGAATCTTATCTGCGCTATCTCATAGGGGGGCTGAGGGCTGATTTCGGTCTTGGCGGTATTCCTATTCGCATGTTGCTGCGCAAAGGCAGCGAAAACCCTTACGCCCCAAAACGCTGATCATGCCGGCTTTATCTGTCTGTCAGGGTTGCCAGAAGCTGGCTTAATAATGCATGGATTGGCGCCAGCCGGTGCGGCTCCAGCACGCCGGCAGGGGTACAATACAGGCTGCGATTGACTTCAATTTGCAGGACCTGCACAGGTGTTTTTATATCCGCATCTTCTGCGTCCAGCCCATAATGACGGGTGATATAGCCGCCAGCGTAAGGCGTATTCCAGCGCCAGCTATAGCCGCTGGACTTCATCAGCTGATCAAGGTTCTGTACATAATCCTGCCGCAAGGTCGCGCCATGCAGATTGCCAAACACAAAATCAGGCAGCTGCCCTGTCCGTAAAGGTAATAACCGGGCTTTTCCTGCATGTTTCGGACTGTCTGGCATGGAATGCAGATCAGCTAAAATGACCTCATCATGTCGTGCGGCAGCGCGCCGTAAAAGCTCGGCCAGGCGGCGATGATAAGGCTGATGCCAGGCATCCAGCAGCCTTTGCCAGCACGCCTTTGATAATAATTGCGGATAAAGCGGCTGTTTCTGTGCAGACAGGCGCGGGATCACGCCATATCCGGCTGCCACATAGGGCTTATAGACCGCTGGTAATGGCCGCCCGGCTTCTGCACATAGCTGCGGGTCAAGAGCCTCAGCTGGCCGGTTTAAATCGCATACCGCCCGGCAACAACAGGCAATCAGGGCCGGATAATGCCCCCCCGCCAGCATCAGGCCCAATTCGGCTGTTCCTGTGTCAGCAAGGCTGGAACAACGGCTAAAATTATGCGCAGTAATCAGGCTCTGCGGATACAGCCAGCCACCATGCGGTACCGACAGAACAACACGACTTTCAGGCACGCCGTCGACCAGCTGAAAAGCTGGAATATCACGGTCATCTGTGATGCGGGGCACCAGCAATCCTGCTTTGTCATCGGACGGGCGGGGTGATGCAGAAACGGCATGAGAAATATCATTCATACTGAACAGCTTATCTGACTTTCTGCACGCTGCCAAAAATTTACTGCCGAAACTTATCTCTGTCCGGCTTACAGCTATGGGTGAGCGATACAGCTGTCTTCCTCTTTTCAGGTGCCGACAGCAGCCACGCGTGCTTCAGCCAGAAGGGGCGGTCTTCTGCTTGACTTGATCTGCAAACTTAACTACATCTTTGCCCAAGACAGGCTTGTCGGTCCGCCCGGCAGCGTGGTTATATTCAGATGGATAAGGAGCGTTAGCTCAGCGGGAGAGCACCACGTTGACATCGTGGGGGTCACTGGTTCAATCCCAGTACGCTCCACCATTTGAACTCGATGCATGCGGCGCCTTCTGGCGCCGTTTTGCGTTTAATAATGGCTTTAACAGGTTTCTGATGCCGACCCAGAATAATGTAAGGGCCGAAAATTCTGTAACATTAGAAAAATTCAAAAGCGAAAATTCCATTCGTTTGCGCTTCAATCCCGGCAAGGCGGGCGGCGGGCTGGCGTCACTGACAAACTGTGAAATCATGCCGTTATTCTTTAACAGCAACCCCGAACCGGAGGCAGAAATGTCTGAATATTATCAGGAAAAAAAGCGCACCGCTGCTGAAAATGCAGAACAGGAAAAAGAGCTTCTGAAAGCCCTTTATAAGCTGGTTGAAAGCTTCCCGAATTACGAAAAGCCCTATCTGCGCAAAGATGGCGATGTGGTGATTCCGCTGGATGCGGTACTGAAACAGAACCGGGCGGCCTATAATGGCCTGGCGACGGTTTTTTCGGAATTTATGCGCACAGATATTGAAGGCCAGCGCAAACGCTATTCCACTTGGGTGAAATAGCCCTCAGACAAGCCAGATAACCACAATCACGGCCACAATCGCCAGCCCGATGCTGATGGTGAACTGCCGCAGGATTCGTTTGTCTTCTGCGTTAAATTTTTGCCGCATTTCTTACTCAGCACATAGATTATTTGTCGGGCTGCCGGCCGCGAACTGGTCGATATGGCTGATCAGCTGTTCCCATAATACCTGCATAGCCTCATTTGAGGCCCAGCCCGTATGTGGGGTTAAGATGAAATTGGGCAAATCCAGATGGGCGAAGAAAATATGATCTGCCGGTGGCGGCTCGCTGCTGACCACATCAATACCTGCACCGGCAATCTGGTTGGTTTTTAAGGCGTCAATTAAATCTGTTTCATTGATCAGCCCGCCACGTGACGTATTCAGGATAAGGGCGGTTTGCTTCATCTGCTTTAGCTCAGCTGCTGCGATCAGGTGATGTGTCTCTGGTGTCAGCGGGCAATGCAACGAGATCACATCAGATCGGCAAATCACCTCATCAAACGCTGTATAGCCCTCAGGCAGGCCCGCAGCCCCCTTGCGGCCTGCCTTCAGCACCGTCATGCCGAAAGCTTCAGCGATACGGGCAACATGGCTGCCAATCACACCACTGCCGATCACCCCTAAAGTGGCCCCATACAGATCAGCCACAGGTTGGGTGAACAGACAAAATTGCGGACCTGCCTGCCACAGCCCCTGCTGCAGATCTGAAGTATAGCCTTTCAGCCCCCGCCTGAGCGCTAACATCAATGCAAATGCATGTTCGGGCACGCTATGTTTGGCATAGCCACGTATATTTGAAACAACGATGCCTTTTTTGCGGCAGGTTTCAATATCAATCTTGTCAAACCCGGTCGCGGAAATGGCAATCATTTTTAAACGAGGCAGCTGATCAAGGGTGGCCTGATCAAGCTCAATCTTATTCACAATCGCCACATCAGCAGAGGCAAGGCGGGGGATAACCTCATCTTTTGGTGTGACATCATAACTGATCCAGTGATGCGCACAGCCAGGTTTGCGCAAATCAACATCCGGGCCGATAGAGCCTCTGTCAAGGTGAACAATTGTTAATTCTGCCATGGCTTATCCCCCGCGCATTCAGATCGCACATTCAGATCGCGCATTCATATGGTAATCTCTTACTGGTTATAGCCTCACTCTGGGCAAGCTCAACAGCAAAATATGCTCATATACTGCTCGTCCTTTTAAAGCGGACCTCAGGCCAGCCAGGCCAGCGTGAATAAAGATAAGACCGATGTCCAGATAATGACTGGCGCAATTCGTGCGGTGTTCACCCCATACAGCATGGCGATTGCAAAGGCCATTGCCCCGGACGGCCCGGCCGCGTTCAGGGTTAACAGCTGGTCCCACTGTAAAGGCCAGTCGCCGACCCCCAACAGGCCTGCGACCAGCACAGGCAAGCCAAACAGCTTTGCAGCAGATAACAAGGTTACCGTTTTTGAAGGCATAAGGCTGGTTGCGGATAAAATGACTCCTAAGGCAAACAAGGTGATTGCGGCGGTTCCAGCGCTTAAGAATTCCAGGGCAGTCTGCACCGGGGCTATCAGCTGCAGGCCTGAAAGATTGAAGAGGATTGCGCACATAATGGTCAGCAGGACCGGATTTTTGGCCAGCCGCTTGACAGACATAGCCATAGAGGCAGATTTATGCACCAGCAGGTCTGTTGAAATCACAAAAAAGGCAAAGATGATCGCCGCATCCCAAGTTAAAATCGCAACTATGGGCACATTGCCTGTCTCGCCATAGATAAGTGTCGAAATGGGCCAGATATAGAGCAGCGAGTTGACAAAAATTGTGGCCATGGCCAACAGCCAGGACTCCAGCACATCATGTTTCAGCACATAACGGCATAGCGTGAATGAGGCCAGAAAAATAACCGCTTGCCCCGCCCCATAGGTCAGGATCGCCAGATAATAAAATGAGGCCAGATCAACCTGAGACAACAGCAAAAAAATCAGCGGGGGCTGCAGGACCAGAAAAGCAATCCGGTTGAGGGTGGATGCCTCGTCTCCTGACACCACTTTTTGTTTTCCCAGCAAAAAGCCCAGAACCAGAACAGAGAATACAGGCAGAATATCATTAACCAGGATTTCAAACATAACTTACCCTAATTCAAAGCCTGTTGTTCTGCAAAAGAACCGGCGCCTTCATCATCCGAACCTGCCGCACCACAGCGGTGCAGGTCAATCTGAAACACATAAGATAGGCCGTAAATAGCTGAATCAACAGGCTGGCTTTCACGTCATGATTTGGAGTAAGATACAGGTGGCCTTTTTGATGAAAAGCCAGTAATCTCTTCATACGAGGCTGTGCGACAGGCTGGGTATAAGCGGGTATGTGTTGGTGATGATCAGGGCGTGATGCGTGCGTTGAAAATGTTCCATGTGTTAGGGGGGTTACTTGTCCTGACATCCTGTGCGCCATTGGATCAGATGACCAGCTTTGTTGACCGGCTGGCTGTATCTGCATCGTCTTCACAGACAGGAACGCAGTCAGCAGGGCGCCTGACCGCCACTGAAGATGCGATGTTCAGCCTGCAGCTCAATGTCAGAGATGTTGATCTGCAATATGGTGACAAGCTGAATTTTACAGCCATCCGTATGCCAAGCTGGCTGTATCTGTCTCGTGATGGTCTGCTGGAAGGAACCCCAGATAATGATGATGTGGGCGCACATGATCTGCTGCTGAAAGTCACCGATTTTGCGGGCCAGTCTGATGAACTTAACCTGACCATTATTGTTGAAAACACCAATGATGCGCCATCTGTTGTGACTGGTGCGCTGGGCCATGCGACTCAGGATAAACCATATGAGGTACAGCTTGAATATGCTGATATTGATATCGCACATGGCGACCAGCTGCGCTTTTCAGGGCTCAGCCTGCCGGGCTGGCTGAATTTATCTTCTGCAGGACGTCTGACAGGCACACCGTCAAACGAAGATGTCGGCATGCATGAAGTGGTGGTTGAGGTTTCAGACAGCGGCAAGCTGACGGCTCAGCAAAGCTATGTCATTGAGGTGAAAAACATCAATGACGCGCCAACATTCATAAAATAACACTTGTTTTTAAGTGCTGGTCTGGCCGCGGCTCTCCAGCCAGTCCAGGGCTCTGGCAACAGAGATAAACGGGCCCATCCCGAATTGTTTACTCAGCCGGAACGGCATCCGGCAGGCAGGCAGCAGCGGGAGAGGCAAGCTGTCCGAGGCAGCCCCTTGCACATAATCAGCCAGGATACTGCCCATCACATGGGCCATGGCCACACCGCGCCCATTATACCCTAAGCCAGCAACCACACCAGGCGCCAGTTCGATGAGCTGAGGCAGATGTGTATCGGTCAGCGCAATCTGGCCTGACCACCTATAGGGCCAGTCCTGATGGCGCAGTTGCGGAAAAATACGCCTCACATCTTTGATCAGCCAGTCATAACCAGATATGTGTCCATTCAGGCCGTATCTGCCAATACCGCCAAAGATAAACCGGTTATCTGGCTCACGCCGTGCATACATAATCATCCGGCGCGAATCTGAAATGGAATGGCCGTTTGGTAACAGGCTGTTTGCTAGCTCGTCTTCAAGGGGGTCTGTTGCGATCTGAATTGGCCCGGCGGGCAAAATACTGGCTTTCAGCTGGCCTTGCAGACTGCAATTTCCTTCATCAAACAGGCCCGAATACCCATTAGTGGCAAAAATCACGGCCCGGCAATTCACCTTGCCATCTTTGGTATGCACCTGCCAGCCTGTCCCCTTTTGCTGTAGGCGTCTTACCGGGCTGAAGCTGAAAATATGTGCCCCTAAACCTTTTGCGGCCTGTGCCATGCCAATCGCCAGCATCAGCGGATGAACCAACCCGCCAGACGGCGTTAAACTTGCGGATCTGTATGTGGTTGTGCCGGTCAAAGCCGCAGTTGTTTCTGCGTCGATGATACGCATCTCAGCCCCAAATGCGGCCCATTTTTGAGCAGATTGTTCAGCCTGATATCTGGCCTTACGGCCATGATGGGCCCGCAGCCATCCTGTCTGCCTGGCCTCACATCTGATCTGATGGCGGCTGATCAGCCCAAACAAAAAATCAGCAGATCCGATGGAAAGCCGCGCCAATCGTTCAGCAAAGGGTTGCGGCAGCCGGGAAAACAGCTCATCTGGTGTGGCCACAGGCAGCAGGGGATTAACCTGACCGCCTGCGCGTCCTGACGCCCCCCATCCAATATCGTGGGCATCCAGCACGCATACACTTGTCCCTTTTTCCGCCAGATGCACAGCTGTGCTCAGGCCGGTAAATCCGGCGCCGACCACCACAATCTCATAATCTGCCTGCCCTTTCAGGGGTGCAGATGTCTTGTTCGCTTCCACCTCATTGCGGGCGGTTGCCTGCCACACAGATAACTCAGCCATCTGTGTTTTGACGGATCCGGGTTGATTGTCTCACTGCTTGGTCTCAATCTCATTCAGCTCAAGCCGGGCCTGCCACATGATCTGACAGGGTTCACATCGCCCTGTTGCTGGACGGATCGCCCGATAGGCCGGATGTGTCTTGCAGCCTTTCGCTAGGATGCTGAGCAGTTCTATACGGCGCTTATCTGACATCTGTCTCTCCTGCGGGGGTGGCGGAAAGCTTTCATGACAAACGAACGCGTTGCTTGTGTCAAGAGCCAACACAAGCACAATATTGATGCCCAAAACATCAGCTGATCAGCTGCTGGGGTGGCTGTAAATGCCTCCCATTCCTGCTATTTTTTGCTTAAAACAGCCGAAAATACAGGGTTTTTAGACTGTAGCCCCTGATTAAGTGGCTTCAGACTTGCTAAATCTGTAACTCTTTCATACTCTTATCCCTATCAGGCTGAAAGTCGTGCTGCAAAACCCGCGTTGGGTGAGGGGACGCTGATAATGTATGTAACACTGTATGGACTAAAGAATTGTGACAGCTGCCGCAAAGCCCTGAAAGATATAGAGGCTGACGGGCACCAGGTTGCCATGATTGATGTGCGCGAGGATGGCATGGACCCTGGCTTACTGGCTGGGCTGTTGGCCAAGCACGGGGATGATACGCTCCTGAACCGCAATTCCACCACATGGCGGAACCTGTCTGAAGACGAAAAAGAAAAGAAAGCTTATACGCTGATCACGAACCACCCTGCGGTGATGAAACGGCCTGTTTTGGTTGCCGATGAGGGTAAAAGTTATATTGGCTGGACAGCTGAAATCCGGGCAGAGCTGAAAAAAGGCTGACCTTTGGGGGAAAACACGGCGATGAGCAAAAAAGCCTATTGGATTTCTATCTATAATGAGGTTCTGGATGACGCCAAGCTGGCGGCCTATGCCGCTTTGGCAGGTCCAGCTCTGACAGCAAGTGGCGGGCGGATTCTGGCCCGCGGAATGCCGTCTGCTTTGCATGAACACGGCCAGATGCAACGCACTGTATTGATTGAATTTGACAGTGTTGAGGCCGCAAACGCCGCTTATGAAAGCCCGGCCTATGCCGAAGCCTTGGCGGCTCTTGATGGGGGTGTGATCCGCGAAGTCCGGATTATAGAGGCAGCGGACTAATCTTTTTTCATCAGCCCGGATAGCGCTGCGCTGATCCGTTGCCGGTCAACTGCATGGACCGTTTGCAAGGCAGCAACTTTTTCTTCAACGCTGCCTTTGGTGTCCTCTAATAACGCTTCCAGCGCTCTCTTCTTTGCCAGATCTTTCAGTTTATCTGCATGTGAAGGGATATCAGCCATCATCTTTCCTCATCATACTTCTCTGCTACATGACTACATGCTACTGTAGCATAAACGAATGAAATGTTCGCTTGTGAACCCATTTTCTGCCTTTTTGTTAAGAAATGCGGGGAAGATGTCGTTTAATCCCTGTGGTGAGTGGATCGAAAATTAGAATTTTTGGGTAACCGTTGTGATACGTTTCGCGCTCACACTGCTATTTCTTGTTGCGTCTGGTCTGGCTCTTGCGGGCACAGCGACCAGCCCGTCAGTCACTGAAGGCAATAATGCTGTTGTGACCTTTGACCTGGGCTATACCGCGCCTTCAGGCGGGGTAGAGGTCTATGTGTCTGCTAATAGCGCCACGGCAACTTTGGGGACTGATTTCACAGTCGCGGCCAGCCAGCTTGGCTATCGGACCATTGCCGCTGGTAACCAAACCCTGACTGTGACTGCCGCAATTATCAGTGACGGTGTGACAGAGGGGAATGAGGTCTTTCCGGTCGCCTTTTTGGAAAATGTATCGTCCAATGCGACCTTCGACGGCGGGGCAACGGAATGGTCTGACAAAACCATCCGCACGCAGCCAAATGTTGATTTCACGTCCAGCTCTCCGCCAATTGGCAATAATGTTCTTCATATCCAGAACAAAGAAGAACCCTACAGGTCTGTCAGCCTGAACAGCGGCACTGATTATGACATTGAATTTGATTGGTCTGAAGCCAATGCTGATGGCTATGGCAGCTACTGTGATGACAGCTCTGTCTACAGCGGCTTTGTCAATGCGGCAGACAGGCTGGTTCTGCAAGTTATCGATACAGTTGATTCATCAAATAACGTCAGCTTCACCATTGATAATAATATGGGCAATGGGGCAGCCCAGACCAGCGGTGATTCCATCTTCAATTTTCAGGGCAAAATTTCAAACTTATCCTGGACGGGAAACAGCGCCGCTCAGGTCAAATTTGTAGTTTATGATACAACCAACAGACAATATGAAGGCTATTGCGGTTATGTTATTGATAATTTCCGGATCAATAAATCCCCTGTCCAGACCACGGTAACGATATCTGACCCGGACACTACACCGCCAACTGTCAGCATCTCTTCAACCACTGTCACTAGCGGGAATACCAGCAATGACAGCTCAATCGCGCTCAGCTTCACCTTGTCGGAAACAGCGACTGACTTTATCGCTTCTGACATTTCTGTCACT